>JAFXEW010000114.1 GCA_017513625.1 Lachnospiraceae bacterium | reverse complement strand
GGCGAGAATTGGTGCGTGTATGCCGATTTGGATGCATACTGCGACACAGCAGCAATCATGAGTTATGGTATGAGTTGGGCGGGTTCAGCACCGGGGCCGGTATCTCCGAGAAGCTGGCTGGAAGGCATCTACAGTTATGCTGCCAATGCAATGAACCCAGATAAAATCATGATGGGACTTCCCGGATATGGATGGAGATGGCAGATATACGATACTACGGAGAATCTTGGTACGACCTATCGGGGAACAAGCCTTACCTATTATGCTGCGAAATATTGGATGGAGGGCTTATATAATCATACAGGTGATGCACCGCCACAGCCCTTTATTCCATTCTTTTCATATTGGGATTGGACGGATATGGTCCCTTGGGGACTGCTTCATGTATATGACTTTATGGAAGGGTGGGATACGAGCAGGGAAACGGCAGAGCCGACAAAGCATGAAACCTATAGTGGCAGAAAATATCTCACAACTTATCTGAAGCAACAGAAGGTTTCTTTCGGAGCAATAAGTGTTGATAGGAACGGTGTGCCGGATTCTTATTCAGGCAATGCAGTCATTGGAGAAGGATATGCGTCTGTTTTGGATGAAGAAGCGGTGCTGAAATACACATTTGAAGTACCGACAGCCGGAACATATGATGTGGCAGTTGAGATAGTCTATCCAAGATGGGATAAGAATAGCATCGGAATCAGTCTTGATGGGGACAGTCAGATGCTGTCGGAATCAAGGCTGTATTTCTTATATTGGAGAAAGAAATTCTGGAGGATATTAAAAAGTGGAGTCAGCTTGTCAGCAGGAAAGCACACCATTACAGTGTCCGGTGGGGTGCCTGGAGTGGTTTTTTATGGCTTTCGGGTATGTTCGGATTTTTCACAGAAAGCGACTGCCGGGGAAGTGTACTATGGATTGAAGCCAAGAAAATTCATGGATGTGACCGGAGAAATGGTACAGCCCGACAGGGCATTTAAGGTTACTGCAGAGGTGCTTCGCAGAAAGCCGGAAAGTGCGCTTGTATGGTATGAAGATTTCTGTGATTATTCAGAAATCCCTACCAACTATTTTACAGTGCTTGACGGTTCGTGGAAGATTTGGAAAGATGAAAGTTCTGACCGTGTCCGTAAGTATTCGCAGCTGGAAGGCAGCGGAAAACTGGCACTGGATTATGCCGGATTTTCTGAAATCCATGTGAGGGCGAGATTTGCCTTCAAATCATCGGGAGGCGGTAAAGCAGGAGTGTTTCTTGGAAGCATCTTCTGCTGTATAAATTACGATACCCAGTGTGTGGAGTTGTATCAGGGAAGTAAGAAACTTGGCAGTTATACATCTTCTTTCAGTAAGACCTCAAATGCAGATTTACGGAGTGATCCAAGCCTATATACCGTGGAAATGAGAATACGTGGAAATAAGGTAAGGGTATATTCCGGTGCTGCCTACACACTAAGGTTTACAGCAACCATTACTGCAGAAACCGGATATGTGGGATTCATGGCGGAGAAGGGAGTGGTGTGTGACCTCTTGCGACTGGGTGATGCATGGTATTATGAACCTTATGAGTGTTTTGATATTACCTTCCCAGACGGAAGGCAGACTACTTTTGGAAGATGTACTCGTACCGGAATTTCATGGGATAATGAATTTGAATTGTTCCGTGTTAATTCTGATGTGGAGGAAATCAGCACAAGAAGCCAGGATATTTCTATGGATTACGACTTTTTCCATTCCCATGAAATGTCACTGGAATGTGGCAACGATTATGAAATGAAGGTAGTACCACATGATTTGAATGTCTGGCTTTCGAGGATGTATCTTGGAGATGCGGACGGTTTTTCTATTATGTATTACTCCGATGTGGACAGTATTGTCTATTGGGCAAATGAAGCAGCATACACCTATGGCGTGTCAGGGATTGCAATATGGAGTCTTGGTCAGGAAGATATGAGGTTATGGGACAGTATGCCGAATCAGATATAGTTCTGGAATCAAACAGCCTTTTGAGGGCTGTTTTTTTCATACCAAAAAACAAAGAAAGGCAGGTAACAATTATGAGACAGGCAGTAACAACAGTGCAGTATGTATTTGCAGGAATAGGAGGCTTTATGGGTTGGTTTCTTGGAGGACTGGATGGTTTTCTGTATGCACTCCTTATGTTCGTGGTCATCGATTATGCCACCGGGCTTATGGCAGCATTCGTACAGAAAAAGGTATCCAGCGAGGTTGGTTTTAAAGGCATCTGCAAAAAGGTGGCAATCTTCTGTCTGGTAGGTATCGGCCATGTGCTTGATACGCAGGTCATCCAGAACGGAAGTGTACTCCGCACCGCAGTCATTTTCTTTTACTTATCCAATGAGGGAATTTCCATTATTGAGAATGTTGCCCTTATCGGACTTCCGGTTCCAAAGAAGCTGAAAGAAGTATTGGAACAGCTGCATGAAGAAGCAGATGAGAAAAAGGAGGATGAATAACATGGCAGTAAAGGTATGTCTGGACGCAGGGCATTACGGTAAATACAACCGCAGCCCTGCGGTTTCGTCTTATTATGAGTCGGACATGACTTGGAAACTCCATAATTATCTTAAGAAGGAGTTGGAGGCATTTGGTATCGGTGTGAGGGTGAGCGTGGACGAGAAGTTTTGGAGTTCGTACAAAAGGATCTGGGGGAAGAAGGAATGCGCCGCTCCGTTCTGGTAGTGGCAACATCTGATCAGGCAGCAATGCTGCGTATGAAATGTCCATCCGTTGCTACGGGAATTGCGGAATATTT
>JAFXEW010000113.1 GCA_017513625.1 Lachnospiraceae bacterium | reverse complement strand
TTGCTGTTGCCGGGCCAGTTATTGTTTCCGTTGTTATTGCCGCCGGATGAAAGGCCTGCGTCCTGATATGCGTCTAACATGCTGTAGTAAGCTTCCTTGGGATTGCCCATGGTAGAGAAGAATAAAGGCTTCTCACCGCGGATCCAGGTAACATCATCGGAGAGTCCCCAAATGGTCATACCGGTAATCTTACCGCCGCTTTTTTTAACTGCAAGAATGGAAGACATGAGGTCGTAGGTATATTTAGCCTGGTCGGAATCTCCCTTATTCTTTATGTCAAGCTCTGTAATCTGTACTTCGCAGCCTGTATTCAAGAATTTCTTCAGTGCATCCGTGTAGTAGGAAACACTGGGGAAATCTGTTGCAAGGTGGGACTGCATACCGATACCGTCGCAGAGCTTTTTCTCTGAATTGATGTATTTAACCATGGTAACGATTTTGTCTGCTTCCATATAAGTATTATAGTCATTGTAGAATAACTTAACGGAATCCCCTAAACCTAACTGGTTAAGTGCTTCATCGGAATACTGGAAAGCTTTTTTTACAAAATCAGGATTGGTATTTACACCACCGTAGATGCTTAACCATCCGCAGTTGGTTGCATGCATATATTCATTAACAACATCCCATGCATATACTACCCGGCCATAAGGGCTTGCGTATACATGATTGATTACGGACTTTACATAATATTCCATTCTCAGGTCCATTTCGTAACGGGATACGTAGCTTCCGTTGGAAGAATAACCGGTTCTGAAGAACCAGTCCGGTGTCTGACTGTGCCATACCAAAGTATGTGCACGCATGGAAAGACCGTTTTCGTAACAGATTTTCATTACTTCATCCACTGTGCTGAAGTTAATGCGGGGCACATTGGATTCATTCATGCCGCTGGGAATATAGTAGCCCATACTCTTTGCACTGTCCCTGGAAATCAGGGTGGCGGAGTAGCCCAGCATGGCATCAGGCTTCATTTCATTTTCCAGTGTAATACTGTTGTACTGAGATTTAACATGTGCCAAAGTGTTGGCATTTTGAAGCTGATGTAGGTTAATACAGGTTCCGGTATATCCGAAAGCAGAACCGTAGGTGTTTAACAAGGTGTCTGAGGCTGCACGGCTCTCTGTGGCCGGAACCAGTAACAGGCTGACCAGCATTGCAAAAGATAAAACATTGCTGATAAACCTTTTCATTCTTTTATTCATTTCATACCCTCCAATACAATAGTGCTCTTGAGCACACCCCCTTATATATCAATATTGATTGTACCCCCTCTGCCTGCCCCTCCTTTCGTTACTGTCTTATCATTGTTGATATATTCGAGTGGCAATTACTATTATAACACTAATTGGAAGGATGAGAACAAAAATTGTCTGGAACTTTTGGACTATTAAGACAATTGTTTGCCGAATTGCCAGAAGGCAATGGCGCTTGCTGCTGCAACATTTAAGGAATCCACACCATGGAACATTGGTATTTTAACTGTGTAGTCGCAGGCAGCCAGGGTGTCTGCGCTGAGACCGTCCCCTTCATTGCCCAGTATAATGGCAAGCTTTTCTTCCTGTAGAAGTAGAGGCTCGTCAATGGCCAGGGAATCCTCCTTCAGAGCCATGGAAAGGGTTTTAAAGCCCATATCATGTAACTGGGCCATTCCTTTTGTTGGCCAGTGGTCGCGGCTCTCACCGATATAAGTCCAGGGAATCTGAAAAACGGTGCCCATACTGACACGGCTTGCCCGGCGGTACAAAGGATTGCTGCAGGCCGGCGTGAGCAGAATGGCATCCATGCCCAAAGCAGCTGCGGAACGGAAGATTGCTCCGATGTTGGTAGGGTTTTCAATATTTTCAAGCACTACAATACGGCGGGCATTTTTACATAATTCGCTGATTGTCGGCAGGGCAGGACGGTACATGGCACACAAAATGCCACGGGTCAGATGATACCCTGTCAGCTTGGTTAAAACAGAGGATGAAGCTGTATACACCGGAATACGCGGACAACGGGCAAGTAAATCCTTGGCGGCTCCCTCAAACTCACGTTCATCCATCAACATGGAATAGGGCATGCACCCGCTGTCTAAGGCCCGTCCAATAACCTTTGCACTTTCTGCAATGAAAAAGCCTTTTTTATCCGGTTCAAAGTAGTGTAAAAGTTGAACTTCATTTAATTTGGTGTAAATATCAAGCTCCGGGATATTCAGGTCGTTGATTTGTATAATGTCAGACATAGTGCCTCCTAATTCTGTAATGATTTGTTGAAAACATTATAGTGTTTGAGAGGGGATGGTGTCAAACGGGTTGCAGACAGGACGGTAATGGTCTATAATACCCTTGGTCAGTTAATTTGACCCATTTAAAACGAAGATTATTGCATATAAGTGAGGTAAAATATGAATCCTATGACATTAATGAAGCTGATGCAGGCCAAAGGAGCTTTTGAAAAAGAACATCCAAAGTTTATGGCCTTTTTACAGGCTGTTTTTTCTAGGGGGATTACTGAAGACACTGTTATTGAAATGACAGTCACCCGACCAGGTGAAGCACCCCTGACATCCAATATTAAGATTAAGAAAGCTGACCTGGAATTATTTGAAGAATTAAAGAACCTGAAGAATTAAAACAAATTCCTTATTATTTGCGCCTTTTCCAGGAAGTACACCTGCCCGTCTTTGTCCGAAGTGGATGTACACGGGTCATTGTGGTAAGCAAATGCGGAATTACTAAATGTG
>JAFXEW010000112.1 GCA_017513625.1 Lachnospiraceae bacterium | reverse complement strand
TGGTGGAGGCAAAGGAAGAACTTTCTCCCGAGGAAATCAATGACCGTATACTGACACAGCTTCGGATGAACGGTGTGGTAAACGGAGAACCGGATATTATTGAAAAGATAGATGCATATATGGGAAGCAAATCCCGGGTAGTACCTGTGGAGAAAAAGAAGGACGGTACTTTTTCTTCCAGGTCGGATATTATGAGTACCGGAGAACTTCAGATAGTGTCTGACTATGTAGGTAAAAAAGTGGCGGACCTGGGCAGAGGAATCCTAAGCGGCAGAATTACCATGGATCCCTATGAGAGAAAGGGACAGGACGCATGTACTTACTGCGCTTACAAAAAGGTTTGCGGATTTGATACTGCAGTGCCCGGCTATGAAAAACGGACCCTGGCAGAGATGGAAGATGGCGATATTTTGAAAGGTATGGAGACGTATGGCGATTAATTTTACCGAGGATCAGTTAAAGGTAATCAATATGCGGGATCGGAATGTACTGGTTTCTGCGGCAGCAGGCAGCGGTAAAACGGCAGTACTGGTGGAGCGGATCGTAAAGATGGTCTGTGATGAAGAGAATCCCGTGGATATAGACAGACTGCTGATTGTGACCTTTACAAATGCGGCAGCAGCAGAGATGAGGGAACGTATTGCCGCAGGTATCGCAGCGAGACTGGAAGAACAGCCGGAGTCACTGCATATCCAGAGACAGTCGGCACTACTTTATAATGCCCAGATTACCACCATTGACAGCTTCTGTCTGTTTCTTATCCGTAACCATTTCAACGAAATCGGTCTGGACCCGGCCTTCCGGGTAGCGGATGATGGTGAAATCAAACTGCTGGAACAGGAGACCTTAAAGGAAGTGCGGGAAGATGCCTTTGATAAAGGGGAAAAGGTGTTCCATGACGCTGTGGAGTTTTTTTGCCCGGGCGGTAAGGAACAGGTCCTGGAAAAATATATTCTGGAGATGTATCACTATGCAGAAAGCTTTCCCTGGCCGAAGCAGTGGCTGGAAGAGCGTCGCAGGGATTATGGGGCAGAAAGTGTAAAGGAACTGCTGGATACGGACTGCGGCCGGTATATGGAAAGTCATATACGTCACATGTTGACTGCGGCCCGGGATATTTTGAAAAAAGCACTTGAAATTGCAGAGCAGCCTGCCGGCCCCTATATGTATGGGGAATTGTTGGAGCGGGAACTGGGAAAGACTGAGGCCGTAGCAGCGGCAGAGAGTTTTGAAAAGCTGGCAGTAGCATTGTCAGAGATGACCTTTGACCGTCTTCCTTCCAAAAAGGATGACAGCGTGGATCCTCTGTTGCGTGAACAGGCCAAGGACCTGCGGGGCGAAGCCAAGGATATCATACAGGATATAAAAGAAAAATATTTGGAAATACCCCTTGAACGTGAGGTGGAAAGAGGTAGGGCATGCCTTGGACCGGTGAACTGTCTCATTGACCTGGTACTGGACTTTTGGGAGCGCATGCTAAACAAAAAGCAGGAAAAGAAGCTGGTAAGCTTTTCCGATATGGAACACTATGCCCTGGATATTCTGCTGGAAAAGGACGGGCCCGATGCTGAGGGACGGTTTGCAGTAAGACCAAGCAGGGTGGCAAAGGAATACAGGCAGTATTTTAAAGAAATCATGATAGATGAGTACCAGGACAGCAACTATGTGCAGGAGCTGCTTTTAAGTACTGTATCCGGTACACAGGAGGGACGGAATAACCGCTTTATGGTAGGAGATGTAAAGCAGAGTATTTATAAGTTCCGTCTGGCTGAGCCGGGTATTTTCCTGGATAAATACCAAACCTATGAGAATGACGGTGAGCAGAACTGCCGCATTGATTTGTCCATGAATTTCCGAAGCAGAAAGGAAGTAATCCACACGGTAAATGATATTTTTGTGCGGATCATGGGTGAAGAGACGGGCGGTATCGCCTATGACAATGCAGCCATGCTGTATGAAGGAGCAAAGTATCCCGAAAACACCGGCTGTGAAAGTGAACTGATTCTGGTGGAAAAGCCGGGGCAGGAGGAAGACCTGAGCAACCGGCATCAGGAGGCGTTGGCTGTCGCAAATAAAATTAAGGAGCTGAAACTGTATTTCAAGGTGACGGATAAAAAGACAGGTGAGCTGCGTCCCGTTGAATACAGGGATATGGCTATTTTACTCCGTACTAATGCAGGTTGGGACGAGACTTTTAAGCAGGTGCTGGAGGAGCAGGGAATATCTGTGTACATCAGTTCCAAAACAGGGTACTTTGCAGCGGTGGAAGTGCAGGAGGTGCTGCAGCTTCTCAGGACTATAGATAACCCCGAACAGGACATTCCTCTGTTCGGTACCCTGAAGTCCATATTCGGCGGATTTACGGAGGAGGAAATCGCCCGGATTCGTGCAGGAAGGAAAAAGGTATCCTTGTATGAAGCATTAAAGGCTTATGGAAAGGATATACAAAATGGGGCTATGGACCAGACAGCAGATAAGCAAGCAGGAGAAAAAGGGCAGCAGGATACGGCAGACTCTTCCTTAAAGAAAAAAGTAACGGATTTCCTGGAAAAGCTGGAGGAATACAGGGGCAGAGTGGTATACATGCCAATTCGTGAACTGATGGAGAGTATTTTTAAAGAGCATGATTATATGCAGTATGTAACTGCTCTTCCCGCCGGCAGTAAGCGCCGGGCCAACACCGAAATGCTGCTTACCAAGGCATCCGATTTTGAGGGCACCAGCTTCCATGGTCTGTTTCATTTTGTAAGATATATTGAGCAGCTGGAGAAATACGATTTGGATTTTGGCAGTGGTGACACGGTGGATGAGAATGCGGACGTGGTACGTATTATGAGTATTCATAAGAGTAAGGGTTTGGAATTCCCGGTTACCTTTGTGTGCGGCCTGGCAAAAAGGTTTAATATGCAGGATATTAACCGGGCCATGATAATGGATATGAAGATGGGGCTGGGTTGTGATTATGTGGATGCTGACAGACGTATACGCTGTAAAACCCTGCGTCAGAGTATTATGGCAGCTAAACTGCGGGAGGACAATCTGGCGGAAGAACTGCGGGTGCTTTATGTAGCCCTTACCAGAGCACGGGAAAAACTGATTATGACTGCCTGCATCAGTGATGCTTTGGCAAAGTATGAAGCCGGCATGGCACAGCATGCGGAGACTCCTGCATACCATAGATTTTTCAAGGCAACCAATTATTTGGATATGCTGCTTCCTGTGCTGGCGGGGACGGATATCCGGGTAAGTATTACGGACAGTGCGCAGTTGCAGATGCAGGAGCAACAGGAACAGGTACAGCTTTTTGTACGTAGCAAACAATTGGGGGATGCAAAGCAATATGCGGATAAGCAGAAGCTGGCCCGTTTGCGGGAAAGTCTGGACTATACCTATCCACGTCGTGAGCTGGAGGGCCTGTATACCAAAACTACGGTTTCCGAACTGAAGATTGCTGCCATGGAGGATAAGGATGAGGCTGCATTCCATGCCTTTGAACATAGGGAAACAGAAAGCTATGTGCCCTCTTTCCGCCGCGGACAGGAAGAAATAAGCGGTACGGTGAGAGGAAATGCTTACCATCGTATTATGGAGATACTGGATTTTGAAAAGGTGCTGGGTAGCGTGATGGAGTTTGCACTCTCCTATGAACAGTATAGCAGGGACTTTGAGGAAGAGGCAGTATGGCGGGAACTTTTGGACTTTATGGAAGAGATGAAAAAGCAGCTGCGTCTTTCAGAGCAGTTTTATAATGCCATCCGGCCGGCTAAGGTCCTGCGTTTCCTGCGCAGTAAGTCTGCCTATAGGATGTGGGGAGCCATGCGCCGTGGTGAACTGTACAGGGAACAGCCCTTTGTATATGGCGTGGAAGCATCTGTGCTCCATGAAAATATGCCCCCCGGAGAAAAGGTGCTGATACAGGGAATCATAGACGTATTCTTTGTGGAAGAGGGCGAGATCGTCCTGCTGGATTATAAGACGGATGTGGTAGATGATATGGATAAACTGTGGGAGCGTTACGGTACCCAGATGGACTATTATGAAGCGGCCTTACAGGGGTGTATGGAAAAGAAGGTCAAAGAAAAGATTTTATACTCTTTTTATTTGGAAACCGACGAAAAATAGAGTATACTGTTTTATATCTGTGGACACAAGGAGTTTACGATGGAAAACACTGAAGTAGGTATTATACTGGAAGGCGGGGCAATGCGAAGCGTGTTCTCTGCCGGCGTATTGGATTGCTTTTTAGACAGTGATATCCGAATCCCCAATATTATTGCTGTGTCTGCCGGCGCATATACAGGTATGAATTATGTGAGCGGTCAGAAGGGACGCATTATGCAGTCCGTGGTATATCCTCTGAAGGAATACAAGTATATGGGAATGAAGCCGTTTCTCAAGAAGGGTACCTTTTTTGATATGGATTTTCTTTTTGATGAAGTGCAGAGAAAAAGAGCACCCTATGATTTCGGCAGGCTGAAGGAATTTGCCGGCAGATTTATGCTTAGTACCGTGGATATGCTCACCGGTGAGGTGCTTTATTTTGACGATTTTGAGGACGAAGATGAGTATTTCAAGGTCTTACGGGCAGCGAATTCCCTGCCTTTGATTGCTAAAATTTCAGATATAGGAGGGCGCCCCCTGATGGATGGTGGTGTGGCAGATGCCATTCCCGTCACCAAGGCCTTGGAAGAAGGCTGGAAAAAGCTGATTGTGGTGCTGACCAAGGATGCATCCTACCGCAAGAAACCCAGTGGCTTCTGGTATAATAAACTGCTGGCATGGGTATACCGTAAGTACCCTGCATTTGTCAAGGCAGCATTAGAACGCCATAATCCCTATAATGAGGCGCTGGACACCATCGCACAAATGGAACAGGCAGGCAGGGCCTTTGTATTCAGGCCTACGGATGTAGTAGTGGGCAATAGTGAATGTAATGTACAGAAACTGGAAGAGTATTACCGTCACGGATATGACATGGCATCTGAAAGACTGGATGAATTGAAAGCATTTCTTGCCGATGAAAATTAAAATGTAGAAAGGTTGTTTCCCGTAGGGAGTGCAGCCTTTTTTGATAGGAGTAAAAGTAAATGTTAAATATTCTATCTGTAGGGTTGGGAGGATTTATAGGAGCAGTCTGTAGGTACCTGATTGGTTTGATACCAATAAATGAAACTGCAAATTTTCCAATAAAAACATTTGCCGTTAATGTAATAGGATGTGTTGTTATTGGTATTGTTACGGTAGTTGCGGCAAAAAACACTTCTCTGAACTCACATATGCTGTTGTTTTTAAAAGTTGGTATGTGTGGTGGTTTTACTACATTTTCTACCTTTGCTTTAGAAACAGCTAATTTAATGAAAAACGGTAATCTTATGATTTCATTTTTATATGTTTTAGGAAGCGTATTAGTTGGGGTAGGTGTAATATTTGCTATAGAGTGTTTTACGATGAAATAATAAACGGAGAAAACTTGCACTGTTGGATTTGTCGGTCCGAGGATATAAGAAAGTGGATAGATTGCCAATTTCAGAAATGATCAATGTATCTGGTGCTATTTAGAGCAAGGGATGACAATTGAGCGAAGTTCAATTGTAGGGGCTTGATTCAATTAAGCAAATTTGAAGTTAACGAAGAGAAAAGTATTATTTTAGAGGAGGCATAATATGGGGGCATGGTTTTACAAAAAAGAGCAAGCAATAGATTTTGCACAAGTTGATGATGTAGAGAATATAAAGGAACTCATTTTACATAATTGTATAGTTACTAATTTTTCTTGTATTACTGCTGCTAAAGCATTAAAAGCTATAGCTTTAGTAGATTGTAATGTTACAAGTGAAGATCTGGGTTGTTTGAAGGAAATGGAGAAATTAAAGAAAATAAGCTTGAACATTATGAAGTTGGATAGCATTTTGTGTCTTGCTGAAATATCTTCATTAAGAGAACTCAGTCTTCGTAGAATAGATGGCATTAACTATGAGGAGTTGGAGAATTTTACTAAATTGCAGAGCTTGTCCATACAGGAAACAGCGGTTATTACCTTTGATTTTATGAAAAAATTAAAGAATCTTAAGGTGTTGGAATTTAACAAAGTGCCCATAAGTGATTTAAACTTCTTATATAATATGTCGAAGTTAAAGGAATTTACTATGCAATACCGCGCGGATGATGAAACTGCATTAGAATGTATTTCTGAAATGAAATATTTGCAACGCTTTCAGTATCCCGTTTCTGATATGAAAATATATAAGGAATGTCCGAAAATCTATTCCATAGGAATAGACGCATCTCGTGTAGCGGATTTTAGCATATTGGATGGTAAAGAAACGATTACTGATGTTATGTTTTATAATCTTAAAACTGAGAAACAGTATGAGCAACAGATAGCTGCGTTAGAAAAATATTTGAATTTGAATTCTTATGGATATGTGGGGGATTTGGATTAGATATAAAAGTTGAAATTTTGAATTTGACGAGGTGATATTATGGATTGTATTTTTTGCCATAAGGAAAAATTAGTAACAGATATTGTTTACGAAGATGAATTAGTAATGGCGTTTATGGATATGGAACCTATTAATGAAGGTCATATATTACTTGTTCCAAAGGAACATTATCTTGATGTGGATGAAATACCAGATGAAATACTTTCACATTTAATGATAATATCAAAGAAAATTGTATCGGTC
>JAFXEW010000111.1 GCA_017513625.1 Lachnospiraceae bacterium | reverse complement strand
AAGGGTGAATAGTCCAGGAAGCCGATATGTATCACAGGCAGGGCGGCGGCATAGTCCTGTCCCCTGCACAGCTGGTCGTAGCTGCGGCATAAATAGCTTAAGGACCTGTCGTCCCAGTTTAACAGGTTCACCACCTGCATCTCCAGATTTAACAGCGTATTGTGGTTGACCTGGACCTTTACATCCAGTATGTATTCTTTGTTGTCGATACAGTCGCCGGGCTCTATGGGATTCGTCACTGCGATGGAAGTGATTTCCACCGGTTCTAAATGAAGCAGTGCGCTTACCAGCCCGGTGAGCACCTTGGTATTCTGCTGCAGGATGGCCCGGAACATGTAATCGTTGGTAAAGCCGTAGTCAATAGGCCCTGTGGCCTGTTCATAAGTACAAGAAGTGATTTCAGACATGGGATTCCTCCTTAAAAATAGAATTGAATTTAGAAAATAGCACCACGGACCCGTGGCAAGAAACTGCTCCGAAAGGAGCAGGTGAAAAGAGTATAGCACAGCCGGGATATTAAATAAAGGCTATAGATAGACTTTTTGAATAAGGTAAACTATAATGAAAAACCAAAAGGGAATAGCGTGCTTACCGGTCATAAAAATCATAGGTGACTCCGGGGAATAAAGGAGAATATAGGATGGACATCAGTTATTATTATCAGATATTAGATACAGGCATACAGTATGCGAAAGGAAGAGGCGCCGGAAACATTGGAAAATCGGTGAAAGGAAGCGTTTGCGGGAGGAAGCTTTGTTTTGGCAGCAGGTGCCGGAGTTTATTTCTTTGGAAAAAGCCGGTGTGTCATGCGCAGATAAACTGTTGGTACAGATGGAGTGTTTGTGTAAGAAATACAAATTACCTAATTACAAACTTATCCTGGAAAAGAAGGATGAATGGCTGAATACACCCTGTGTATTTGAAAGAATGAAAAGGAAGAAGATAACATATGCAGGCTGATGCAGGCATTGTTTGTCGGGATGCAGAATGAACTGGAAGAGGGCAGAAATAAGGAAAAGGTTTATCGTATATTGAGAACCCTCCATCATCTCCCCAAGGCCATGCACGGTAAAAACATATTAAACAGCACCGCAAAGACTTTATCTTACAAAGAAGCATTACAATATGCCAAGGGTAGCATGGATGAAGTAATACAGGCAAAATACGGGGAATATTTTCAGGAATAGATAGTGTTACAAAGCCCGGTCTCAACAGAGGCCGGGTTGTTTTTGCTTTATACGATAAAAAGGTAAATAGTCAAATAAAAATTATGTGTTGACAATCATTGCAAGCAGTGGTAGTATCTATGTATGCTTTAGTGGTTTAAAGCGTTGCGGTTTAAAGTGTAACGGTTTAAAGCGACAAAACAAGCAATATCAGAACAGATTATTGCACTGACGTTATTGAAAGCAGTTGCATGTTTAGAAGTGTCATAGGTGAATCGGAGGATTGAAAGATGTTTGAAAAGATTCTTATGTTGGTGGTTTTCTTTGCAGTAATGCTAGGTGTGGGTCTCTATACCAGGAAAAGTACTGTCAGTGTTGACGGTTTTGTGCTGGGCGGCCGTTCCGTAGGTCCCTGGCTTACTGCATTTGCATATGGTACGTCCTACTTTTCTGCAGTTGTATTTGTGGGATATGCAGGACAGTTTGGTTGGAAATACGGTCTGGCATCCACATGGATTGGTATCGGTAATGCAATTATCGGAAGTCTGCTGGCATGGGTGGTTTTAGGAAGAAGAACCCGTGTAATGAGTCAGAAACTGGAATCTAAGACCATGCCGGATTTCTTTGGCTCCAGATTTGAGAGCAAGGCTATTAAAATAGTTTCTTCGGCCATTGTGTTTATTTTTTTGGTGCCTTATACCGCGTCCGTATATAATGGCCTGTCCAGATTGTTCGGTATGGCATTTAATATTCCTTACACCGCGTGTGTAATCATTATGGCAGGTATTACAGCGTTATACGTTATTCTGGGCGGATATATGGCTACGGCTATCAATGATTTTATACAGGGCATTATCATGCTTTTCGGTATTGTTGCCGTGATTGCGGCTGTGTTAAACGGTCAGGGCGGATTTATGGAAGCAATCCGTGTAATGGCAGAGATTCCCAGTGATGTTCCCGTGACTATGGGACAACCTGGAGCCTTTACATCTTTCTTTGGACCGGATCCTTTGAATCTCCTGGGCGTGGTTATCCTTACATCTTTGGGTACATGGGGATTGCCTCAGATGGTACATAAATTTTATGCCATTAAAAATGAAAAGGCTATAAAGACGGGCACCGTGGTATCTACCCTGTTTGCGGTTGTTATTTCCGGCGGCTGCTATTTCCTGGGAGGATTTGGTCGACTTTTTGATGATCCCGCCATTTACGGAGCAAACGGCACGGTAGTATACGACAGTATTATTCCTTTTATGCTTTCCAAATTGCCTGATATTTTAATTGGTATTGTGGTAGTGCTGGTGTTATCCGCATCCATGTCTACTCTGTCATCCCTGGTGTTGACATCCAGTTCTACGTTAACTTTGGATTTCCTGAAGGAAACATGTATGAAAAAGATGGATGAAAAGAAGCAGGTACGGACCATGCAGGTACTGATTGTGTTCTTTATTGTGTTGTCAGTTATTATAGCGTTAGATCCTCCTACTTTTATAGCCCAGCTCATGGGTATTTCATGGGGCGCATTGGCAGGCGCATTCTTAGGACCTTTTCTCTTTGGCTTGTACTGGAAGGGCGTGACCAAAGCAGGCGTATGGGCAGGATTTATCACCGGCGTAGGCATCACCGTATCCAATCTGTTCCTGAAATATATTGCTTCGCCCATTAACGCAGGTGCGGTAGCCATGGTAGCAGGCCTTATCATTGTGCCTTTGGTGAGTCTGGTTACACCTAAGATGAACCGGGAGACAGTAGATGAAATATTCAGCTGCTATGAAGAAAAAATAACAATTACTAAGAAACAGTCTTTGGAAGAGAAGTAAATGTATAAACGTTTTTGTGATTAAAAAGAGCAATTAATGAAAGTGCGGCAGATATGTCGCACTTTTTACTTTTGCAGGGAGTAATTAGCAAAAAATGACTTGAAATAATAGCTAATTTATTTATATAATGTACTTTGGAGGAAAGGTTATAGTTCATTTATGGAAAGGATATTGTGGGATGGCAAAGAAACTCATGAATATTGCGGTGTTGATTACTGCAATTGATACCAACGCCCAGGTCAGTATTCTGCGCAGCCTGGAGCATTTCATAGAAGAATATAACTGTAATATTGCGGTTTTTACGTGGTTTACCGGTGCTATTGAAAATGACAGGCATAATGCAGGCGAATTGAATATTGTGAACTTGCCGGACCTGGATCTTTTTGATGGTGTAATCGTGGTGGCAAATACCATTCACCTGGAAGGCAATCAGAAGCGTATCACCCAAAAACTGCGTAATGTTACCAAACCCATTGTTTTCATTGGTACGAAAATGAAGGATTATTACTTCGTAGGAGGAGATTCCTATCAGGCCATGCGGGAATTGGTGGAGCATTTTATTGTAGAGCATGGAATGCGCAGATTGCATTTTGTCAAGGGGATTGCAGGCAATCCTGATGCAGAAGAAAGATTCCGTGCCTATCTGGACGCTTTAGAGGCCCATGGCATTCCCGTGGATGAAAATGAGATAACTCAGGGGGATTTTGATATACTGGGCGGTGAGTATGCCGCTACCAGATTGCTTAATTCCGGACGGCCCTTGCCGGATGCCGTTATCTGTGCCAATGATATTATGGCCATTACCGTATGCGGTATTTTGCAGAAAAACGGTTATTCCATACCGGGACATGTGGCAGTTTCAGGATATGATGGCAGCGAGGAAGGGCGCCAGCATGAGCCGGTGCTGACTTCTGTATATAATTCTGTGGATAAGCAGGCAGAAGCAGCCTGTAAGCTTTTGTGGGACCTTGCTCATGGTGAAGTGGTACCCAGGGAAATACGCATTCCTGACAGTGTAGTCTGGGGAGAAAGCTGCGGATGTGTCAGAGGGGATGCTGCATATACCTACGGTGAGCAGCGCAGTAGTATGAGAAAGGCGGCGTTCCGCCGTACTTCCGTGCGCCATATGCTGCAGCAGGCTAAGGATATTATGCTGGGTAATAAATATCAGGACTGGCTGCTGGCACTTAGGACTTTTATTGAAAAGATGGAGCCGGGCGAGTTTTATTGCTGTACTAATTCAGATTTTATGGAAACCGTGTTTGGCAGAAGCATCGTAGAGCAGGAAAATATGTCTGCATATGAACGCCAGCATTATACGGAGATGTCTAAGGTAATGCTTGCATATAAGGATAGAAAGTTCTTCCAAAAGCAGGATTTCCCCTCCTGTTACGGATTGGATGAAATGTTTGCAGAAGGACAGCAGGGTAAGATGTATATTTTTTCGCCCATTCACTATCTGGACCGTAACTACGGATATGTTGTATTTGTAAACAGCGAGGTTCCCATTGGCGATACATTGTATGCAAAATGGCTGATCGATATGGGGCATGCCATTGAAAATATGCGTAAGCATTGTCTTTTAGAGACGGCCATGCAGGCATTGGATGACATGTATGTAAAGGATTCCCTCACAGGAGTATACAACAGGTTTGGCCAGGCACGTTTTTCCCAGGTTATTAAGAAGCGCTGTATTAAGGAGCGTAAGCTTGTTTTTATCGGTTTCGTGGATTTGGACGATTTGAAACTGGTTAATGACCGTTTCGGCCATGAAGAGGGTGATTATGTAATCAAAAAGGCAGCGGAGCTTTTGGGAAGCGTCGGTATGGATTTTGAAGTGGCACGATATGGCGGAGATGAGTTTGTGGTAATGGGCGTAGTGTCCGGTGCGGAGGAGGCAGCGGAGTACTGGCGCAGGGTGGATAAACTGGTGGAGGCTTACAATGCGGCCAATACCCACAGAGGCAGATTGTCCCTGAGCTATGGTTATCATGTAGGTGAAATAACCATGGACACAGATATGGAGGAATATGTCCGTAACGCAGATGTGCGTATGTATCAGGCCAAAAATATAAAGAAATCGGGTAGAAAGAAGCTATAGTACAAGCAGAAGAGACTCCCGCCACTGACAGAAAGTCGGATGGCCGGAGTCTTTTACTTCATAGGAATTTCCTGTGAAGTAAAAAACGTTCCGCGGGGATGCGCATGACGCGCAAGTGGAAGATATCGCGTTGCGACTGCGCGTCAGTGCGAGAATGTGCAACGCACATTCTTGGTTATTCCATGGGAAGTTGTAACAGACCTGCGGCATTTTGGTACAAAATGCGGTCCATGTCATGACTGCTGAGGGGAGCACTGCGAATCAGGGAAATAGTATCAGACTGGTCCTGCCAGGGGGAATCGGTAGCAAAAAGTATTTTATCCGTACCGTGTTTATGACACAAACGGGCAAAGGCTTCCACAGTGAGGTTGGTGTCCAGATAGGGAGCTTTTTCATGAGCCGGTAAGGGAACGATGGGGCCCACGGAGAAGGCAGTATCAAAATATACAGGCGCACCTGCCAGGTGGTTTTCTACTGCCTCCCAGCATCCCCAGCCGCCCATATGGGCAAGGACAAAGCGCTGTGGCTGTATTTGGTCCAGTATCTCTAAAGCATGGCTTATTGAGGCGTAATCGTGATCGTAGATACCGATATCAATGCCGGCATGTGTGATTATAATCAAACCTAAGTCCGAAGCAATGTCAATGATCTTCATCATGGAAGGGTGGTTCAGGTCCTTTTTTTGGTAAGCGGGATGTATTTTGACCCCCTTGATGCCTGCATCCCGCAGGCGTATCATCTCCTGACGCATATGGTCGTGTTCGGGATGCATGCCGCCAAAGGGAATAATTCCTGCAGCAGTTAATGCTTCCATGTTATCTATGATGCCGTTGTGTATTTTGTCCACCTGTTCAGGTGAAGTCATTACGGGGAGCGTGATGCTGTAATCCACACCTGATTTGGTCATGGATGAAAGGAGGCCTCTCTGACTTCCGTCCGTAAAGGGCATGGTGCAGCTCACTTTTGCCAGATTTTGGACTACTTTTTCTGCTATTTTGTCGGGGAAAGTATGTGTATGAAAATCAATAATCATAGTGTGACCTCTTTTGGTGATATTGTGAAAGAAAAACAGTATGGGTACCGCCAGGCAGTACCCATAGAATGTTATTTATAGTATTTAGCCAGCTGTTCAAAGGCAACCAGGGATTTCTCGGCACGCTCAGTGGGAACACAGTAGGAAATACGTGTGTGACCGGGACAACCGAAGCCGGTTCCGGGTACGATGAGCAGGTTGAAATCTTTGGCTTTTTCACAAAAAGCAATGTCGTCTTCGATTAAAGTACGGGGGAACATATAGAAGGTTCCGCCCGGCTCCACCACGTGGAAGCCCATGTCGCGCAGACCATTTACCAAAAGGTTCTTATTGGTTTCGTAGATGGCTACATCTGCGTTTACATCTGCACACATGGCACAGACTCTCTGGAACAGACCGGGGGCATTCACGTATCCCAGGGAACGGCCTGCGCCTGCTACAGCAGCATATACCAGCTTGCTGTCGGTTACTTCGTCAGGTACGATGACATAGCCCATACGCTGTCCGGGCAGGGACAGGGATTTGGACCAGGAATAGCATACCAGAGTATTTTTGTAATAATGGGTTAAATAAGGTACATCAGTACCGTTAAACACGATTTCGCGGTAGGGCTCATCTGCAATCAGGTAGATGGGCTCGCCGTATTTTGCACTGTATTTATCCAATACAGTAACCAGTTTTTCGATGGTTTCTTTTGAATATACCACGCCGGAAGGATTATTGGGGGAGTTGACGATAACGGCCTTGGTACGGGGGCTGATAGCAGCCTCAAAAGCATCAAAATCAATCTGGAATCCCTCGATATCAGCAGGAATCATTTTCATCACTGCGCCTGCACCTTCAATAAATACACGGTATTCGGGGAAGAAGGGGGCAAATACGATAACCTCATCGCCCGGGTTGCACAAGCCGTTTAAGCAGCAGCAAAGAGCTGCAGCAGCGCCAACGGTCATGTAGAAATTATTCTCATGGAAACAGGTTCCAAAACGGCGGTTTACGGATTCTGCCAGCATCTGACGTACGCCGGCATCGCCCTGGGCACTGGTGTAGCCGTGAAGTACTACCGGGTCCATTTCCTGAATCAGTTTCAGGGCAGTTTCATTTACGATAGCGGGAGAGGGGACGGAGGGATTACCGATGGAAAAATCAAATACATTTTTAGCTCCTACCTCTGCTGCACGTTGTTTGCCAAATTCAAAAAGCTCTCTGATAACGGAACGCTGGGTTCCAAGAGCTACCATTCTTTCATTTAACATAATAAGTCTCCTTTATTTTTTGACAAAATCCGAGTCTCCTGTGAGGAGAGGATTTATATACTCTATTACGTTATGAGGGCCCACACAAAGAATGCAATGCAAAAAATGCAATGCAAAAAATGCAATGCAAAGAATGCAATGCAAAAAATGCAATGCAAAAAATGCGTGGACTTTATTGTTTTATCATAGTGCATTGAACGTGGGAAGTCAATAACAAATCATCCGTACACGGGCAAAGGAATTGTGATTGAACGTGATAGCATAAGTCGGATTGAGAGAGGACTAACCGCATACCTCATATTGGTAGCACCCGTAGATATTATTATATCAGCCGGAGTGGAAAGGTAAAGGCTATATATAGACTTTATATACCAATAGTAAGTATACAAAAATGCTATATCCATTGACTTTTACACATTAATGTGTTATCTTTATATAAGTCTACACTTTAAAGTGCTAAAGAATTGCAAATTAGATGACGAAAGGATGAAATATCATGCCTGTTACAGATTTATTGGAAAGAAATCATAAGCTTTATGGAGATGAGGTGGCTCTGGTAGAGCTGAATCCCACCATGAAGGATAATAGAAAGACGATTTGGAAGGAGTTTGACCTGGTACAACAGACTTCCTCTACGCCTTATCGCAGGGAGATTACCTGGGCGATTTTTGACGAAAAGGCAAACCGTGTGGCGAATATGCTTCTGAGCCGTGGTGTGCAGAAGGGCGACAGAGTGGCAATTCTGATGTTTAACTGTCTGGAGTGGTTGCCTATTTACTTTGGTATCCTGAAGACAGGTGCTATTGCAGTGCCCTTTAACTTCCGTTTTGCGGCGGATGAAATCCAGTATTGCGCAGATCTGGCTGAGGTGCAGGTATTGTTCTTTGGCCCGGAGTTCATCGGACGATTGGAGTCCATCGAAGAGAAATTAAGCCAGGGCAGACTGCTTATATATGTGGGGGACGGATGCCCTACCTTTGCAGAGGGTTACCGTGAACTGGTAGCTGATTGTTCCAGTCAGGCACCCCTGGTGCGTCTGGAAGCAGAGGATGATGCGGCGATTTACTTCTCCTCAGGTACCACCGGTTTTCCGAAGGCTATTTTACATAATCATGAAAGTCTTATGCAGGCTGCGGAGATGGAGCAGAAGCACCATCTTACCGACAGAAACGATGTATTCCTGTGTATTCCGCCTCTGTACCATACAGGTGCCAAATTCCACTGGATGGGCAGCCTCTGTGCAGGCAGTAAGGCGGTATTGTTAAAGGGCACTACCCCCGAGACCATTCTGGATGCGGTTTCCAAGGAAAAATGTACTATCGTATGGCTGTTGGTACCCTGGGCACAGGATATTCTGGATACCCTGGACAGAGGGGATTTAAAGCTGGAAGATTATGAACTGGCACAGTGGAGACTGATGCACGTAGGCGCACAGCCAGTTCCGCCTTCTTTGATTAAGCATTGGATGGAATATTTCCCCCATCATTTATATGATACCAATTACGGTTTGTCCGAATCCACAGGCCCCGGCTGTGTACATCTGGGCGTGGAAAATATCCACAAGGTGGGCGCAATCGGTGTACCTGGTTACCGCTGGAAGTGTAAAATTGTGGATGAAAACAATGTGGAAGTGACACGTGGTGATGTAGGTGAGCTCTGCGTAAAGGGCCCCGGTGTCATGACCTGTTATTACAATGATCCGGAGGCTACAGCTAAGACTATCAAAGACGGTTGGTTATGTACTGGAGATATGGCTATGCAGGATGAGGACGGATTTATCTTCCTGGTAGACAGAAAGAAGGATGTAATCGTTAGCGGTGGTGAGAATATTTACCCGGTACAGATAGAGAATTTCTTAAACAATCATCCTAAGGTGAAGGATGTAGCTGTCATCGGATTGCCGGATAAGCGTCTGGGAGAGATTACAGGTGCTATTATCGCTATAAAAGAAGGCATGACCTGTACACAGGAGGAAATCGAAGAGTTCTGTAAGGAACTGCCCCGTTATAAGCGCCCTAAGACCATTATTTTTGCAGATGTTCCCCGTAATGCCACCGGAAAGATTGAAAAGCCTGCACTTCGCAAGCTTTATGGTGCAGACCGTCTGGTAGAACAGCAGAACAGAAGCTAGTAAGCTTAAACAAGCCCGGGACCACAGTCCTGCTGGCATATATGTTCTGTACGCAGGTACTTGAAAAACGTCGTTACTTAGCGAGGTATTAAAGGCCACCGGCATTTGCTCTAGTCCACTATTACCGGTTGTTTGGTAAAAGAGAGATAGAGTAAATGCGGTGGCCTTTTCGAGCTTAGTAACGTAACGCTTTTTCACGTAGCGAAAGCGTACCTGTATCAGAACATCTATGCCTACAGAGGACTGTGGTCCCGGGCTTGTTTATTATAATCATTTCTGTACGAAGATTACTCCGAATACACCGGGGCCGATGTGGGAACCGATGGTGGCACCGATTTGCAGGCGGTCAGCAATGCTGTAACCCGCTGTGTCCAGTTTTTTCTCCAGATGTTCACAGTTTTCCGTGCCAAGGGTATAGATGGTGTAAAAAGGGAAGGAAGTGTCAACTTCCACCGTATCCAGAGCTTTCATAACAAACATGGTGGCTTTGTTTTTTCCCACACATTTGCCGGGAACCATAATGGCACCTTCACTGTCCAAAGTGATTATGGGCTTTAAACTTACCATTTCTCCTATGGTTGCAGCCCCCTTGCTGAGACGTCCGCCTTTATACAGATACTCCAGAGTATCCAGTATGGCGTAAATCTTTACTTTCTCACGGAGTGCTTTTACCTTGTCCACGATTTCCAAGGTGGAAACGCCCTGATCTGCAAGGTCTCTGGCATAATCTGCCAGTACCCGGATGGCACAGGTGGCTGTTTTGGCGTTGATAATATGGATGCGGTCGTATTCTACCATTTCCTTGGCTATGTTTGCACTTTGATAGGTGCCGCTTAAGGCAGCGGCCAGTGTGATGCATATCATTTCATCACCCTTGTCCTTAACATCCTGAAAAATATCTGCAAAGGCCTGCGGTGAAGGCTGGGACGTCTTGGGAAATTCTGCGGCGCGGGACAATTTGTCATAATACTCGTCCGTAGTCAGGTCAACGCCGTCCTGATAGGGAGTGCCGTCCAAGGTGACGGTCAATGGTATGAATTCAATATTTCTTTTGGCGGCATCCGCAGGTAAATAGTCTGCTGCGGAATCAATCAAAATTCTAAGCATAATCTTTCTCCTATTCGTAAAATGTTTCATTGGCTATCAAAGCAATTTCCCGGAATAGGGAAGTGGCAGAAGCTGTTTTATCCGGTCCTAATTGCCTGATTAGTTCATTTATCATATCCAAAATACGATTATGCTGGATACGGTATTTTTGAGTCTGTTCATGATTCAGGTAAATATAAATCCGACGCATATCTTCTGTAGAACGTTCCCGGGAGATAACGCCCTTGGACTCCAATTGCTTCAGGGTGCGGTTCATCAGGGATTTCTGCATCTTTGTAGCTGCGCATAAATCGGTGGCCGTCATGCGGGATGCACTGTCATCACGGAGATTTTGGTATAAAAGATTGCAAATCAGGGATTCATTGAAAGAAAGCTCTGATACCAGTCTGGAATTGTTGATGGCAGTGGATAATTGCAACCATGCTTCTAACAGTGCCTCACCTTGTGATTTCATCTGAGTTCTCCTTTAATGCTAAAAGTATACTTTGTGAACAGTTTACAATGTATACTATCATAGGAGTGGTGAAATGTCAACCCTTGTCAAATACTCTCCAGAGAAGTCCGGGGACCAAGAATTCACTGCAGGGTATGGGACAAGCCATAGACCTTAATGACACAGTATATGGATATTTGTTTTATGCAGTAAATAAGAGGACTCCCTAAAGGGAATCCTCTTAAAATGGGCTCTTATTTATTTATCATGAATCTCACTGTGCAGTTCCTGTAAGGATTTTACTTCCATAGCAGGGTGATTCTTCACATAATGGATACCTTCTGCAGTAACCTTAGCTGCAGCTACAGTGGTCATGTAAGGAATCTTTGCCTTGATGGCTGCCTTACGCAGGTAACTGTCATCATGGACGCTGTCCTTGCCTACAGGAGAGTTTACAATCAGTTGAATCTCGCCGTTGGTAATCATATCCAGTACATTAGGACGATGACCTTCACTCAGCTTGTGTACGCGTTCGCAAGGAATACCTGCTGCAGAGATGGTATCATAGTTACCGTCGGTAGCAACAATCTTGAAACCGCATTCTGCAAAAACTTTTGCAACATCTACGATTTCAGGCTTGTCTTTACGATTTACGGAAATCAGTACAGTACCTTCTAAAGGTAATTTGGTCTGGGTAGCTTCCTGAGCTTTAAAGAAGGCCTCGCCATAGGAGGGAGATAAACCGAGTACTTCACCGGTGGATCTCATTTCAGGGCCCAACAGAGGGTCTACCTCAGGGAACATATTGAAGGGGAAAACTGCTTCCTTAACACCGTAGTTAGGGATGACCTGTTCCTTTAATGCGGGAACGGGTGAAGGTCTGCCGGTGATTTCTGCGGTAATGATATCGGTTGCAATGGGAACCATGCGGATATTACATACCTTGGAAACCAGAGGAACGGTACGGGATGCTCTGGGATTTGCCTCCAGAACGAATACCTTGCCGTTTTCGATAGCATACTGCATGTTCATCAGACCCTTTACATGCATTTCTTCTGCAATCTTTTTAGTATATTCTTTGATGGTTGCCACATTTTCCTCAGTAATGTGTACGGAAGGAATGATACATGCGGAGTCACCTGAGTGAACACCTGCAAGCTCAATATGCTCCATAACAGCGGGAACAAATGCATGTGTACCATCACTGATAGCATCAGCTTCGCATTCAAGTGCGTGATTCAGGAAACGGTCAATAAGGATGGGACGATCCGGTGTAACGCCTACGGCAGCCTGCATGTAGTTAATCATGCTGGCATCATCATATACCACTTCCATACCGCGGCCGCCCAGTACGAAGGAAGGACGAACCATGGTAGGATAACCGATTCTGTGAGCGATTTCCAGTGCTTCTTCCACGGTGGTAGCCATACCGGACTCGGGCATGGGAATCTCCAGCTTCTCCATCATGGCACGGAACAAATCGCGGTCCTCAGCCAGATCGATTACGGAAGGAGCGGTACCTAAAATCTTAACACCGTTCTTTTCCAGGTCATTTGCCAGATTCAGAGGAGTCTGTCCGCCGAACTGAGCGATAACGCCCACGGGATTCTCTTTTTTGTAGATGCTCAGTACATCTTCCAGAGTCAGGGGCTCAAAGTATAATTTATCGGAAGTATCGTAATCTGTAGATACCGTCTCGGGATTACAGTTTACGATAATGGTCTCAAAGCCAAGTTTTTTCAATGCCAGGGAAGCGTGTACACAACAGTAGTCAAACTCAATACCCTGTCCGATACGGTTGGGACCGCCGCCTAAAATCATTACTTTGGGTTTGTCATTGGTAATGGGATTTTTGTCAGGCGCGTTGTAGGTGGAGTAGTAGTAAGCACTGTCTTCGGTGCCGCTTACGTGGATGCCCTCCCAAGCTTCTTCCATACCGATTTCAATACGTCTGTTACGGATATCTGCTTCGGGAATCTCCAGAATCTGGCTCAGATACTTATCGGAGAAACCGTCTTTCTTAGCCTGAATCAGGGCTGCATCGGAAGGAAGGGAGCCCTTACCTGCCATAAGTGCTTCTTCTTCGTCAACCAGTTCCTTCATTTGATTAATAAAGTGGTGCTTAACCTTGGTAATAGCATGGATTTCGTCTGCAGTGGCACCCTTACGGATTGCCTCATACATTACAAAGTAACGCTGACTGGAAGGAGTGATTAAAAGCTGTAATAATTCTTCCTTGGTCATGGTGTCATAATTTTTGGAATGACCCAGACCGTAATTGCCGTTCTCCAGACTGCGGATAGCCTTCTGGAAAGCTTCTTTGAAGTTCTTACCGATACTCATAACTTCGCCTACGGCACGCATCTGGGTGCCAAGCTTGTCTTCAACACCCTTGAACTTTTCAAATGCCCAGCGGGCAAACTTAATAACAACATAATCTCCGTCAGGAACATACTTGTCCAGAGTGCCGTACTTACCGCAGGGAATATCCTTCAGTGTAAGGCCGGCAGCCAGCATCGCGGATACCAGAGCAATAGGGAAACCGGTCGCTTTGGATGCAAGTGCGGAGGAACGTGATGTACGGGGATTGATTTCGATAACAATGATTCTGTCGGAAACGGGATCATGTGCGAACTGCACGTTGGTACCACCGATAACCTGTACGGAATCTACAATCTTAAATGCCTGCTCTTTTAATCTGTCCTGAACTTCCTGGGAAATGGTCAGCATGGGAGCGGAACAGAAGGAATCTCCGGTGTGAACACCCAGAGGGTCGATGTTTTCGATGAAACATACGGTAATCATATTACCTTCTGCGTCACGAACCACTTCTACTTCAAGTTCTTCCCAGCCCAGGATGGATTCTTCCACCAGAACCTGACCTACCAGGCTGGCCTGAAGACCGCGGGCACATACTGTCTTTAATTCTTCTTTATTATATACCAGACCGCCGCCGGCACCACCCATGGTGTATGCAGGACGAAGGACTACAGGATAGGAGAGCTCATCTGCGATGGCAAGTGCTTCTTCTACGGAGTATGCAACTTCGCTGCGTGCCATTTCGATGCCAAGTTCATTCATTGCTTTTTTAAACTCAATACGGTCTTCGCCTCTTTCGATGGCGTCTACCTGTACACCGATAACTTCGATATTGTACTTGTCAATAATGCCTGCCTTGTTCAGCTCAGCGCAAAGGTTCAAACCTGACTGGCCACCCAGGTTAGGTAAAAGTGCATCGGGACGTTCCTTTTTGATAATCTCTTCCAAACGCTCCACATTCAGTGGCTCGATATAAGTAACGTCAGCAGTTTCGGGATCCGTCATAATGGTTGCAGGATTGGAGTTAACCAATACAATTTCATATCCCAGTTTTTTCAGGGCTTTACAAGCCTGTGTACCGGAATAATCGAACTCGCAGGCCTGACCGATAATGATGGGACCGGAACCTATTATAAGTACTTTGTGAATATCTGTTCTTTTAGGCATCTTTCGCTCCTCCTTTATTTTCCCTATATATTATATAGAAATTCCAGAAAATCACAAGGATTTTTTTGTGGAATTTTCGATTGTTTTTTTGGTAATTTTTAGTGATTAAGTCATATAACGCCGATATAAATCATTTAACTATGAAATAAAAGGAAGGAAAACAGGCAATTGACAAAAAATTATCAAAATCCTGTTGTGTAAATATTCTTTTGGCAGTATAATAATAAGGAGCCTTAACAGGGCGATAAATTTATTATGTGTAAATATACAGGAGGATGAGTAAATGGGCTATTTACAGGGAAAGACAGCGATTATTACCGGTGCCGGTAAGGCTGTACTCAGTGACGGACGTTGCGGTTCCATCGGATATGGTATTGCGACTGCATACGCAAAGGAAGGATGCAATCTGGTTATTACCGGACGTAACGTACAGAAGTTAAATGATGCAAAAGAGACTTTGGAAAAAGAATACGGAATCAAGGTGCTGGCAGTACAGGCAGATGTAAATGCAGGTGCTGATAATGAAGCAGTAGTTAACAATGTAGTAAAGCAGGCAATTGATACTTTTGGAGATATCCACGTGCTGATTAACAATGCACAGGCATCCGCTTCAGGTGTGGCTATTGCAGATCATACCACCGAGCAGTTTGACCTGGCTATGTACTCCGGTCTGTATGCAACTTTCTATTATATGAAGGCTTGCTATCCTTATCTGGCAAAGACTAAGGGTTCTGTTATCAATTTTGCTTCCGGCGCAGGTCTGTTCGGTAATTACGGACAGTGCTCCTACGCAGCAGCAAAAGAAGGTATCCGCGGACTGTCCAGAGTGGCAGCTACCGAGTGGGGTAAGGACGGTATCAATGTAAATGTAATCTGTCCTTTGGCATGGACTGCACAGTTAGAGCAGTTTGAGCAGGCTTATCCCGAAGCATTTAAGGCAAATGTACATATGCCCCCCATGGGCCATTTCGGTGATTCTGAATTGGAAATCGGACGTGTTTGCGTACAGCTGGCAAATCCTGACTTCAAGTATATGAGTGGTGAAACCATTACTCTGGAAGGCGGCATGGGTCTGAGACCTTAATATAACAACTGTTATCATTGAATTGTAATGGTTGATTAACAGAAAGTCGGCAGAGCGGCTCTCGGTGGATGACATACGGGGCTGTCTGCCGGCTTTGTGTATCAGTAATGATGTGGAATGCCCGAAAACAGGCAAAATACATAGGATTGCAACTGTCGGTTGACAGATTTCCTACTCTGCTTGGTGGCAGGTAACCGGAGGAGATGCTAAGATTTTCTCAGGCAATAAGCCCAGTAAATGCCCTAAGGGCGGAAAGGGAATGGTTAATAATATGATATTGGCAGATAAGATAATGACCTTGAGAAAACAGCGCGGATGGTCCCAGGAGGAGTTGGCAGATAAGATGAATATATCCAGGCAGTCCGTAAGTAAGTGGGAAAGCGGTGCTTCCATACCGGATTTGGATAAGATATTGAAACTTAGTGAAATATTCGGTGTCAGCACGGATTATCTGTTGAAGGATGAGAAAGAAGATGTGGAATATGTCAGTGAAGACGCTTTGGAAGAACAAACCATTTGTCGTATAAGTATGGAAGAAGCAGGGGAATTCATGGAAAGTCAGAAAGCAGTTTCCATATGGATGGCACTTGCTACTATGCTTTGTGTAATGAGCCCTACCCCCCTTCTTTTTATGTTGGGATTTCATAGTACGGGTAAAATGAGTATTTCCGAAGGTATGACGGCAATTTTGGGTGTGGTAATACTGCTTTTAATAGTAGCTGCTGCAACAGCACTATTTATAATTATCGGCTCACTTAATAAGAAGTATGAATATCTGGAAGAGTGTGCATTTGTACTGGACTATGGAGTACGTGGTGTGGTAGAGAAGGAAAAGGAAGCTTTCAATATTAAATATGTAGCATGTACTGCAGTGGCTACCGTAATGTGTATTTTGTCGGCGGTTCCTTTGTTTGCCATGATTCTGGTGACGGAAAGCGGAAGCACGGAACTGTCAGAGGATTTTTTGGTCCTGCTCGGTGTGGTAATATTGCTTTGGGTAGTGGCAGTGGCAGTATTCCTGTTTGTTTGGGTGAATACGAGACAAGGTGCGTATGATAAACTTTTGCAGAAGGGAGAATATACACGTAAACGTAAAGAAAATAAGAAACGAAGTGAAGTGATTCATGAAATTTATTGGTCTCTGGTTACGGCTGTTTATCTGGGCGTAAGCTTCTGGACTATGAAGTGGCATATTACCTGGATTATCTGGCCTGTAGCAGCTGTGGCAGGTGCTGTGCTTGATGGTATTCTGCGTTTGTGCTGCGGCGGAGAGGAAGAATAGAAGTTTAGAAAGTAAATATAACAAAAGAAGGGAGAAGAAAGAATGGAATTATCAGTTTCAACACCGTCAATTATCATGATGGTGATTTCAATGCTGGTATCGATTATTGTTCCGTGGGTATTATTCGGTATTCTTTGGAGGAAGTATAAATGTTCCCCTGCTGCATTTTTTGTAGGAGCAGGCGTGATGTTTGTATTTGCCTTTGTGCTGGAGCAGGTCATGCATACGATAGTACTGAGCATGCCCGGTGTGGGCAGCACTATCCAGGAGAATATCTTCTTGTACGGTTTGTACGGTGGATTGGCAGCCGGTGTATTTGAGGAGACGGGACGATTTGTTGCATTTAAAACTCTTTTAAGGAAAAAGGAAGAAACAAAAACAGCTGTTATGTATGGCGTGGGACATGGAGGATTTGAGGCGTCCTATCTGCTGGGAGTAGGTATGATCAGCAATCTGATAATTGCGATAATGATTAATGCCGGAATGACGGATATGCTCTTTGTAGGTGTACCGCAGGACATGGCCGTACAAGTAGAGGCCCAACTGATAAATCTTGCGGAAACTCCCTGGTACTTATTTGGTGTAGGCCTTATAGAGCGTGGTGCGGCAATGATTGCACAGGTAGCACTTTCCGTATTGGTATGGTATGGAGTAAAGAAGCATTGGGCGTGGTTCCCTCTGGCTATTTTCCTGCATTTCCTGTTGGACTTTATAGTAGTGATAGTAAACGGTCTGACCCAGAATGTTGCCTTGGTGGAGGTGCTCTGTTACATTATGGCAATTGCATATGCTGTATTGGCATGGAGGGTATATAAGAGATACGATAACGCATGTGATTTAAAAGAAGATGATTTGCCTGAAGTGAAGAGCGATTCAGTATTAGACTACGAAAATTGACCTGTATAATGAATTGTATATGAAATAAACAGGAAGCTCCTGTCCCTAGCGGACAGGAGCTGTTTTATTGACGATATCGTTCAGTATATCAAAATAATTTTCAAAAGTCTTTCGGCAACACATAGGGTCGTTGATAACGATGCCGGGACTTCGAAGTCCTATCAGGCTGAAACCCATGGCCATACGATGGTCTTCATAAGTATCTACGGCGCCGGAAGTAGGTGTGCCCGGGTAGATGGTTAGTGAGTCGGTGCTTTCGACGCAGCGGATGCCCAGTTTTGTCAGCTCTGTAGCTATGGCATGGACGCGGTCGCTTTCCTGATACCGTATATGACCGATGCCCGTGATGGTAACAGGTGAATCGGCAAAGGGGGCTATGGCAGCAAGTGTAATGGCCTGATCGGAGCAGGCATGCATATCTGCCGTAATGCCCTTGAACGTACCGTTTGCAGGAGGATTTACCAAAATGCCCTCCGACTTATCAACCGTGCGGCAGCCCATCTGCTCCAAAATGCGCAGGAAACCTACGTCACCCTGCAGGGAGTTATAATGTACATGGGAAACCAGTACGGGGATGTTTAACAGAGGTGCCATGGCATAAAAATAGCAGGCTGCCGATACATCCGGTTCAATTTGATAATGTAAAGCTTTATATTGCTGGCCGGCGGGTGTTACATAAGTACCGTCCGGCTTTTTTTCACTATATACACCGAATTGGTCCATCATTTTGCAGGTCATTTCGATATAAGCCATGCCATGACTGCCTTCCAGCGTTGTGGTGAAATCCTCCCGGCAAAGAGGAGAAGCTATCAGCAGAGCACTGAGAAACTGGCTGCTGTGGTCGATATTTACAGTAATCTGATTCTTTCTAAAACCATTTCCTTTCAGAGTGAAAGGGAAAAAGCCTGTGTTGGGGAGTTTATCTCCGGCCTCGTTGGGATAGCTGATTTCGCAGCCAAGCTCTTGCAACGAAGTGAGCAGGGGGGCCATGGGGCGTCTGCGCATCTGGGCTGAAGCATCCATGTGATAAACACCTGTGGAAAGTCCTAAAAAGGCTGTGAGAAAGCGGGCTGCTGTGCCTGCACTTCCAACATATAAAGAACTCTCCTGCTTGGGAATTCGGCCTCCCAGACCGGTGACTTTGATGATGCGTTTCTCTTCATCCACAAAGGTTTCAAAGCCCAGGTCCTGTATACATTTTAAAAAGTGTCTGGAATCATCACTGAAAAGAACCCCCTCCAAAACTGAGGTGCCCTTAGCCAATGTGGCAAGTAACAGGGCGCGGTTGGTAATGCTTTTGGAACCGGGCACCTGTACCACAAGAGGAGTATTATTGATTTCTACTTTGTTATAGATAGTAGGAACTTTGTATGTCGTGTTCATATATAATCCTTTGAAGCTATATAATTTCTGATAAATAACATGTGGAATTGATTGCGGGCGGCTTAAAAGCTGTGGCCACAGCCGCCACCGCCACCGCCGCCACCGGAGCGTCCTCCACCACCTGAACTGCCGCCTGAACTTCCGCCTGAGCTCTGAGGATTGTAGGTGCGGGTTTCGCCGGTCATTTTAGGCGGAGCGGTTATCTGCATGTTAAAGTGGGCGGTTACATCCTTCATCAGCTCTTCATCATCAGGACGCTTCAGACCGGTAATGGTACAAATCCATGCATAGCAGAGGAAAAATGCCAGTAAAACTGCCAGTAATGCATTGCTGATGTACTTCATGGGCTGGCGGATTCTATTTCCCTGTAGAAGGGTGTCAATCTGGCTGTATGCTTCTGCAGCACAGAGGTGGTAATCTGCGTTGGAAGCATGTTTATACACGTTGTCCGTAATGGTTTCCGCATAATCCTTGGTAATGGTCTTATAGATGGCACCGTCACTGTGAATATATATCATCCGGTTATCCATATCAATCAGGAAAAGGGTGCCGCTATCCCGTCCGAACAGGTGATAATAGTAATCTTCCGCATAAGAATCGGTATCGCCCGGATTGGAGAGGATGGATTTAAATGCTACATTACCGTAAGCAGTAATGGGCTCCATGGTCTCTGCCAGCTGACGCTCCTCAGGAGTGGAAAGAAGCTCTGCATCATCTTCAATAATAATCTGATAACCTGAAGATATCTGCCTGCCGTCTTCTGCCCGGCAATCCGAGGGCAGGGCAAGTATCAGAATACATGTAAATACTAATGTAAGAAGTGCTTTAATGTATTTATGCATTTTCATCACCTCCCCTTCTGCCAAGCTGAGGTAATTTACGGGTGGTTAAACGGTTGTGCCGTTTCATGATATCCATTTGGGCCCATGCTACGCCAAGCATGCACAAAATGGCACCAATATAGTAAAATATATCATTTACAGGACTCCAGATGGCGATTAAGAGCGCTAAAATGACGGATATACCGGGCTTAATCAGTGCGGATAGCTTCTGGTTCCAGTTGGCTGTCAGACTAAGGTTCCGTGTTTTATTTGATTTGGTGGTGCTACGGCGTTTGGTACTTGCAGAAGTTACCGCCAATACCAAAGGGAGTATACACAGAGAAAAAATTCCCAAAAACATAAATATATAGAAGGAGGAAATTGTAGGTAAAAAGGAGACAAGTACCATCAAAATCGGCGGTATTATACGAAGCAGTTTGGTTGTTTCTATCCTATGGTCAGATATTACACCTCTGTGATTTTTCCGTAAATAGGAATTATCCTTCTCTTCGGGAGGGAACCATGTGCCGGCAGCGCTCTTATATTTCATACCCTTATCATCTTCCATTTTTTCTCTTGAAATCAGGGAATTAATCTGGGTACTGCAGATGATAACGGAGAGCACTGCTAATAAAGCGGCCCATAACAGAACCGTGCCGGGTTTAAAGGTAAAAAACATATTTAATAATACAAATATAGGCACTGCTAAAAGGAAGGAAATTAATAAATAACGCTTGATATCTATTGGCAAATCGGCAGCTGCTTTGCCGGTTTGGCCGTTTACAACAGCGTATGCTACACGGTCGTCCTTGCGGTAAGCCAGGAACCATACGGGAAATAGGGCCAGATGGCTTTTCCACTCATCGTATCCCAAGGATGATTCGGGAGTAGAGTGGCTGGATTTTCCTACACCGAATTTTTTAAGAGTGCGGTCCTGCATGGCAGTCCGTGCACAGTCCCGTACAAATAAATCAGCACCGTCGCCGTAGTAAAGCATCCTGTCCACATCACTGGTATCTGCATAGAAACCGCTAAGGAAGGAAGGATTAAAGGGCATGCCGCGATTTAAGTCAAAGGGCGCAATGGCACTGCTTAAGCTGTCTGCAAAGGTGGAGGAAGCATCAAAAGAAATGCCCTCATAGCATGCATCCACGTGGGCTTCAATGGCATAGTGCCGGGTAATCAGGTAATCTCCCCGTTGATATGACTTTTTACCGTGAAAAGTGGTAGGGCTGTTCTTTTCAAAGGAATACACCCAATAGGGCATGTAAATGCCCCTGAATTTTTCGATATGATCAGGGTCTTTCAATTCCTTAGGAGTAAAAATCGCTTTGCGCAGAAGGCTTTTATAGGACTTTTTACAATTCTCCATGGTCTGGGAAAAGGGTATGATGTGGCTGGGCCTGCGTTCCCTGCTGATGCGGCTTTCCAATATAGTGGCGGTTCCGCAATAACTGCAAAAGGTGGCTGCAGTGGTATCATCACTTATGATTTCACCGCCGCACTGCGTGCAGGTGAAGACAGTTACTTCGTAATCTTCCGCCGCATTCTCCTCGGGATCTTTGTGAAAAGAATAGGGATCTACGGACGTATCACAGCTTGCACAATGTAATTTTTTTCGTTCAATGTCGTACCGCAGGTTGGCGGCACAGTTGGGACATGCGTACATACTTTGGCTCTTCTTTCGTTTGGTTTTAACACATTAGTGTATTGAAATTAAGACTATTTTAGCATAAAATGGTTCATATGGATATACTAGATTATAAAACATAAGTAAAAAAGATAGGATACATGTATTTAAGGAGATGTGTACATGGAGTATTTTTGTACGGAAAAGGAAAGAAAGGGAACCTGTTATCATGAGTTTTACAAGGGAGAATGGGACGGAAGGAGTTTCTGGAGGGAAGATTCGCTATTGCTGCATGATGATGTATGCACAGGGCTGAAGCTTCACGAGCTGTTTGCGGCGGCTGTTCCTGAATATGAATCCTACGGAAATACTGCGGTGACCCGGGAGGCATGGGAAAAGGTATGTCTGCTGGCCCGTGAGACCGGCGCCGAAGTGCTTGACGCTATTATGGAGGCGGATGAATGGGTACAGCAAAACTTTGAAACAGAAGATGTATTTTATATATTAGGATTATAGATATCTATTTGGAGGGAATATGGCAAGAATATTTAACAGTGTACAGGAATTAATCGGCGGCACGCCCCTGCTTCGGATGAATCATATAATGGAGGATGCGGGGATAAAGGATGTAGAGATTTTAGGCAAGCTGGAGCTTTTTAATCCCGCAGGAAGTGCTAAGGACAGAATTGCACTGCAGATGATTCTGGATGCGGAAGAGCAGGGGATTTTAAAGCCCGGAGGAACCATTATAGAGCCTACTTCGGGTAATACGGGAATCGGTCTTGCATCGGTAGCTGCAGCCCGTGGATATAAGGCGATTCTGACCCTGCCCGATACCATGAGTGTGGAGCGCAGAAACATGCTGGCTGCATACGGTGCCAGACTGGTGCTTACGGAAGGTGCCAAGGGAATTAAAGGCGCAGTGGAAAAAGCGGAGGAACTGCATAGGGAGATCCCTGGTTCCATGATATTGGGACAATTTGTGAATCTTTCCAATGTAAAGGCCCATGAACTGACTACGGGGCCGGAGATATGGAAGGATAGTGAAGGTAAGGTAGATATCTTTGTGGCAGGAGTGGGTACCGGCGGTACCATTACAGGTACCGGAAGGTATTTAAAGGCCTAAAATCCCAAAGTAAGGGTGGTAGCCGTAGAACCTGCAGATTCCCCTCTTTTATCGGGCGGAGAGGCCGGCTCCCACGGTTTACAGGGCATAGGAGCTAATTTTATTCCTGATATACTGGATAAGGAAATCCTGGATGAGATTATACCTGTTACCACGCAGGAAGCTTTTGACGCCGGCCGCAAAATCGCCCGCAGGGAAGGTGTCCTCACGGGTATTACCTCCGGAGCCGTAATGCATGCAGCACTTCTTTTGGCGAAAAGACCGGAAAATAAAGGCAAAACCATTGTGGCACTTTTGCCGGATTCCGGAGACCGCTATTTGTCATCACCCATGTTTGCGGAAGCTGAATAGGCCGAGAGTAGCAAACATAAGAAGATTAATTGGCATATAATCATAAAAGGTATCGCCCGCAGAATGGGTGATACCTTTTTATTTATAGTTGCTTGGCTGTATTCTTTTATGTTTCTAATGGTTGGCATTGCGGTATTCACATAGTGCATCGTGAATCAGAAGTCTGTCCACTAATTCGGTTCCGTCAGGCGTATTGCGGTAGATTTCTATCCAGCCCTGACCGAAAGCACTTCCCAGCAGAGGTTGCTTATGCCTGCGCCCGTCCGTTGTTTCATAATGGAGGGGCATCATTGTTTTTAATGGTGCACTGACAGACATCTTTAGCAGTATATCCCGGTTACGTGCTTTTATATGCCAGACCAGCCGCCCCTTTTTTTCTTTGCTGTCCCATTTGATGCGGGGAAGCTTTAAAAGATTTGCAAAAGTAAAATCATAATCTTCGCCGGTATAGGTCAATTGCAGATTCAGACGCTTTCTCAAAGGGAAAAAGAGGAAACGGGAGCTGCTGCCGTCGATGGCGAGAGCAGAGTGCTTTAAGAGTTTGCCGGTGCGTGAACTGGTCAGATGACTGGTGGCAAACTGCAGCCAGGGATGATTATAAGTTCGTCCCCAATGCTTGTCTGCATATCCGAAACAGTCGTCGGTGGACACCCGGTATTCTTCGCCGTCTAACGTTATATGGCCACGGAAGTAGCATTGGATGCCTTCTCCGTGCCAAAAGCTTTCCAAAGCATGGAGTGCCGTGAAAAGAGGTGAGGCAATGAAGCCGGTATGGCAGGAAATGGTCTTCAATACTTCAAGTTGCCAGGACATATTGCCTGCATCTGTTTGCAGAAAACGCTGTGAGGCAGATTCCCGGCATACATCTATAACGCCTGTTATCTTACCTTCGCTATAGAAGCAGTCGTCGGCCTGCAGTACAAAGGGTGTATGGGAAACTGCCAGCTCATCCATGGCAAAAAAGCGGTGGAGCTGTTTGCCGTCGTTGCCCTGCTCAGACGGGAGCACGCCGGCCTTTACCAAAAAGTAAGAAGGTTTCATGCCGCGTTTGCGATAGTAAGGATGAAGTCCCCAGATGGGTTTATCCGAGCCGAGCCCGGGATTCATAATCATATATTCAACAAAAAAGGTCCGCACTTTGCCGGTAACAAGGCCTGTGCCACGAAAAGAGTGCCACCACCTCATATAGCCTTTTTTGGCAAGGGAACCCGTGAGTCCGTATGCGTTTCTGAAAGGATCAGATTTGTTCATTTGCCCATTCCTCTTTTGAATAAAACAACAGTGTCAAAACAGCTGTCGGCATATATCGTATGCCACTCTTTGAGTATACCACAATATATCGTTGATGACAAGTGTGTCATTAAGGAAAAAATAAGGAATGTGTGTCATGTGAGTATAGCGGGAAAGATAATTGCGGAAAGTAAGCAGTGAGCATAAAAAGCAAGGAATCATGTCCGACGGAAGGTGTATTAAAAGGTGGGTTATATATGGGGCGGCAGTAAGTCAATGTGTTCAATCATATGGATAATAAAAAGTATAAAAACAAGATATTACATTGGCATTTGTGGGAGAAATATAGTATACTTAAATATACAATTGGTGATACGGAAAGCAGGCATATATTAACATAAACCGCCGTAGGTTACGGATAAAAGGTGGAGAGGTGAGAGAGATGAATACGATACAGAGTTTAAGAATTGAGAAGTGGATGGCACCTGTTTGGAACGGGGATCGCGTATGGGAAGAATCAGTTTGTTTTTTTGAAGATGCTGAGGGTAATATCAGGGGCGGTAATCTTTTATACGAGAGATTTAAAATCACAAGTGTTATTAATTATGATGCCTCTGTGGTTTATGAAGAGCATATTGACTACGAGATTACGGATAAAGGAATTTGCCGCACAGAGCACAGCCGGATTCCGGTGTTAAAGAGGCAGGATTATGTAAGCCCTTATGAGGGGATTCCCCAGATAGAATGGCTTTGTTTGCCCGGTAAGGAGTATTTCGTACATATAAAGCCTGATATACATGAGTATCAGATACTTGTAACATATGAGGTTGATGCAGCACATGATGAGTGGGGCTGGGCTGGAATTATTCCTGCGGCTCAGGGTATGGGGCTGCCGGAGACCTATGGCAGACTGGAGCGTAATGAGTCTCTTCATATTGTATATTACGGAGACAGTATTACCGCAGGCTGGGAGGCCAGCGGTGCGGATGAGACAGCTATTGATATGTACACATTGGAGCCCATACGCATTCATTTTGAACGTTATCCCAAGATGCCTGTTTGGGCCAGATTGGTGACGGAACAGCTTCAGAGTATGTTCCCCAATGCAAAGGTGACGGGAGATAATTTGTCTGCAGGCGGCTCTACCGCAAAGTGGGGACTGGACCATGTAAATGAACTTTTTGACAGGGTGGAGACACCGGACTTGGTATTTCTCGGATTCAGTATGAATTGTATGTGGGACCCTGCAGAAACTTTTATTGAATATATTGACGGAATTGTGAGTGAAATACGAAAGCGTAATCCTTTATGTGAATTTGTGGTTTATCCTGCCATGGTGGCTAATCCTGAGATGGAAGCATACAGACATGATAATCTGTTGATGTACGAAAGGGCGCTTACAGGATATGCAGCCCGCAGAGAGGGAATCGTATGTGCTCCGGTACACAGTATGTTCCGCGAAGTAATGGCACGTGGTAAGGAATATTATGAAATCAGCGGTAATGCAGTGAATCACCCCAACGATTTTGCCATCAGATTATATGCCCAGGTGATTTGGGAGACCATATGTCGTTAATGTTATATATTCCGGGAGGAAACCAAAGATGAAGAGTACGGAATTCAGTACCCCGTTACCGTTAAGCAATGTAAAAATTACGGACAGTTTCTGGCACAGACAGCAGGAACTGGTGAGAAAAGAAGTGATTCCCTATCAGTGGGACGCGTTGAATGACAGAGTGGAAGGTGCAGCCCCCAGCTTTTGCATGAGGAATTTTAAAGTGGCAGGCCGCCTGATGCGGGAAAAACGTGAAAAAAGGGACTTTGTCCCTCCCGTATATTCCTTCCGCGGCTTTAATGCACTGCCTGATCCTGATAAGGGAATGGAAGAAGATAAATTCTATGGTTTTGTATTTCAGGATAGTGATTTTGCTAAATGGATAGAGGCGGTAGGATATTCCCTGACGGTACATCCTGACCCGGAACTGGAACGTATTGCAGATGAGGCAATTGATATTGTGTGTGCAGCCCAGGCCGAAAACGGTTACTTGGATACCTATTACATTATAAATGGTATGGACCGTATTTTTACCAATCTGAAGGACCACCATGAATTGTATTGTTTCGGACACCTGGTGGAAGGAGCCATAGCTTATTTTCAGGCTACGGGAAAGGATAAGCTTTTGAAGGCGGCAATGGCCTACGGAGACTTTGTCTGTGAGTGTTTCGGTCCCGGAGCAGGACAAAAGAAAGGTTATCCCGGCCATGAAATTGCAGAGATGGCTCTTGTGAAGTTATTTGAGATAACGGGCGATATGAAATATCTGGAGCTTAGCAGTTTCTTTATAGACCAGCGCGGAACCAGACCTTACTATTTTGAAACAGAAGAAAGAGAAAGAGCTGAACATGAAGGCTGGGAGTATAAGAGAAAGCCGGATGAATTCGGTGTGCAGGATGTCTATCATCAGGCACATAAGCCGGTAAGGGAGCAGGAAGAGGCAGTAGGACATGCGGTGCGTGCGGTGTATTTGTACAGCGGTATGGCAGATGTGGCCAGAGTAAAAGGTGATGAAGGTCTCTATGAAGCGTGTAGCAGACTTTGGAATAGTATTGTCCGGAATAAATTATACATCACCGGAGGTATCGGCGGCACCCATGTGGGGGAAGCCTTTGCAGCAGCATATGACCTGCCCAATGATACTGCTTATTCTGAGACCTGCGCAGCTATCGGACTGGTATTTTTTGCACGCAGAATGCTTCAGATAGAAGCAAAAGCTTCTTATGGTGATGTGATGGAGTTGGCACTCTACAATACGGTGCCTGCAGGAATGGCCCTGGATGGTAAGAGTTTCTTCTATGTAAATCCGCTGGAGGTCTTTCCGGATGCATGTAAAAAGGATGAAAGAAAGTTCCATGTGAAGAGCATCAGACAGAAATGGTTCGGTTGTGCCTGCTGTCCGCCCAATATAGCCCGGATGGTTACCTCTCTTGGAGCCTATGCCTATACGGACAATATGACTACCCTTTTTACGCATCTGTACGTGGCCGGCTCGGTGCGATTTTTTGCGGATTTACATCGGGAAGGCAGAATGACCAGGGATATCATAAAGATTCCCGTGGATATGGAAGTGAGAAGTGAGGTGCCCCGAAGCGGTCATGTGGAAACTGTTTTGCATATGGAGCAGCCCGTATACCATAGCATGGCATTCCGTATTCCGGGATGGACGGAGAGAAAGGATGTTGAAATCCGGGTAAAACGAAAAGGTGGAAGCATCGAAGAGAATATCCTGCTTAAAAATGCCGGAGCACACCGTTTTGAAGAGCAGTCACGCTGTGGATTTGCAGATACGCAGGCAGAGATTAAGGACGGTTATCTGTATCTCACAGGCATCTGGCAGGATGGAGACAGCATAGAACTGGAATTCCCAATGCCTGTCCGTGCTGTGGAGAGCCATGAGAAGGTACGGGAAAACCTTGGTAAAGCAGCCCTGATGCGCGGCCCGATCTGTTATTGTATAGAAGAGGCAGATAACGGCAAAGACCTGCATCTGCTTTCCGTAAGCAGCGATATACTGAAACAGATTGATAAGCAGACCCGGTTGATGCCGTATAATGATTTGGGGCATGAGCTGACCTTGCTGAAGGTGCCGGGTATCCGTAAGACGGACTTTTTGTTACAGGAAGAGAATCCGGATGACAAACAAGAGGATGAGCCACTTTATCATCTGTTTGGAAGGAGCCGCAGGGAAGACTGCGAACTTACATTTATTCCTTATTATGCGTGGAACAACCGCGGCGAAGGGGAGATGCTGGTGTGGTTTTCCTACTTATAATATAGAAACATAGTGAAGACAGAATGGTAAAGGCCGGAACGGAATACGTTCCGGTCTTTTTTGCGTGAGTAGGAATATAAGACCGGCGGAGTATTTGTTATTTGGCGGATAATCGCTTCGATTTGTATTCATAGGATATAAAAACGTAGTATTCTATGGATTATATGTAACATTGCAGTTTTTATTTTAATATGTACGGAGATGTTCTGAAATCAAATATGTAAACACGTAAAAGGAGGATGGACAGATGTCACAGAAGGCAACTAAGATGAAAAGAAGCGGTTGCATTACCGTGGCTATCGTATCTGTTGGATACAACGTAGAGAACTTGAGCATTTAATTAGAGAGGCGGCTTATTATTACAATCAAAAGAAAGGATTAAATATGAAGAAGATTGGTAAAGAAGTATTGTGGTCATTAATAACAGGTGTAGCGGGAAGCGCGTTGATTTTATTCCAAACATTAGCGGGGAATCCGGCCCACAAGACAATTGTTGATTTTTTTGTAATTACTATGATTGTTCCGGTTGTGACACTTTTGATCAGTGGCATGCTTATGGGTAGAAAAAATAAGTTGGGAAAAATATTACCTTATTTTCTGATTGTTACGGCAAGCGTATTCGGAGTTACCGTATTTAGTATGTTCCATATGTACGAAAGCGGAGCAATCTGGGAGATGCTTGCCAATACTAAGACTTCAGATAATATTGTATTGGAAATAAATAATTCCGTAACCATGGGAACGGTTATGCAGCAGTTATTAATCTGTGCGGTATGTACATGGTTAGGTACAACAATGGGTGGTAAAATGGATGGGATGCTGAGTAAAATCAGGAATTAAATTCCTTCCTTTTTGACAGTAAATCATGACTATTCTGCAAATCCGGTGAGATAAACGGTTAAATAGTTTTGAAACAAGGTAACATGGGCAAGGATTCATTTCGGATTTGTGAAAAGCAAGATATACTGTAAGCATGAAGAGCACAAACATGACTACAGTAAAGGAGGAAATATGTTAGAGATCAAAGATGTCAAAAAACAATTTGGTGAACGGACTGACCTACAAGGAGAATCCACAGGCTTATTTGAAGAATGTAGGTATTTTGCTGGAGCCCAGCTATTATGACTATATGTCTGCAACAGAAAACCTGCGGGCATATGCATCCCTCAGTGGCGTACGTTTTGCTGATGTTGAGAACGAGATTAAGGAGCTTTTGGATGTAATCGGACTGGGTGATGCCATGGGTAAAAAAGTAAGAGAGTTTTCCTTTGGTATGAAACAGAAGCTGGGTGTAGCCATGGCATTTGTTAAAAAGCCGGATGTACTGGTGCTGGATGAGCCCTCCATCGGCGTGGATCCTAAGGGACTGGATGCGCTGTTCGGTATGCTGAAGAAATTTGCGGAAAAGGACAATATGGCAATTATCTTCTCCAGCAATAACCTGCAGGAAGTGCAGGATATCAGTGACAGGATTTCCTTCCTGAAGGATGGAAAGATTATTCAAACCATAGGTACACAGGAAATGTTAAATCTGCAAAATACCTATACCGTAAGAGTGAGAAATCCCCTGTCAGAACAGCTTCAGATTAGTCTGGGAGCAGTATCCGCAGACGCCTTTGGTTTGCTAATATGGAGTTTTTTAAAGTACCTGATTGTGCTTTATCTGGTGCCTGTGTATATAAGTTGTAGCTTTTTGGGTAAGGAAATCGAAAGCAGAAGTATTAATATTATGCTTTCCGATCAGAAGAGAGGTGCGATTTTCTGGTCAAAGGTAATCACTTATGTACTGGTATGCACTCTGTTCTTTGCTCTTTTTATGGGTGTAAGTGTCGGAGCATTCCTGCTGTTTATGGACGGAACTGAGTTTGCTGCCGCATGTACGGCATCGGTATCCCAGGTGGTATTTGCATACCTGTTCCAGTACCTGGAACTGATTTTTATCCTTCTGGCAGCAGTAATTTTATGTTGCGTAGTTAAAGGAAATGCAGCACTGCTGCTGGGTATTATGGTGGTAATCGTACAGAGAGTTCTGGTAAATATGGATGGTATTAAAAAGGTGCTTCCCCAGTATATATCCGATTACAGTACCTATGCTACGATTCCTCAAGAGGAGCTGGCGTCCTTCAATACATTTTCCCTTGGCATTTATGCCGTAGTACTGGCAGTACTTACCATTCTGGCAGTGAGAATCTGGCAAAAAAGAGACTTTTAAAATAGCATAAATTTATGAAAATAAAAATCGGCAGAAAAGTGTAGAACTTTCTGCCGACTTTTCTATTGTCTACTTGATTTTTTGTCAAAAATTAAGTACAATCATAGGTAGTGCGTATAGTGATACTATACATAATTTTTAAGGGAGGTAACATACACATGTTATATATCGGTATTGATTTAGGTACATCCGCAGTCAAGTTACTGTTGATGGACGGTGAAGGAAACATTAAGAACATCGTTTCCAGAGAATATCCTTTGTATTTCCCCCATCCCGGCTGGTCCGAGCAGAAGCCTGAAGACTGGTATGCACAGACCATGGACGGTATTAAGGAACTGATTAAGGATGCAGACAAGAGCCAGGTGGCTGGTATCAGCTTCGGCGGCCAGATGCACGGTCTTGTTATTCTGGATAAGGAAGACAATGTTATCCGTCCGGCTATTCTGTGGAATGACGGAAGAACCTTTGAGGAGTGTGACTACCTCAATGAAGTAATCGGCAAGGAGAAGCTGTCCGAGTATACAGCAAATATTTCCTTTACCGGATTTACAGCTCCCAAGATTCTTTGGGTAAAGAATAAGGAGCCTGAGAACTTTGCAAAGATTGAGAAGATTATGCTTCCCAAGGATTATATTGCATATAAGCTGACCGGCGTACATTGTACCGATGTATCCGATGCGTCCGGTATGTTGATTTTTGACGTTAAGAACCGTACATGGTCCAAGGAAATGTGTGATATCTGCGGTATTACCGAGTCCCAGCTGGCTAAGTGCTATGAGAGTTACGAGGCAGTAGGTACCGTATTACCTGCTATCGCAGATGAACTGGGTATTCCTCACAATGTAGTGGTTGCTGCAGGTGCAGGCGATAACGCGGCAGCAGCAGTAGGTACCGGTACCGTAGGTGACAATATGTGTAATATTTCCCTGGGTACTTCCGGAACCATCTTTATTTCTTCCAAGAATTTCGGCGTGGACAAGTACAATGCACTGCATTCCTTTGCACATGCTGACGGTAAATATCACTTAATGGGTTGTATGCTCAGTGCAGCTTCCTGTAATAAGTGGTGGATGGATGAAATCATCCGTACCAAGGATTATCCTGCTGAGCAGAAGGGTATTGAAAAGTTAGGCGAGAACCATGTATACTTCCTGCCTTATCTGATGGGTGAGCGTTCTCCTCACAACAACCCTAATGCAAGAGCCACCTTTATCGGTATGACCATGGATACCACCAGAGAAGATATGACACAGGCAGTTCTGGAAGGCGTTGCATTTGCACTGCGTGATTCCCTGGAAGTTGCTAAGAGCCTGGGTATCAATCTGGAGCGTACCAAGATCTGCGGCGGTGGTGCAAAGAGCCCTCTGTGGAAAAAGATGGTTGCAAACATCCTGAACCTGAAGGTAGATGTTATCGAGAGTGAGGAAGGTCCTGCTCTGGGTGGCGCTATGCTGGCAGCAGTGGCATGCGGCGAATATAAGTCCGTAGAAGAAGTTGCTGCAAAGATTGTAAAGATCGTGGATACTGTAGAGCCCGATCCCGAATTGGTTGCTAAGTACGATGAGCGTTATGCACAGTTCAAGGAGATTTATCCTGCTTGCAAGCCCGTATTTGACATTATTACAAAATAATTTTTTAGAAAGGAATGAAAGGGATGAAGATTTTATCTGTAAATGATCCTGCTTTTAAGAAGTACGGAAAAGTAATTGATAATGTAGATTTCACCGAATTGGTGGAAGCACTGAAAAAGACTCCCGTTCCCGAAGGTGTTGTATATGAGCCCAGCGTAGCTGAGCTGGAAGCAACTTCTGCTATGAAGGCACTGACTGAAGTGACCTACGGCGAGATGCCCATCCAGATCGGATACTGCAACGGTCACAACTGCATGCTGAATGCACTGGAGTACCACAGAGATTCCGAAATCAACGTGGCAGCTACCGATGCAATCCTGATGCTGGGTACCCTGGCAGATGTAGAGGCTGACTTTACTTATGACACTGCTAAGGTTGAAGCATTCTTACTTCCTGCAGGTACTGCAGCAGAAGTATATGCTACCACACTTCACTATGCACCCTGCGGAGTGGACGGTAACGGTTTCCAGGTAGCTATCGTGTTACCTAAGGGCACCAACTATCCTCTGGCTACCAAGCACACTGCAGTTGCAGCTGACGGTACCGCACCTAATGAGGATGCTCTGATTACTGCTGTTAACAAATGGTTAATCGGCCATGCTGAGGGCGGTCTGGATGCAGGCAGCTTCCTGGGCTTAAAAGGCAAGAACCTGAACGTAAACGAGTAATCATACACTAGGAAATGATTAAATTTCACATATATAAGGAGGATTTACCCAATGATTAATTTACCTAAAGTAAAACTTGGTATTGTTGCAGTAAGCCGTGACTGTTTCCCTGAGAGCTTATCTGTAAACAGAAGAAAAGCAGTAGTTAAGGCTTATGCTGATAAGTACGGTATGGACGACATCTATGAGTGCCCCATCTGTATCGTAGAGAGCGAAGTACAGGCTGTACAGGCTGCTAAGGATCTGAAGGAGCAGGGATGTAACGCAATGTGCGTATACCTTGGAAACTTTGGTCCCGAGATTTCTGAGACCTTACTGGTTCAGATTTTCGATGGCCCCGCTATGATTTGTGCAGCAGCAGAAGAAAGCCAGAATGACCTGATGGACGGCCGTGGCGATGCTTACTGTGGTGTACTGAACGCAAGCTACGCTATGAAGCTGCGTAACGTAAAGGCATATATCCCTGAGTATCCCGTAGGTACTGCAGAGGAATGTGCAGACATGATTCATGAGTTCATACCCATGGCAAGAGCTATCGTTGGTATGAAGAGCTTAAAGATTATTTCCTTCGGTCCCAGACCTTCCAACTTCCTGGCTTGTAACGCTCCTATTAAGCAGCTGTACAACTTAGGTGTTGAAATCGAAGAGAACTCCGAGCTTGACCTGTTCGAAGCATTCAAGAACCATGCAGGCGATGCAAGAATTCCTGCTAAGGTTGCTGAGATGGAAGCTGAGCTTGGCGCAGGCAACAAGAAGCCTGAAGTATTAGAGAGACTGGCTCAGTACGAGTTAACTTTACTTGACTGGGTAGAAGCTCACAAAGGTTGCAAGGAGTACGTTGCTATCGCAGGTAAGTGCTGGCCCGCATTCCAGACCCAGTTTGGTTTCGTTCCCTGCTATGTAAACAGCCGTTTAACCGGTATGGGTATCCCCGTATCCTGTGAAGTAGATATCTACGGCGCATTATCCGAGTTCATCGGTACCTGCGTAAGCCAGGATGCAGTTACTCTGCTTGATATCAACAACTCCGTACCTGCTGATATGTACAAAGAAGCTATCGAAGGCAAGTACGATTATACTCATAAGGATACCTTCATGGGCTTCCACTGCGGTAATACCTGTTCTTCCAAGCTTGCATTCTGCGAGATGAGATATCAGAAGATCATGGCTAGAAACCTGCCTGAAGAAGTTACCCAGGGTACTCTGGAAGGTGACATCGCTCCCGGTGAAATCACATTCTATCGTCTGCAGTCTACTTCTGATTGCAAGCTTCGTGCTTACATTGCAGAAGGTGAAGTACTGAACGTAGCTACCAAGTCCTTCGGTGCTATTGGTGTATTTGCTATTCCTGAGATGGGACGTTTCTATCGTCACGTACTGATCGAGAAGAACTATCCTCATCACGGTGCAGTTGCATTCGGTCACTTCGGCAAGACCCTGTTCGAAATCTTCAAGTTCGTTGGAGTACCTGTAGAAGACCTGAACTACAACCAGCCTAAGAGCTTACCTTATCCTACCGAGAATCCTTGGGCATAATAGGATATAAGGAAGAAGTTCGATTTGAGTTAAATGCATAAATAAAGCGGCATGGGAATTTCCCGTGCCGCTTTTTATATTGTATGACAGGTTATGCCTAATGGACTGCGCCCCTCCTTATACGGTTTCCGTTTGGACCTCCCGATCCGATAAAACAGCCAATTTATGAATACATCCTGAACTTCTGGGGAATGGTTACCAGTACATCGCGATAGCCCACACCTGTGCATGCGATTTCGATGACCTCTGTGTTTTCATTTACGGAAAGAACGCGGTACAGCACACAGGATTCGCTCAGATAGAGGGAACCGTATTCATCGGTCCAAAGGGTTTTGGTTCCGGTCAGCCATCCGATACTGCAAACAATGGCCAGAATGGCAATGTAAAAGATGCTGTAATCATAAATGATTATGGAATACAGATAGAGACAGCCCGCATGGTAAAGCAGCAGTAGCAGGCACTGGAGCCAGAAACGCTTGTCAAAGGTGCGAAGTTTCATTTTGCGGTGGCGGATACGATAGTATACCTGCCAGAAAACTCTTGTTTCAGCCAGTGCAGTCAATGCTATGGCGATTGCACCAATCAGCAGGTCGGGATCAAAAAACACATCACTCAGGGAACTGCGTTTCCAGTAACCGAGCAGGTAGTAAAACAAGATGTTCCATGCCAAGGCTATGATATAGCTGAGGGGTTTAATAAATTTTTTCATGGGAGCTCCTTTCCTCCGGCGGCATATGGCAAATGTGGGCCGCTGTGTCTATTTTTACAATTTTACGGTCATAGCTCACCAGACCATTCACTTCTTCTTCAATATCGGACAGCTGGGTATATACCGCACCGCTGAGTCCGCGGGAGACCAGGGGCATCAATTGTTCATGTATCAGTTTACCATAAGCTGCATTTAAAGTGTCAATATTTTCAAATTTTTTATAACCATATATACGTTCCACAGATGAGTGCCCGGGTATGAGGCAGGCGTAGCCGCCGTATTCCGAGATGCAAAAACCCCGATAGCTCTGTTTCTTAATCTTCAGCTTCCGGAAATAATTGTGTACACTGCAGAAATCTCCGGCTCCTTGGTCGAACCAGCCGCTGGCATGGTCTACCAAACGTGTGGGGTCCTGATGGGCAATATTCTCTGCAATTTTAGCTGCGGCAAATTGTCCCCAGCCTTCGTTGAAAGGAACCCATACGGCCAGGGAAGGTACATTGTATAAATGGTCGATGGTTTCGCGGCACTCTTCCTTAAAGAACTCTCTGCCGGCCAGGGAGTCTCTTGAGAAACGACCGTAGTCCGCAGTGTCCTTTATCAGTCCGTTTACAAAAGGCAGAGCGGTAGGCAGATAACATACAAAGGGCATCTTGGGCTTTCCGCCGCCGTTTACCATATCCTGCCATACAATCATTCCCAGGCGGTCGCAGTGGTAATACCAGCGCAGGGGTTCAATCTTAATGTGCTTCCGAATCATGTTAAAGCCCAGACTTTTCGCCAGTTGAATGTCAGAGACAAAGGCCTCGTCCGCCGGCGGTGTCATAAGACTCTCTGGCCAATAACCCTGATCCAACACGCCGTGGAGAAACAGGGGCGTGTGATTCAGGCAAAAGACGGGGGCGTCCAGGTCATTATCCTCGATGGTAAAGCATCGCATGGCAAAATAGCTTGCAACCCGGTCTTCGTCTGCCGTGATATGCAGGGGATAAAGGTAAGGTAGCGCAGGCGTCCAGGGCTCAAAGTCGTCATCAGGGAAATGTATTTCCAGGGTAGTGACACAGCCTCCGCCAGTCAGCACCAGGTGATTTATCAGGGAAATGGAAGTAGGGGCAAGGTCTGTGGGGATGGTGTTCGGGTCCTGTTCCCGGTAATCCGCATCAGGTGCACCTATCCGCACACACAATTCGTTAATGGTAGCATTGGTATGGATTTGTAGTTCGACCATGCTTTCTTCAAAGTGTGGAGTTATCCGCAGGGACTCGATGTACCTGTCGGGTACCCATTCGTACCATACGGTCTGCCAGATACCGCTTTGAGGAGTGTAAAACATGCCGCCTCTCTCCAGGGTCTGTTTTCCCCGGGAATAGTAAGAGGTATCGGTAAAGTCACGTACTGCTACCTGTATGGTAATGGTGTCATCTGTGATGTATGGCGTAATATCTGCATGAAAGGGCAGATACCCGCCGCTGTGCCTGAGTACTTCACGGTCATTTACATAAACCACCGCTTCCTGGTCCACTGCACCGAAATGCAGGATGCAACGTTTGTTTTGGTTGTTTAGTTGTTGCAATTCCTCCGAAGTAAGGGACCATTGTTTCCTGTAAAGCAGGATTTCGTCCGGCTGCAGGATGTGTCTTACTTCCGAAAGGGCACATTCCGGTGAATAAGGGACAATGATTTCGCCCTTGGGCAGGAAGTTGCCGGGGAAGCCGGCAGGAGGGAAGTCGGGCGTTTCACCGGTTTGCGGAGACTTTAAAATGTCGTATTCCCATACACCGTTCAGGCAGTGATAGTCTGTTCTTTTTAATTGGGGGCGGGGGTATTCGGCCAGGGGTGAAGTCCGCTTAAACTGTTCTCCCCATATTGTATATAATTCAGAAAGCTTTTCCTTGGAATGAGCCTTGGAAAATATAGTAAAAGAAGTCTTCTTTTTTCCGGACATAATGAGCTCCTTTCTCAGTAAAAGGTTTTGACCCGGATGGCCTGCCTGTAGTCTCCGAACTGTTCGCCGAAAAGGGTACAGCCGCCGCAATGGTGTGCATCTCCGGGCACAGCTACACGAAAGGTGATCCGGGAATTGCTGTCTATATTTAAATCATCAATGGTAACAGTGGAAATACGTTGTCCCGGGTCCATAAACGTACCCATTCCGTTGATGGTCAGGGTCTTTAGCAGACCGTATTGGTTCAGGGAATCAGGCCACCAGGAGGGGACGATTTTGCCCATGCGGTCTCCGTAATCTCCGGGACTTGTCCAATAGCCCAGGGCAGTACCGTTGATGGAAAAATGAATATCGGAGGGATAGTCGGAGTTTACCCCCGGATATTCTGAAGATATTTCAAAGGAAATCTGCAGTTCCCTGATTTTTTGTCCCGGTTGCAGATGATTGGGCAGTCCGTATTCTACATAGCCGGTGGTGAACCACAGGATGTCGCAGTCAAAATGCTCCGGAAAAGAAAAGGCATTGGGGTCATCCAGATTGCCGATAATTTGCATGGGAGTGGCCAGGCCGCAGGTGGGCGTAATGCTGCATGCGGTAAAGTATCCGATGCGGATATCATCCTGATAGTATCGGCCGGCTTCAGGAGACTGTTGCATGGTTTGTACATGTCCCGCGCCGGGCAGGTCCAGCAGGATATGATTAAAACAAGGGTACGCCTTTTTTAAAGTACCGTGCCTGCCGGCTTCGGATTTGATTTGTATCAGGCCTGCATCCGCCAGCTTACCTGTGTGCAGGGAAATGGCGCTGTTAGTCAGCTGCAGGGCGTCTGCAAGTTCGCACATGCTCATGCCGGGATTCTGATACAGCAGTTTTAATAATTCTATACGCATAGGTGCGCTTAAAGCCTTAATGACTTCCTGTGCGGCATCCAAAGAATTTAAATGTAACATGGTTGTTTTCCTCTATATTTGTGTGAGTTAAATACCTGATTCTGATATGTTTCCTATATTATAATACAAAAACCATTTTTGTTAAAGTTAAAAGTGAAATAAAAGTCCTAGAAATAATTTTGTTTTTAAACTGCCTTAAAACAAGGTGGTATTGACAGTGAAGGAGATGGGTTGTATACTGTTTTTTATACCGCATTTTTGTTTGGCAAGGCCTTTTTTCTACAAATAAATAGGTTTATTTCATTAAAAAATGAAATAAACCAGCCTGCTCATAAGCGGTAAGTTACTCTTTGAATAATCAGAACAGGATAGGAGAAAATTTATGGCAAATTATTACATTAATCCCCGGATTCAAAAAGGTCATATTAATCCTGAGCTCCAGGGACATTTTTCCGAGCATCTGGGACGTTGTATTTATGAAGGGCTTTATGTGGGAGAGAATTCCGATATTCCCAATGTAAACGGTATGAGAACGGACGTAGTGGAGGCACTGAAGGAGATTCAGGTTCCCGTACTGCGTTGGCCGGGCGGATGCTTTGCAGATGAGTATCATTGGATGGACGGTATCGGTCCCAAGGAAAACCGTAAAAAAATGATTAATACCCATTGGGGCGGTGTTGTGGAAGATAACAGTTTCGGAACCCATGAGTTTATGGAGCTATGCCGCCAGCTGGGATGTAAGACATACATAAACGGTAACGTAGGAAGCGGTACCGTACAGGAAATGAGTGAGTGGGTAGAGTATCTGACCTTTAATGGTGTATCTCCCATGGCAGACATGCGTGCGGCAAACGGACACGAAGAGCCCTGGACCGTGGATTATTTCGGCGTAGGTAATGAAAACTGGGGATGCGGCGGTAATATGCGTCCTGAGTATTACGGCGATTTGTACCGTCGTTATCAGACCTACGTGCGTAATTATGACAATGAGCATCCTATCTCCAAGATTGCCTGTGGTGCCAACGGTGATGATTATCACTGGACCGAAAAGGTATTGGAGACCTGCTTTGACCATGGCACGGGATACATGAGCGGTTTGTCCCTGCATTATTACACCATTCCCAGCGGTGACTGGGGCAAGAAAGGATCTGCTACTGAATTTACCGAGAAGGACTGGTATCAGACCCTGAAGGGTACATTACTCATGAAGACCCTGATTGAGCGTCACGGCGCTATCATGGATAAATATGATCCCGAGAAGAAAATCGGTATGATGATTGATGAGTGGGGCATCTGGACCGATGTAGAGCCCGGTACTAATCCCGGCTTCCTGTATCAGCAGAATACCATGAGAGACGCTTTGGTAGCAGGTATTAACCTGAACCTCTTTAATAAGAATTGTGACCGTGTAAAGATGGCAAACATCGCACAGATGGTAAATGTATTACAGTCCGTGATTCTGACCGAAGGTCCCAAGATGATAAAGACCCCTACCTGGTATGCATTTAATCTGTACAAGGTACATCAGGACGGGGAGCTGTTAGATTCCAGCCTGGAGACCAGACAGGTGGGTATGGATGAGTTTATGGTGCCGAATCTGACCGAGTCTGTTTCTATGGGCAAGGATGGTAAGATGTACATCACTTTGACTAATCTGTCCCTGGATGAAGCAGAAACCATTCAGACTTATCTGGCTGAAACAGAAATAAAATCCGTAACCGGTACTATTTTGAAGGGTGACATGAATGCCCATAACACCTTTGAAAATCCTGATGCAGTGCATACTGTTGCATTTGATGAGTTTACTGTGGATGGCAATCATATGGAATTTACTATTCCTCCCTGCAGCGTTCTGCAGCTGGCAGTAGAAATTAAATAATGGTTATAAACAGATGGTTTAGGAGCATGCAACATTAGGTTGCGTGCTCTTTTGGCTTCATGGGTAATTCCCGGGAAAGTAAAACTTGTCCGGTGGCTGCGTTAAATGATGCAGTTTATAAAGTTTGATTTTGGCGGAAAATTACGATAAGGGAAGCACTGTGATTTATAACGTAGGAGATGTGTGAATGCCGTAAGATTTCTTTTGAGGGTTGAGGGATTAGTATTGGCATAGTATAATTAAGACCGATAGAAAATCCGACTAAAAAGTGAAAGTGATAAAAAAGTCGGAGAACCCCGGAGAGAATCGGTGTGACGTTCAAACTAAAATACAAGAGTCATGAAAGAACAGGGAAAAAGAGAAACAGAAACCGAAGATTGTGCGTTAATGCATAATAGACAGGGGAAGACGTACAGAACTGTCAGAAATGCAACAGACACAAATGACCTAACAGAGAGAGGCATAGTCCTCTGTTTGGGTTACAACAGTTGTTAAGAAGAAATACGATAAAGCAAGCACATGAAAGTGGCAGGCATATATAGAAATATAAAGGATACAAAAGAATGAAATCCGGGGAGAGGAGATTAAGATATGACTAAGTTTAAGAGCAGCATGGACAAATTAATCAGGGAGGAAATTGCCTTCGGTCATATTAAGGGTGCCGCTTGCAGAGTGATTCACAAAGGAAAAGTGATTTATGATACATTGCAGGGATATGCAGATGCTGAGCAGGGACGAAAAATGCAGGCAGATACCATATTCAGGTTGTTTTCCATGACCAAGCCGGTCACGGCAGTGGCCACCATGATACTGATGGAGCGGGGACTTATTGATTTGCGGGAGCCGGTTTCCAAGTACTTACCGGAGTTTGCAAATCAGAAGGTGTGGCAGGAAAATGGCGAATTGCAGGATGCAGACAGGGACGTTACTATTTATGATTTATTGAATATGACATCCGGTATCCCATATCCGGATATTACCCATGAACCGGGACGTCAAATGGATGCTCTTTTCAGGGAGCTGATTGGAAGAAGAGAGCAGGGAGAGATTGTTACTACTCGGGAGTATATGCGCAGAATTGCGGAGGTGCCCTTGGTATTTCAGCCGGGAGAGCGTTGGCTGTACGGTTTGTCAGCCGATGTGCTGGGAGGTTTGGTGGAAGTGGTATCAGGCATGCCTTATGGAGAATTTTTGCGTAAAGAAATTTTTGAGCCCCTGGATATGAAAGATACCGGATTTTATGTGCCAGAGGACAAAATCCCACGTTTTGCAGTGGCTTATGATGAGCGCAAGGAGCCCGGACATCTGATTCCTTTTACGGAAAGTCATCTGGGCGAGTACTATGGGGAGGATGTGGCTTTTGAATCCGGTGGTTGCGGGCTGGTGAGTACGCTGGAGGATTACAGTCATTTCGCACTGATGCTGTTAAATGGCGGCACCTATAACGGTAAAAGAATCCTGGGCCCTAAAACTGTGGAATTTATGGCAAAGGACCGTCTCAGTGATGCGCAAAAGGTCAGCTTTGTATGGGATACCCTATGGGGATATGGTTACGGATGTCTGATGCGCGTATTTTTAGAAGATGGAAAAGCTATGCAGAACGGCTCCGCAGGTGAGTTTGGATGGGACGGCTGGACCGGCAACTATGTGATGATAGACCCGCAGGAGGACCTGGTAATGCTGTATTTTATACAGCGTGTAGACAGCGGTACCCTGCCGGTGGTGCGCAAATTGAGAAATGTAATCTACGGAGCCTTGCGGTAAGAACCAGGGTGCGCAGTCTTCATGAAAAGAGGCAGGAATGAATATACTTACGTTAGAAAATATAACAAAGTCCTTCGGGGAGAGAAAGGTCATTGATGGTGGTTCCTTTTATCTGGCCGAAGGGGAAAAGGTGGGAATAATCGGTATCAACGGTACCGGTAAATCAACGCTTCTGCGTATCATTGCAGGCCTGGAAGAGCCGGATGAGGGCAGAGTGGTGCTTGCAAATCACTGTGTGGTGCGTTTTCTTCCCCAGACTCCGGTATTTGCAGAGGAGGAAACGGTGTTGGATGCAGTACTGCGAGGGAATTGTGATGAAGAAAACCGGGCGGTGCGGGAGGCGGATGCCAAGGCCATGCTGACCAGACTTGGTGTAGATGATTTCAGTCAGCCCTGCGGACAACTGTCCGGAGGACAAAAAAAGCGTCTGGCGCTGGTGAGTGTGCTGCTTTCACCGGCGGAGATATTGGTGCTGGATGAGCCTACCAACCATTTGGATAATGAAATGAATGATTGGTTGGAAGAACAATTGAAAAAGCGTAGGGGCGCCGTGATTATGGTAACCCATGACCGTTATTTCCTGGACAGTGTGACCCGTCGTATCGTGGAGATTGATAAAGGACATATTTACTCCTATGATGCCAATTATTCCGGATTTTTGGAATTAAAGCTTCAGAGAGAGGAAATGGAGCTGGCCAGTCAGCGGAAACGAAAAAGCATTCTACGGACGGAACTGGAATGGGTAAAGCGGGGAGCAAGGGCACGTTCTACCAAGCAGAAAGCCAGGCTGGAACGTTATGAAACCATGAAAAATACAGCGGATGTAGAATTTGACGGCAGGGTAGAGCTTTCCTCCGTGGCCTCCAGGCTGGGACGGACTACCGTGGAACTATATGATATATCCAAGTCCTATGGTGACAGGGTGCTGATAAAGGATTTTACCTATCTGTGCGGCAAAACAGACCGTCTGGGCTTCGTGGGACCCAACGGATGCGGCAAATCCACCCTGATGAAGATCATCATGGGAGAAGTAGCGCCGGATGCAGGCCGGGTGGAAATCGGCCAGACAGTAAAAATAGGATACTATGCCCAGGAAATCGGAGAAGATATCATGAACCCCGGTCAGAGGGTAATTGATTATATCCGTGATGTGGCGGAATATGTGGAGACGGAGGAAGGCAGGGTGACCGCAGCCAGAATGCTGGAACGATTCCTTTTTGAAGGAGAGGACCAGTACGGGCTTTTAGGCAAGCTTTCCGGTGGTGAACGCAGGAGACTCTATCTGTGCAAAGTGCTGATGGGAGCGCCCAATGTATTGATTTTGGATGAGCCCACCAATGATTTGGATATTGCCACTTTGCAGATATTGGAGGACTATCTGGACCGCTTTCAGGGAATCGTACTAATCGTCTCCCATGACAGGTATTTCCTGGACAGAACCGTAAACCGGATTTTTTCCCTGGAGCCCGGTGGGAATGTGGTACAGCATGAGGGCGGTTATACGGATTATGTGGTCCGTAAACAGGCAGAAGACCGGGTAGGAGGAAATGTGTCTGCCCGAGAAAAAAACGTTAAAAACGGTAGCTCAGTGTCCGGGGACGGCCACATGGATGAAAAGCGCGGAGCAGGTTCGAAGGACTGGAAAAGCGGTCGTGTGAAAAAGCTGAAGATGACCTATCAGGAGCAGCGGGATTACGAGACCATCGAGGAGAAAATCGCTGAGCTGGAACAGAAGCTGGAACAGCTGGAAGAAGATATATTAAAGCATTCCAGGGATTTCCTGAAATTAAATGAACTTACCGGGGAAAAGGAACGGACGGAGGCGCTTTTGGAAGAAAGCATGGAGCGCTGGATGTATCTGGAAGACCTGGCGGCAAGAATAGAAAAAGGCGAAACAGTTTAAATGCTGTTTCGCCTTTACTCTTCGGTCATGTCCTGATCTGCTGCTACAGCAGAAACCACTGATGCAACCACTGCAACGATAACTGCTATAATGACAATCAGGAGGCCGCCTGCTAAAATTAAGAAATTCATATACTTGTACCTTCCCTATGAATTATGTCCCGCGGACACTCTTATAGTATACCACAAAAAAAGGAAAGTACAAGAAAAAATAAAAAGTCTATATATAGCCTTTACTTTCTGCGTGAAAAGAGGTACATTATCTTTACTCAAAGTCTTTGAGACATATCCGGTCATTTCGACCATTGTTTCACACATTTTTAATTGCATACTTTTAATTACATATTCGAGAAAGGAGGAACATGGAAAAAGAACTTTTACAGGTTCCCGGGTCCCATGATGTTTTACAGGAGTTAATAGACGACTATCTCACCCGTAAGCAGAATTCCCTGCTCCAGATGAAAAAAGGCCTAATGGACAAGGAGGCATTTCTGGCGGAAGCGGGAGAGCATATCACCGGAGTAATCGGCCTGAAGGGCAGGGAGGCAGCAGAATTGCTGAAAGCTTTTGAGGCTTATATATTCGGCTATTCTATTTTGTCTTCATTGATTGACGATGGGGAAGTGTCGGATATAAGGGTGATATCCTTTGATAATATACGGATAAAGCGTAAGGGACGGCGTATGGCAGGAGGTGTAACTTTTGCTTCTGAAAAGGAATACAGACGTTTTATAGATTATATAGCCACCAGAAATCAGGTAAATATATCTAATCTTAACGCCATACAAAGGTTTACGGATACGGTCAGTCATCCGGACTTTATCCTGCGTTTTACACTATCCATGCCTCTGATTAATACATACAGTGAGCCTTATCTTTGTATACGGAAGGTGCCCCGGAGATTTCCGGGCATGAAACAGCTGGTGGAAAAGGGGATGCTTAGTCGTGAGCTTGCGGAGCTTCTGGTGGAACGTTTCGGAAGCGGTTCTACATTGATATGCGGAGGAAATTCATCGGGTAAGACGACACTTTTAAATGCCTTAAAGGAGACCATACCCAATCACATATCCGTGTTGGTGAGCCAGCAGGCGGAGGAACTGACTACCCATCTGCATCCGGATATGATGTTTCTTCACTCGCTGCCCGGCAGTGGTGAAAGTCAGGTGAGCTATGATTTGAAACAGATCAGTATTGCGGGACTCACTATGGATGTGGATTTTTTTATTATCGGTGAGGTAAAGGGTGGAGAAGCCCTTTATCTGCTGAATGCCGCCTACACGGGGCAGCTTTGTGCAGCCACCATTCATGCGTCTT
>JAFXEW010000110.1 GCA_017513625.1 Lachnospiraceae bacterium | reverse complement strand
TCCGGAGAAAACCTATGCCTCATGGAGTGTGTGGCGGCCATGGTGGAGAGAAAACTGGGTATGGGATAGTGACTGGAACTGGTATCCAACCCAGCATGGAGAAGAATGTGTTCCGAACTGCACCATTCTCCATGGTTACTGGCAGGATGATGGGGAGTATGTGGATGAAGGCTGGTGGGAGTTTTCTCTGGACCGGTATGAAGCATCCCTATGGGCAGAAATGGAACTAAGCACCGATGAAAAATCTCCAACTGCTACTGAGACTACCATTAAAAGTGGATATGGAGTAAATATTCAGGTAAATGCAGAAGGCTCCACAAGCCAGTCCTCGGCAACCACGTCGCCACAGACAGCAGTCAGTTATTTCCCGGAGTTTTATTATCAGACCTACTGGAGATTGCTGGAAAGGACAAGAGGGGGATACCATGCCGGGTTTGCGTTTAAAAATAATCACTATTCCACCTATAACCGCAGGACACATTTTACTCCCATATGGATGCCGGATGGTACTTATACGGTGTATACCTATCTGCTGGACTGCTGGACACCGGATGGAATGCTAAGTATGAATTTGACAGACAGTGTGGAGATATCAGGGGATTTATGGGAGGACTGGCATATCGCACCACTAAGAGCAGGAGGGTGATATGGCATATGAAAGAATTGACAGACCAAAAGGTCTGCTTTATCACTATACAAAGAAGGGTAATGTGGAGTCCATCTTAAAGGATGGCAGAATTCGGAGATTTCAGGACAGGGAGTGCTGGTTCTGTACCTCTTTGGATGATACGTTCCGGCTGATGGAGCTGACGGTGATGCAGGAAGGAAAGGTATACTACGATGTGTATGGTTTTCCAAGGCATTATCCAAAGTTTGTGCCGGAGGATTATGTGGTGCTGGAACTGGCACCAAGATTTCAGAATGGTGACTGGGTCATTTGGAATCAGGAATTTCCCAAGGAAACACCCAAAGAGGTATTAAAGCTGGGGGAAGAATTCAGCCATTTGAAAAAGGGATTTCGTGGGGATCTTCGGTTTTATGATAATCCCCAGGTGTATGAGGTGTCAGAATTTATAACAGACCAGAGAAAAGAAATTCAGATGGTAATGTAACCTAGAAAAAAGTGAAATGGAAAGGAAGAGGAAATGGGAAAAAAGAAATGGATTGTAACGGTAATGTTAATATTTGTATTGACTGCTACGTGTGGGATGAGCGTATGTGCAGCCGGTACCGGGGATGTAGCGGGTGCCATTCAGGGAACATGGGAAGAAGCATCCGGGCAGATCAAGACAGTGGTAAACAAGGTGGTGTTTCCTGCCATTGATCTGATCCTTGCGGTATTTTTCTTCGCCAAACTGGGGACCGCATATTTTGATTATCGTAAACATGGCCAGTTTGAATGGGCAGCGCCGGCCATACTGTTCGCCTGTCTGGTCTTTACTCTGACCGCACCGTCTTATATCTGGACTATCCTTGGAATGTAAGAGTGAGGGGGCAATATGAATTTTTTTGAACAGGAATTAAAAAAGATAATGGCCGGAAGTGCCATACTGAAGGAACAAAAATATGTGGGGCGCAGCTGTTATGGAGCCATCGGAGAGGATCTGCGTGCAAGAATTGAATTTGTAACCCTCGGTACATGTGATCATTATGCAGGTCTTAAGACAACCATTTTTAACAGAAAAGAGGGAGTGGTTGACAGTGTGGTTCTGCGATTTACAGATATTTGGGGCAAACCCAAGGTAAATAATCCAAATTTCAGGGATGGAGTAAATCCTCATATCTGGACAAATAGTGGAAAAAGCGAATGGTATGTGTTTCAACCGGTATCAAAAGATTATCAGAAGCTTGCAGGCTCTGTGGAGAACTATTTGTCTGTTTTTCAGGATATGGATATGACACTGGCAAGGCAGGAAAATGCCATGCAGATGAGAACATGATGAAAGCGTAGGAGGTATTAATGGAAGAAAGGAATCCATTGATTGAATTAGATAAGCAAATAAGAGAGTTGACGAATGATTTAAGTTATCTGACTCCAGGACCAGGTGGAATTGGCATGGTTATACCGCAACAGTCTCATGTATACGGGTTCTTGATATATTATGAGCCACAACCGGTTTTAAATGATGTTGTTTTCCCAGAAGAGATTCCGGAATATGTAATCACTGTTGGTGTACGTTCTACAGAAACGCAAAAAGAGATAAGTATTGACAAACTGCAGGAACAGACATCATCTGCCTGTAATGAAACCGTGGCTATGGAAAACGTGGCTATGGCAAGGATGTTAGTAAAACTAAAGGATATCAGGATGACAGTGGCAAGGGAAAGCTGTTTGGAAGCCTTTGGGATATTTGCGGATCGCATCATGAAAGAGATGGAAGCGGAAAGTATGGAACTGACAGGGCAGTCCATGTAACAGGAGGTATGAAATGTTTATATTTGATTTTGTGGCCGAGACGATCATGGACCAGATCATTGATTGGATGTATGGGAAAATCGTAAGTTTTTTAAACGACTTCTTTGTGATGATGAATAACATGGGTGTGGAACTGTTCGAACTGCCATGGGTAAGCTCGGTTACTACATTTTTCAGTTACTTTGGATGGGCATTGTTCGGTGTAGGACTTGTGGTAGGAGCTTTTGAATGTGCCATTGAATATCAGGGAGGTCGGGGAAGCATTAAGGATACAGCCATAAATTACATAAAAGGGTTTATGGCAGTGAGTCTGTTTACGGTGGTGCCGGTTAACTTGTATTCATTGTGTGTATCCTTGCAGGGAACCTTTGGAGCAGAGCTTACCGGGATCAGTCATGCAGACAGTATTGGGCAGACCGCACAGCAGACATTAATGACGGTGACTATTTCAGGAGCAGCAAATCCCTTACTGATGCTCTTTTGTGTTGTTATGATGGGATACGCAGTCATAAAGGTGTTCTTTGCTAACTTGAAGAGAGGCGGTATCTTACTGATCCAGATCGCAGTGGGGAGTCTTTATATGTTTTCTGTTCCTAGAGGATATATTGATGGATTTATCCAGTGGTGTAAACAGGTGATCGGCATCTGCCTGACTGCCTTTTTGCAGTCCACAATTCTGACTGCAGGGCTGATGTTGTTCCCAGAGCATACATTGTTAGGCTTGGGACTTATGTTATCCAGCACAGAGGTTCCCCGTATAGCAGGACAGTTTGGACTGGATACCAGTACAAAGACCAACCTGATGAGTAGTGTGTATGCAGCCCAGAGTGCCATCAACATGACCAAGACTGTTGTGAAAGCAGTGGTATAAGGTGGTGCGATGACAGAAATGAAATTAGGAAGCCTGTTTGATGGCATTGGCGGATTTCCACTGGCAGCCACCATGAACAACATCCGTCCGGTGTGGGCCAGTGAGATAGAGCCTTTTCCCATAGCTGTGACCAGATATCGCTTTCCGGATATGAAGCATATGGGGGATATTACAAAGCTCTATGGGGGAAATCTTCCGGTGGTGGATGTAGTTGCCGGGGGCTCGCCCTGTCAGGATTTATCCGTGGCGGGAAAGAGAGAGGGGCTGTCCGGGGAACGCTCCGGCTTATTCATGGAACAGGTACGGATTGTAAAGGAAATGAGAAAACAGGACGAAAGGAGGATGAGAAACCATAGAAGACGGACAGATGAGTTTATTCGACCTCGGTATATGGTCTGGGAAAATGTGCCGGGAGCCTTCTCCAGCGGAGAACCCCACGGAGCTGATTTCCACAAAGTCCTCGAAGAAATCTGCTGCATCAAGGAGACAGGCGTATCTTTACCTGGACCGCCGGGAGGGGCATGGACTCCTGCCGGGATTATTCTGGGAGAGGGATTCTCTGTTGCTTGGAGAGTATTGGACGCTCAATTTTGGGGTGTCCCCCAAAGAAGAAATCGAATCTTCCTTGTCGCAGATTTTGGAGGATACAGTGCCGGTGAAATACTATTTGAGTCCGACAGCGTGTGGAGGCATTATCAGAAGAAGCGAGAAGCGGGGAAAGGTGTTGCCTGCTATTTTAAAACAGGCACTGATGATGCAGGCAGGACAGATCAGGCCGGTTCCAGAAAAGACTATGTGATCTGCCTGCTGGATCAGGGCGGGGAACGAATGGATGTGTATGATAACAAGTGCGGAACGCTGCTGGCACATGGACATTCCAATCCACCCATTATCATGGCTACCAGTCAGGGGAATGCGGAAATCGGGATCGGATACTGTCCTACCATTACTGCGGCGGCAGGCATGGCAGGTAATAATAAACCGATTCTGTTTGACACCCATGGACCGGATACCCGTTATACCGGTCCGGTGGAGGTAGCCCAGACCATTACATCTGCTCTTGGGACCGGGGGAAATAATACCCCTCTTGCGTTAAATCAAGAACCATTCTGTATTGCCGGAAACATCATAAACCGGAAGGAAAAGAATGGTGGAAACGGATGCGGGTATCAGCAAGGAGTCAGTTATACCCTAACTACAGAAGACCGGCATTGTGTGTATAATCCGGAAAACGGGTTGGAGCCATACCAGAAAGTCGTGGGATCATTGTGTGCTGGGGATGAAAAAATGGTTGGCAACCAGTATGTGGATCAAAATAAATGTATTGTGGATGCATCCAAGCTTGTAAGGCGGCTGACACCCTTGGAATGCGAAAGGCTGATGGGATTTCCGGATTACTGGACAGATATACCGGGAGCCAGTGACAGTGCCAGATACCGGGCATTGGGAAATAGTGTGGCGGTGCCATGTGTGGATTTTATTCTATGCGGCATCGCCTTTTATTTATCTAAAATGAAGGAGGAAGAGCATGTATATCTATCCAGATAACTTAAAAGCAAAGGCAGTCATGTGGCTGTGGGAACTAAAAGACCTTGCCATTATCGGCATCATTGTTTTGTTCTCTGTGTTTGCGTTTGCACGTGCAGGGCTTTGGTTTCCGCTGGTCGTTGCCGGAGCTTATGCATTTTTGACCATACAGGTGGAGGACACCAGCATCATGGATTTTATCCGTTATGCCTGTGCCTATTTTTTTACAGACCAGCAGCACTATGAATGGAGGTATTCGTCTGATGAGTAAGAAAAATATGGAATCCACAAAGGAGCTGATGGGAATCAGGGAAGTGACGGATTACAGTGTAAAAACCTACAAAAACGATGAGCTGGTTTATTTTTTGATCCAGCCAAGCAATATTTCTGTACTTTCGCAGGAGAGTCTGTCGGCCAGAATCTATGGACTGATGACAGTGCTTAAGGGAATCACGGAGATTGAAATGATGTGCTTAAACTCCAGAGAAAACTTTGAGGATAACAAGCAGTATCTGAAGAAACGCATGGAGGAGGAAAACAATCCTGTAGTACGAAAGTTGTTAGAAAAGGATGTAAATTACCTGGACCGCATGCAGGTGCAGATGGCTACCGCAAGAGAGTTTTTGTTAATCATCCGTTTGCGGAACCAGAAGGAACATGAAATATTTCCTTACTTGAACCGGATCGAAAAGATGTTAACAGAGCAGGGATTTAAATCGAAGCGTGCGGAGGAAGGGGATATCAAGAGAATCCTTGGTGTGTATTTTGAACAGAATGTGACAACGGAAAAGTTTGAGGAATTTGACGGAGAAAGGTGGATTATTTTAAATGAGTGAAAACAGAAAGAAAAACAGGACAGCGGAGTCATCAGGAGAAGTAAAACTGAAAGGGTTTCTGGATATGATTGCACCATCCGTAATCCATTTTTATACGGATCATTATATCTGTGGAAATACATACCGCTGTGTTTGGGCGCTCCGGGAGTATCCTACAGCAACGGATGAGCAGGCAATTTTAAGACATCTTGGGGAGAAGGACGGTGTTACTTTGAGGATTTATACCAGACAGGTAACACCAGCTGAAGAGAAAAAGATTATCAGCAATGCAGCCAACAAGAACCGTATGAAGCAGGGAAACACAGAAAATCTGCAGGAAACGGTTACAGCCGCAAGCAACTTGCAGGACGTTGCAACCATTATCGCCACCATGCACAGGAACCGGGAGCCGCTACTTCACACTGCTGTGTTTATTGAACTGTCTGCCCAGGATATGGAGAAGTTAAAGCTGTTACAGACGGAGGTTATGACGGAGTTGATCCGATCCAAGCTGAATGTAGACCGTCTGTTACTTCGCCAGAAGCAGGGCTTTGTGTGTGTCCATCCGGCTGGAAGAAATGTGTTTCATGAGCAGTTTGAACGGGCGCTCCCTGCATCCAGCGTGGCGAATCTGTTCCCCTTTAACTATTCCGGCAAGACGGACAAGAATGGATTTTATATTGGCAGGGATAAGTTTGGAAGCAACGTGATCGTGGATTTCAATCAGAGAACTGATGACAGGACCAATGCCAATATCCTGATCCTTGGAAATTCAGGGCAGGGAAAATCATATCTGTTAAAGCTGATACTGACCATTTTCAGGGAATCCGGCATGAAAGTGATCTGTCTGGATCCAGAAAATGAATACATGGAACTGACACAAAATATGGGAGGATGCTTTGTGGACCTTATGAGTGGTCAGGTTATGATCAATGTGCTGGAACCGAAAACATGGGATGAAAGCGGCAGTCCGGAGGATATGGAGGCACCGGCAGCTTTCAGATGTTCTTCCAAGCTCAGCCAGCATATTTCTTTTTTAAAGGATTTCTTCCGGGCATACAAGAATTTCACAGACAGCCAGCTTGATACCATTGAGATCCTGTTGGGAAAGTTGTACCAGAAGTGGAACATTACAGATGATACAGACTTTGAAAGTATGAAACCGGCTGATTATCCAATTCTTTCAGACCTTTATGATCTGATGGAAGAGGAATATAAAGGCTATGATGCCGGTAAGAAGCAACTGTATACTGCAGAACTGCTGCAGGAAATCTGTTTGGGACTTCACTCCATGTGCAAAGGGGCGGAGTCCAAATTTTTTAACGGACATACCAATATCACAGACAGCAGTTTCCTTACTTTCGGTGTGAAAGGATTGCTTCAGGCGAACCGGAGTGTGAAGGATGCCATGCTGTTTAATGTTCTTTCTTACATGTCCAATGAGCTGCTGACAAATGGAAAGACGGTGGCAAGTATGGATGAATTTTATCTGTTTTTAAGCAATCTGACTGCAGTGGAGTACATCCGAAACTTTATGAAACGTGTTCGTAAGAAAGACAGTGCGGTGATCCTTGCCAGCCAGAATCTAGAGGACTTTAATATTGACGGAATCAGGGAGTATACAAAACCACTGTTTTCCATTCCTACCCATGCCTTTCTGTTTAATGCAGGAAGCATGGATGCAGGTTTTTATATGGATACTTTGCAGTTGGAGAAGAGTGAGTATGATGTGATCCGTTATCCCCAGAGAGGTGTGTGTCTGTATAAGTGCGGCAATGAAAGATATAACCTGATGGTACATGCGCCGGAGTATAAAGAGAAGCTGTTTGGTTATGGCGGAGGCCGATAACTATGGATATGAGGGATCAGAAATTCGGTATTGAAATCGAATTGACCGGTATCACAAGATGTAAGGCCGCATCGATTATTGCAAAATATCTTGGAAGCACTTCGGAACATTACGGTGGGAGTTATGATGAGTATCGTGTTCATGATAATCGTGGAAGAAAATGGAAACTCGTGAGTGATGCCAGCATTGTGCCAATGAAAAAGGATGGAACCAGAGGCGGACAAGAATACAAGGTAGAATTCGTCTCTCCCATCTGTGAGTATGCAGATATTCCGGTAATACAGGAGATTGTAAGGCAGTTGCGTCATGCAGGAGCCATTGCCGGGGAAACGTGTGGTATTCATGTGCATGTGAATGCAGCACCGCATAATGCCAGGACACTGAGGAATATCACCAACATTATGTACAGTAAGGAAGATTTAATCTACAAAGCCTTGAAAGTTGATGTGGCAAGAGAACATAGATATTGCCAAAAGGTAGAAGAGGATTTTTTGCAGAATCTGAATCGTAAAAAACCTAAAACCTTGGAGGAAGTCAGTAATATCTGGTACAAGGGACGTGACGGAAGCCATGTGCATTATCATGACAGCAGATACCACTGCCTGAACCTGCACAGTGTGTTCCAGAAAGGAACCATAGAGTTCCGTCTGTTTAATTCCACAACTCATGCCGGAAAAGTAAAGACTTACATACAATTTTGTCTTGCAATATCAGGTCAGGCATTGAATCAGACATGTGCTGCTACCAGAAAGACTACTAGTACCAATGAAAAGTATACCTTCCGTACATGGTTGCTTCGACTTGGTATGATTGGAGATGAGTTTAAAACAGCGAGAATGTTTTTGTTGGAGAATCTGGAGGGTGGTATTGCATGGAAGGAGCCGGAACAGGCAGAAAGACAAAAGGAGAGGCTCAGAGCTAAAAAGGAAAAAGAAGAGGCATTACGGTTGGAGCAGTCAGAAACCGTAAGTCCCGGAGAACAACCGGCAGAAGAACAGGAATATGAGGAGCAAGGTATGAATTTATCTATGTAGAAAGCAGGAGGAAGAGAGATTGAAAAAAAGAAAAAAGTATATTGCATATGGTTCGAACCTGAATTTAGAACAGATGGCTGAAAGATGTCCCACTGCTAAAGTAGTTGGCAAAGGGGAACTTCAGGATCACGAGCTGCTGTTTCGAGGAAGAAGGCATTGTGCTTTTGCTACGGTAGAACCGAAAAAAGGAGCAAGCGTACCAGTTCTGATTTGGGAAATTGGACCAGAGGACGAGAGACGTCTGGATATGTACGAAGGATATCCTTCCCATTATGGCAAGTCAGAACTGGTAGTAGAAACAAGTAATGGCAAAGAATCCATTATGGCATACGTCATGAGAGGAGGACGAAATATCGGAGAACCATCCTCCTATTATCTGGAAACAATCAAAACCGGATATCGGGAGGCCGGTTTCGATGTAGAGTATTTGCTTGAGCGTGTGTCTTATTGCAGTGAGATCATGAAGAAAGAGCACGGGCATGAAAGCATGGAGGAACCGGCATGGAACCAACAACTGCTGCAATGATAGTCAAAGCAGCTATTGCAGCCGGTACCAATAAAAGGGTCTGGACAGGGATTGGCTCTGTGCTTGCAGGGATATGTATTCCTTTTATCCTTGCCATACTGTGTATCTTAAACCTTGCATCGGCAGCGTCCGATTATAACAGGGAAGCGGTCCGGCTTACCTTTCATGGTGGCAACATCCCTATAACCATGTCTGCTGATTATAAGGATTATATCAGGAGAATGCAGCAAAGCTTTGCACAGATTGATGTGGTCATGGATGAGATAGATAGCGTGGCAGAGGGGGATGTTCAGGACAGATATCTGGTCAAAGCGGTGTTCTACTCTCTGTATTTCGGCGGGGACCGGGGAACGCTGGAAACGTCTGACTATCATCGGTTTTCGGAGTCCTTTGTGAATTTTGAAGAACGTACCCGGATGGTTACGCAAGAGGATGGGACCCAGAGCGAGGAAGTATATCAGGTATCCATAGCCATTAAAGACAGGGTAGAACTGTTTGAAAAGATAAAGACCCACTATGGTGTGGAGGCAACTTACGAACAGCAGTCCAATGCGGTGAATGTGTGGCATCTGGCAAGATATGATACCACAGCTCCTCAGGAGGGAGATGAGTTTGCTGGCTGGATGAACTGGAATGGTGCTGTTCATATAACCTGTTATGATCTTCCGGTCGGTGAAGTGGGTGATAAGGTAGTGGAGCTTGCCCTGTCCCGGCTGGGACATCCTTACTCCCAAACTCACAGGGGGAAGAATACATATGTAGACTGCAGTTATCTGACGCTGTGGTGTTACAGGCAGGTGGGGATAATGCTGCCGGGAACTGCCGCAGAGCAGGCAAGGCATCTTGTAGAAAATAATCTGACCATTGCAAAAGTAGATTTACAGCCGGGAGATTTGGTGTTCTGGAGTTACCGGCCCAACGGGCGGTTTATGAACATTACCCATGTGGGTGTCTATGCAGGAGAGGGAAAGGTGGTGGATGCCTCCTCTTCCCAGGGAAAAGTAGTATACAGAAATATGTTTGACGAAGACAAACAGGTGCTTTATGGCAGACCGCAGTAAGGTTTTTGATGCCAGAGGCATCTGTTTTGTGCTTGGAAGGGAGGAAATGTGAGAGCAGTATTTTTAAGAAAGGAACCGGAGATTACAGCGAGTGAGTTCTGTGTGGAAAAAGTCATTACACTGACTGCAGAAGAGTATGCAGCTTTTACGCAGAATCTTATGCATGACTATGATTTTATCAGGGAGCATGTGAATCTGATGTGTGAAAAAGATGGTGTGTGGCACTGCTTGTTGGTAACCAGCGAGGATATGGAGGAAGGCATTTTAGTGGAGAGTGAAGGCTCTTCTTATGCAAGATATTCTGCTTTTGTACCGTCCGTGAAGGGGCTGATAGAGCAGTATCAGACAATGCAGGAAACACAGGATGCAGCTATGGAAATGATAATGTAGATAACAGGAGGAAGTTATGGCGGAGAAAGAAATTAAAATCACTTTTCCGGAAGTGAAGATGGAAGCACTGGAGTTTTTTTTAAGGGAACAGAATGCTACCGTGGAAAAAATATTAAAAGAACATCTGGATAAAACATATGAAAAAAGTGTTCCCCAGCAGGTAAGAAAATTTGTGGAAAGTAAGATGGAGGAACCGCAGGAAGCTGTGCAGGATGATACTGAACCACAGAGACAGACAAGAGGGCAGGGCAGACGTAGTGCCAGACAGAACGTTGTGCGGGAAGCTGTTCCCGAACAGGATTCCGGTATGCAGCAGACAGAAGAACAGCAGGACGAACAGGAAACCGGCATGACAATGGAAATGTAGGAGGCAATGGACAATGAATTTGTATGCAGAGGATATCAAGGAACGGTTGTTTGTAGAGGTATATAATGCCGCAAAAATGGAAGACATCTTAAAAAAAGTTGTGCATGAATGCCGGGAGGATCTGGCGGTAGTATACCGGCTCAGTGGTTATGATGAACGATTTAAAAGAGGCTGTGAACTGGTGACCAAAGAACAGTTGGCGCACTGGGGTGTGGATGCCGAAACTTTAAAGCAGGATGCTTGGGCGAATACCATGGCAAAACGTCCCCCTATAATGTTTGAACTTGGGACGGGTGGAACGGTTGATCTAAGTAAAAATTATTTAAAAATTGATGAACCGATACCAAGAGGCGCAGCTCCTGAACTGGATATGTTTATCCTTACAAATGGGATAAACAGTAACGGGGCCATATGTATGTTTGATGAGGAAACCATGCAGAGGGTTACAGAAAAATTAGGTGGTAACTTGATTGTCCTGCCGGCATCTGTACATGAAACCATAGTTTATAGGGAGGCAAACGGATTGAATATACGCTATGCAAAGGATCTTGTAAACTCGGTTAATCGGACAGCCTTAAAAGATGGAGAATTTCTATCCGGGGAAATATACCGCTATGATAAAGACAATCATACCTTGTCCATCGTGCAGGTACCGGAACATGAAGAAATCATTATGCCTGATAGTATAAGCATGAAGGAGATGTATGCTTACGGATATGCATGGGATGGTATGCTGCCTCTTTCTGAAGATAAAGCATTGGAATTACTGGATGCTGATCTGCCAATATACAGATTATATGATGATGGGACAGAAGGAATGGTAGAAACTAAAGAGGAAATCTTTTCTCATGATGGGCTCTTTGGTGTGGAACGGGAAACATGGATTGGTCATTTAAGAAAGATGACGGAGGAAACAAAAATGCAGTTTGATGAATTCATGAAGTATGCGGTAGAGAATATCAAGGCATATCTCCCGCAGGAATACCAGGATGCAAACGTGTTTTTGGGAAAGGGACTTAAAAACAATACGGTTCCTATGAATGCTTTATGTATTGTGGGGAAGGAGAGAGTGGTACCATCTATTTACTTGGAGCAATTTTATGCGGTGCATCTGTATGGGATGCCGATTGAGGAGGTCATGCAGCACATGGCAGATATTTATTTAGACAGTCTCAGACCAGACCTTCAATACCTTGTGAATACGTTTGAGTATGAAAATGTAAAGGACAGAATCGGTGTGTCTGTATGCAATGCAGTAAAAAACCGAGATATGCTGCAGGATATACCACATGAAGTGAAAGGGGAATTTGCCTTAACTTATCATGTAAAAGTAAAATTAGATGACGGCTGGGATGGTACAATCTTGATAAATAATGATCGATTGGCAGAGTGGAGGATTGATGAAAAGACACTACGAGAAACCGCATGGTATAACATGGAGCAGCATTTTCCTTATCAGCTAATGAATGTACATGACATAATAGAAGAGAAATTTGATGTGAGCAGGCTGCCGGGTTATGATAGAAATTTTAACGTATATATACTTTCTAATCCCGAAAGATTTCATGGAGCAGTATATATGTTTGACGATAAGGCTATGAGGGGAGTGGCAGAAAAATTTGAAACAGATATGCTTTTATTACCAATGTCCGTACATGAGTGTGTTCTCTTCAGACGTGATGAAGTACAGGATTTGGAAGGGCTCAAGGAGGAGATAGCCTATGTTCAAAGAAACCGGATTCGTCCGGAAGACATTTTGTCGGGGGATATCTTTTTGTTTGATGTCCAGACACAGACACTTTCAAAACTGGATGAGATGCAGAGCCAGGAGCAGGGGATGACACAGCAGATGTAAAGTCATCCAGATTTTTTTATAAGATATTGTGGAGGTTGAGAACATGAAACAAGCAGTAGTTACCATCAAGTATGAAGAGGAAAAACTGAATGCGATTAAGCAGTATATGGGCAAAAAGGATGCGGATTTTGAATCGGAGTTAAATGATGTATTAGGGAAAATGTATGAGAAATATGTGCCTCAGGCCGTAAGGGAATACATAGAAAGCAGGGGAGATGTACCGGCTGCTATCAAGAAAAGTAATAAAAATGCGGTGCGAAATAATGAGGACGTTGGTCAGAGCGAATAAGGACCGAGAAACTTGCAAGGGGAAAAAGGGATGAATTACCCCCTGTGACCGTTCGTGTGCCGATTTGTGCCATTATTTAAGACTGGTGGATAAAGTGACCGACCTGCATCTATTCTGCCCTGTGTGAGCCGATTTGAGGAAATATAATCAGCGATACCGGAAAATACAATAAAAGAGACCAAAAACCGGGAGAAAAGAGGGCTGTAAAATCAGGGTCGAAAATAGTGCAGGTTAAAGGGGTTATGCCGCTATCAGGCGGCCTAACCCGATAAACACCCACCGGCAGAGCCGTTGGGAGCATTGTAGCATGACATAACTTTTTCAAAAAATTTTAAAGAAGTTATGCTGCTTTTTATTATTTTTAAGGGTTGAAAGGCATGAAAGAGACTTGTTTTTATGCCTTTCGCATGAATGTCTGCAGGCAGAAGAAAAAAGAAAGGAATAAGTAGTCCCATGGGGTAAGGTGCGCACCGCTACCGATATGGGACTATGAGAGTTTTGGAATTATTTGCAGGAACAAGAAGTATCGGGAAAGCATTCGAGTGCAGAGGTCATGAAGTATTCAGTGTGGAGTGGTCAAAGGATTTTGAAGATATTGATCTGTATGAGGATATCAGTAAAGTAAAAGCAGAAGATATATTAAAGTTGTTTGGAAAGCCGGATGTTATATGGGCAAGCCCTGACTGCTCCACATTCAGTATCGCAGCCATCAGTCATCACAGAAGAAAAAATCCGGATACCGGAAGCCTGGAGCCGGTTAGTGTCTATGCAAAATTCTGTGATATGGTAGATAAGCATGTGTTAAGACTCATTGAAGAGTTGCAGCCGAGATTTTATTTTATTGAAAATCCAAGAGGTGGTATGCGGAAAATGGATTGGATGAAAGGATTGCCAAGATACACCGTGACTTATTGTCAATATGGAGATAACCGGATGAAGCCGACTGATATCTGGACGAATCATCCCGAACCAAAGTTTTTGCCTATGTGCCACAATGGAGATCCGTGTCACGTTGCAGCTCCAAGAGGGAGTAAAACCGGAACACAGGGATTAAAAGGTTCCAGGGAAAGAAGTATCATACCACAGAAGTTGTGTGAACATATCGTAACAATCTGCGAGGAATATCTAAAGGAGGATGAGAGTGGCAAGTGAAGAAAAAGGTAAAGTAAGAAAAGGGTTTTATATTGAGGAAGATTTGTTGGGGCAGGTGGACAGCCTGCTCCAACAGGCTGATGTGAAATCAAGGAATGAATTTTTAAATCAGGCATTGAAATTTTATATTGGTTATCTGACCTCGGAAAAGATTGAGAACTATATGCTCTCCACCATTTCCTCTGTAATGCATGCGACAGTAAAGGATAGTGAGAACCGCATGGCTCGTGCTATGTATAAACTGGCCGTGGAAACTTCTAAGCTGTCTCATGTAATTGCATACAGTCACGGTGTGGATGAAGAAACGTTGTTAAAGTTACAGGGGAAATGTGCAGAAGAGGTTAAGAAGATTAATGGTGCGGTTGTTTTTGAAGAGGCATATAAATATCAAAATGTATAGACTTTGTTATAAGAAAACTTGAAGACAGCTACACACTATCTTCAAGATGATTTTCTTTTTTGTATTCTTCAATCATTCGACGAAGCTCGGTTAATGTTTCTTCGTGAGCTTTTTTAATTTCCTCCGGAGTATGTTTTCGATAGAAGGATGTTGGAAAAAGCCGGTAACACGTACTGATTGTATATTCATAGATTAAGTCATCAATGGTTGGTTCACGCAGGATACCTATTTTTTGTAGCCAGTTTTTTAGTTTGCTCATACAATTCCCCTTTCACATAATGACGCAGTACAGTTATCTAATATGATAGTAGCAAATCATAAAAAGAATTACAACTAATTCTAAAGAACTAGAACTTGTTTTGTTGAATATGTTTCTGCAGGGGAGAAAAGGTTATACTTTTATTTAGAACTACTATTCGTTCTAAAGGAGGTGACAAGCCACTGTGGATTTACAGGTTATAGGTCAAAGGATTAAAATGGCCAGAGAAGCAAGGAATCTGTCACAGGAAGATTTGGCTGAAATGGTGGATTTGAGTCCGTCGCATATAAGTGTCATTGAGCGTGGTGTAAAAACAACAAAGCTGGATACATTTGTGGCAATAGCAAATGCACTCGAAGTGTCAGCAGATACATTACTGGTAGATGTGGTGGAGCATTCCGTGTTAGGTGTAACGAATGAATTGTATGATATGATTTCAGGGATGAAAAAGAAAGACCAGAAACGTATTCTAAATGCAGTTCGGGCGTTTATAGAAGATTAATGGAAAGAAGAGCAAGGGGACTCTTCTTTTTTTGTCTTTTTATTGAAATAATATGACTTGTTCAAATCAGTATAATTGTGCTATACTCGTTCTAAAGAACAAATAATAATTCTAAAAAGGAGCAGAAAAAGACGTGGGGGATAAATTAAGTAAGTATAACGGAATTGGACGGATATGTATCTGGTTTTTTATTTTGTTTGCTGTAGGTTTTATATTCGGCTACGGAATGAGTAACAGGGTGAGCGAAAAAGAAGAACCGTCACATGAACCATGGGAAGAGCCGGATTATTTTTCTAATATTGTACAAGAGGATTGTCTGATATGTAAAACAAGAAAACTGTATAGCAATGAAAATAATCTTGGAATCTTGTTTTTAAATGAAGGAACTGTAAATCATGTTGGTATTAACAAATATGATGAGTTTGGAAAGATGATAGAGAAAGAAGATACCTATAACCAAATTTCAATGGCACCGGCATATGGTGACAATATGGGGATCCGTATTACAACAAACAGAGATAGGGGATATGCGGAGATTGATATCGATTTGGGGGACAATGCGGTGTTTGATATCGATATGATAAGAGAGTATTGCTGTGAGGACTGCATAGAAAAGATGCTGGATGAATATTTTCATGTGCAACCTTATGATATACTGGTATTAAATTATTGCACAGGTGATTTGCAACTGATATCATCCAACCTTATATCATTTACGATGGGGGACTATTATGTCTCATGTGAACCGAGGACGAATAAGGGAGAGGATGAAATAGCAGAAGTGGATCTGTTGATATTTTTTTGTCCCAATCGATATGATGATGTATAGGAACAATGGGATAACACATATGTGGTTATCCTTTTTCTTTGGAGTAAAATGAAATAGCAGGAAGGAACAAGGATGCCAAAGTTAATTCTACGATGTAACTACTTAAAAAATGCCCCGCCTTCCCATCTTTCCAATTACATGAATTATATCAGTACCCGTGAAGGGGTGGAAAAGATTGACAATACGGGTGGACTGCTTCCGGCAACGGTCAAGCAAAAGGAACTGATCGCAGACATCTTATCGAAAATCGAAGATGCAGATCGGATGCATGAGTATTATGATTACCTCCAGAAACCGAACCGGGAGAACGCAACGGAGTTTATCACACAGGCTCTGGAAAACAATCTGGATATTATCGCTAAGAAGAAAAACTATATAGATTACCTTGCAAACAGACCAAGAGTAGAAAGGATCAATACCCATGGCCTGTTTTCTAATGAAAGGGAATCTGTTGTACTGTCCCGTGTGGCAGAGGAGGTGGCAAATCATCCAGGCGTGGTGTGGACAAACGTGATCAGTCTGCGCAGGGAGGATGCGGAAAGACTTGGCTATGACAGTGCCGCACAGTGGCAGGCATTATTACGGAGCAGAGTGGAGCTTTTATGTGAAAATTATAAGATAGACAGCAGGAACCTGAAATGGTATGCAGCCTTTCATAATGAATCCCATCATCCCCACGTACATCTGGTGGTGTATTCCCAAAGTCCATCGGAAGGGTATCTTACAAAAAAAGGGATTGATACCATGCGTTCCACCTATGCCCATGATATTTTCCGGCAGGAGTTTATGAGCATCTATGAAAAGAAAACACAAAGAAGAGATCAGTTAAAGGAGCAGGCAAATAAAAGTCTGCTTTTTTTATTGCAGGAAATGCAAAGAGGTGTCTGTCATAATGGAAAAATTGCAAAGGATGTGGAGCTTTTATCCAAGAGACTAAAAAATACCGGTGGCAAAAAAGTATACGGATATTTGAAAGCGGATGTAAAAGCCATTATCAACAGGATCGTGGATGAACTGGCAAAGGAAGAAATGGTGACAGATTGCTACCGGAGGTGGCTGGAAAGTAAAAACGAGCTCCTCCATTACTACAAAGATACCAATTCGGAGGAACCTTTGTTGTCAGAACAAAAGGAATTTAAAAGTCTCAAAAACATGGTTATCCGAGAAGCCCTGCGGTATGGAGAGGGATATCTTTATACGGAGGATGAAAGTCTGGATGCCATGGAAGAAACAGAAGAAGAGACCACAGGTTCTTTTCAGGAGCTGGAGGAACTGGTGGAGATTGCCATGGATGATTGGAACGGGACGCAGGAGAGAGAGGAAGGTACCGGATATTCCTTTTATGCCAATTGGTCGAAAGAATACAAAGAGGCCAGAGGATATCTGTATGGAACCGATGAGATGGAAGCGGATGAAGAGGCTGCCTATGAGATCATGAAGGAAGAAGCAGAACGGGGAAATGTGTTCGCCATACATGACATGGGCAAGATTTATGCGCAGGGTATCTTTGTGGATGCGGACCCGGTGATAGCACAGGAATGGTACGAAAAGGCACTGACCGGAATGCTTGCGGTAGAAAGAGATAAGGCAAATGCCTATCTGGAATATCGTATCGGTAAGATGTTTCAGTATGGCTTGGGAACAGAAGAAGATCTCCGGGAGGCAGCCCGGTGGTTTGACATGTCCTCAGATAAGAACCATAAACATGCCCTTTACTCTCTTGGTGTGCTGTATCTTCATGGCAAAGGTGTGGAGCAGGACGATGCACAGGCATATCGGTTGTTCCTTCGTTCCCATGAGCAGAGAAACGCTTACGCCTCTCTGGAGCTTGGCAAACTGTATGAGTCCGGAAGAGGAACGGAAAGAAGCCGGGAGCTGGCAGAGGAGTGTTACCGGGTAGCCTTTCTTGGATTTTTAAATCTGGAAAAGAAGTCCAAGGATGATAACCTTTGGTACAGGATCGGGGTAATGTACTTGAAGGGAATTGGAACGGAGGCGGATGAGAGGAAAGCAGAAAAATATCTGATACAGTCAGCGGACTGTGGCAATATCCATGCACCTTATCAGCTGGCAAAGCTGTATATCCATCAGGAAACAGAAAAACTGCAGAGAAACCTGGAAGAGGCACCGGATTATGAAAAGATACGGAAAGCCATCCGGTGGCTGGAGGAGGCGGCAGAGCAGGAAAACACCTTTGCAGAGTATGCCTTGGGAAAATTGTATGCAGAGGGAGACGTACTGGCAAAAGATATGGAAAAAGCGCTGTTTTATCTGCACCGGGCAGCGAAAGCCGGTAATGCCTATGCCCAGTACCGGATAGGAAGATTATATCTGGAAGATGAGTATAAAGATATGGAAAAGGCTCTCCATTACCTGACACGGTCAGCGAAGCAGAAGCACGATCTTGCCGCATACCGGCTTGGCAAACTGTATCTGGCAGGAGAAGAGGTAGGGAAAAATGTAGAGCTTGCCCTGCAGTATCTGGAATCGTCTGCCCATGCAGGAAACCAGTACGCACAGTATGTGCTTGGCAAGGTGTATTTAACAGGCAGGGATGTGCCGCAGGACCGGGAGAAATCGTATGCATATTTTATGTTGTCAGCAGAGCAGGGAAATGAGTATGCCGCTTTTTTCCTGAAACACTGGAATGAGATCGGTCAGCCGGATCTGTTTTTGATGGCAACCAGACTCCTGCATCATTTAGAGCAGCTCATAGAGGATGATATATCCGGACGGAGAGGTAACACCAGAGTGGACCGTAAGCTGGCAAGAAAGATGAAACAGAAAAAGATGGCACAGGGACATGCAGAAGATGACAGGGAAATTATGGTGCAGACCCAGTAAAGGCGAAGAGGAGGAAATGAGTTGGGAGATTTCATTTATTTTACAGAGGAACAAAAAGAAAGAGCCAATGCAGTTCCCATTATGGACATTCTGAAAAAAGAGAATGAAGAGGTGGAACGTTCCGGGAATGAATGGCGCTGGAAGAAGCATAAAAGTGTGACGTTTCGTGGAAGCAGTTGGTACAGACACAGTCAGCAGGTGGGAAGCCATGCTATAGATTTTATGCAAGAATTCTTCGGCATGTCCTATCCGGAAGCTGTTTCTTATCTGTTAAATGGGGAGCAGGGGGAAGTGATCCAGGGAAGAACCCACGTGACACCGGAAACAAGGGAGCAGTTTGAGAGAGAACGTCTCTTAAGGAACAAGGAGCAGGAATACGGTACCCAGGAATTACCGGAGGAGGAACCGGAAGAACAGGAGGTGGAAGAACCAAAGGTTTTGGAACCACCGAAGAAAAACGATACCATGAAAAGGGTGTATGCTTATCTGATGCAGAAGCGTCATGTGAGCAGGGACATCCTTTCTTTTTTTGCCAGAAAAGGCACCCTGTATGAATCAGTGGGACATCACAATGCGGTTTTTGCAGGGGTGGATAAGGAGGGAAATATCCGCCACATCCATGAAAAAGGAACCTGTTCCGAGGGCAGGAGCTTCCGGTTAAATGGAGAAGGTTCGGATGCTGCTTATGGATTCGGGCATGCCGGCCCCGGTAACAGGCTGTATGTGTTTGAGGCTCCCATTGATCTGTTGTCCTTTCTGAGCTTGTATCCGGAGAACTGGCAGGAGAACAGTTACATTGTGTTAAACGGTGTGTCTGAACATGCCATGCTGCAGATGTTAAAAGACTATCCAAATCTGGATACGGTTGTTCTGTGTCTGGATCATGATCCGGCAGGGATAGAAGCCTGTGGCAGACTAGCGGAGATCCTGACGCAGAATCATTACACCAACATCAGGATATTGCAATCCGGTTACAAGGACTGGAACGAAGACTTAAAGGCCCTTTACGGAGAAGAAGCGGTTCCGGCAAAAGAACATCCAAAAATCATAGAGTGTGAGGCATGGATACAGGTCTTAACCCAGGTAGCAGAAACCATGGATATGAAATACGCCGCCAAAGAATCCATCTGCCGGTATTACCGGGATATTTATCAGGATCTGAAAAAGGGCAATGGAAAAGAACAGCTGGAGGATGCCTTTGATGGTTCTGGGATGTTACTTACCGGAATCCTGGTGCGGTGCATGGAAAAGGAAGGAAAGGCAATGGGGATAGATACCAGTGCGGGAAAGATTCTGGAAAATTTAAAAAGGAGGTACCGTCCCCATAAGGATAAAGGAAATTACAGCACCCATATCCGAAATATGCAGAAAGCCTATGAGGAACTGCTGGAGGT
>JAFXEW010000109.1 GCA_017513625.1 Lachnospiraceae bacterium | reverse complement strand
GTGCAGTGACCCTGACCAGTGCGTCCGCAAGTAAGAGCTATGACGGAAGTGCCCTGACCGCAGAAGAAGTAACCGTGGGCGGCGAAGATTTTGCAGAGGGCGAAGGAGCGGCATATACCGTAACCGGCAGTCAGACTCTGGCAGGAAGCAGTGAGAATACTTTTACTTATACATTGAATGAGAATACCAAGGCAGAGAACTATGACATCACCACTGTAAACGGTACTTTGACTGTAGGCGCGGCGGATGAAGTGGTTGTAACCATTACGGAGCACAGCGGCAGCTATGTATATGATGGCAACGAAAAGTCCGTAACCGGTTATGAGATATCTGTTACAAATGAATTATATACCGTGGAGGACTTCATCTTCAGCGGCAATGCAGAAGTGAAGGGAACCGCTGCAGGCAGTTATGAGATGGAACTGCAGCCTGAGAATTTTGTAAATACCAATTCCAATTTTACAAAGGTAACTTTCATAATCGTAGACGGAAGTCTGACCATTGCACCGGTGGAAAATGTGGAAGTCACCATTCTGGGAACAAAGGAAGTAGCTGTGTACGATGGCTTAGAGCATGTGGCAGAAGGCTACAATGTAACTATCAGCAATCCTTTATATATGGCAAATGATTTTGTATTTGCAGGAGATTCATTTGTAAGCGCTACAAATGCAGGTATTTATGCAATGGGTCTTACAGAGGAAGATTTTACCAATGTAAATCCTAACTTTAAGAATGTAACCTTTACTGTTGCGGATGGTGAGTTGCAGATTACAAAAAGAGCATTGTCCGTGACTGCGGGTTCTTCTGCAAAGGATTACGACGGTCAGCCCCTTACCTGCGAAACAGTGATTTATGATGAGGCAGCTCTGGTACAGGGTCATCAGCTCCGTGCAATGACTGAGGGCAGCCGTACGGACGCAGGTACATCTGCAAATGTGATAACAGACCTCAGGATCGTGGACGGAGAAAGAGATGTAACCGATAATTACGAAGTAACCGTAACAGATGGTCTGCTGACTGTTACCAAGGCAGAGGAAGTAGTGGTAACCATTACGGAAAACAGCGGTAGCTATTTATATGATGGTACAGAAAAGACTTTGCAGGGATATGAGATTACCGATATCAGTAATCCGCTGTATACTGCAGAAGACTTCCGATTTGAAGGAAACGCACAGGTGAGCGGCAAGGATGCAGGCATCTATGAAATGGAATTGCAGGCATCAGACTTTGTTAATACCAATCCTAATTTTGATGTCAGATTTGTAATTGAAGAGGGTAAACTGGAGATTACAAAGAGAAACGTAATCCTGGCTTCCGCATCTGCTGTGAAGACCTATAACGGTGAAGCACTTACACAAAGTGTGGTGGCTATCAGCGGAGATGGTTTTGCCGAAGGTGAAGGAGCAAGCTATGATGTGACAGGTTCCCAAAGGGAGGTAGGTGAGAGTGATAATACCTTTACCTACACACTGTCAGAGGGCACTAAGGCTGATAATTATGAGTTTACCGTAACATACGGTACTTTGGAAGTACGCCCCATTCCTACCTACCTGCTGACCATTCATTATGTGGATACAACAGGTAAAACCATGGCTGAGGACTATAGTGCAGCAATCGCCGTAGGAGAAGCCTTCAATGTGGCATCTCCCGTGATTTCGGGATATACACCGAATTATAGCTCCATAAGCAGTGATGAAAACGGAATGCCGGCCCAGAATCTGGAATTTACCGTAACATATACGGCGAATCCCCCTGCACCTGTAGATCCTACACCTGTGGATCCTACACCCGTAGATCCCACACCTGTGGATCCTACACCCATAGATCCCACACCCGTAGATCCTACACCCGTGGATCCTACACCCGTGGATCCTACGCCCGTAGACCCTACACCCGTGGACCCTACGCCTGTGGATCCCACACCCGTGGATCCTACACCCGTGGATCCCACACCCGTAGACCCTACACCCGTAGATCCTACACCGGAGGAGCCGGAAGAGATAACAGACGCAGTGGTGATTATAGATGATGAGGGCAAGGCACATCTGGTGCCTATCGAGGACAATGAAGTGCCTCTGGCAAATATCCACGGCGACCATGCCTGCAACATCACCAGCTTCCTTTTAATGCTGGCAGCATGTATTATCTTAATGTCATACACCAGAAAGATGAAAAAGCATCAGGAAGAAATTTATGAATTAAAAGCGAAACTGGAAGAAATCCAGTGGAAGAACAGGGGGTAAATAGGCATGTGGTTAGACTTATATAATTTTTTACATGAAACATGGAACATGTGCTTCTGGACCCTGCCTGCACTGATTCTTGCAGTGTTGATGGTAATCATAGGGTGTGTACACAGACGCAATACCAAAAAGCGTGAAGAAGCATATGAGAAAAAACTGGCTGATATGATTCAGCAGACAAATCCGGAGATGAATAACTAGGAAAGGAGCGGAGGAATATGCAATACATTATTGAACATACAGTTATGAAGTTCACCTGGTGGGATATCCCCGCACTGCTGGTATTCATCGGTGTCATTGCCTTGTATCTGTATAAGAATCACAAAGCGAAGCAGGAAGAAAACCGGTTAGAGGAACAGCTGGCAGCGTATTATGCTAAAGATGTAAGTGATGTAGCGGAATAAGTAAAGGAAAGCCGTTGTGAATTTCAGGCAGAAATAAGTAAAAGCGTCGCTAAGTTGCGACGCTTTTACTTATTTCTGCCCTAGAAGTTCCTTACGTTTATTCCTTCTCACCCGATTGATATGTCTTTCAAAATTTCCGCTATTGATGAGCTCAGTAAGAACGTACTGCATGAAAGTAGGTACCGTACACGAGTAGAAACCAAGCTTTTTATGAAATTCAGCCACCAGGTGCCCGGGGAGCACCATGTATCCGATACGCAGAGAGGGAGAGATGGTTTTAGAGAAGGTGTTCAGGTAGATGACATTATCACGACCGGAGAGTGCAAAAAGCGTTTCGGTGGGTTTGTTGGAAACCGAAAACTCTGATTCAAAATCATCTTCGATGATATAGCGGCCATTACGCGCTGCCCATCGAATATATTCGTGGCGCTTGGATGCAGTTGCAGTAACACCGCTGGGATAGCTTCGGTAAGGTGTTGTATGCAGTACGTCAGCCTTTGTGTGGGCGAGTGCCTTACTGTCAATACCGGATTGTGTCAACGGAAGTTGGTCGTAGTTGATTTCAGCCACTTTGTAAACCTGTTCAATCTTTTTGTAGGATGGGGCCTCTATGGCATAAGTGTGATGTCTTCCAAGCAGTTCCACAATAAGTCCGTAGAGATATTCCGAGCCCGAACCGATTACAATCTGGTCCATAGCGACTTGTATGTTCCGGTTCCTGGCCAGATAGTGACGGATGGCTTCACGTAATTCCATACATCCGCAGTTGGGAGATTTTTCAAGCAGCAGGTCGCTGCGTTCGGTTAATACTTTGCGCATAGTCTTACTGAGCAGGGATAGCGGGAACTCCGGATAGGTATGCGAGGCATTATGGGATGTATGTGCGGTGGGGAGCTCTTCTGAAGCTGCAAAACCGTCCGTTTTTCGAAAAATAACCACATAGCCGCTTCGTTCCCTGGATTCTAAGTAACCTTCCTCGCAAAGCAGGGCATATGCATGTTCTACAGTGATGATACTGACACCTGTTTCTTCGGAGAGACTGCGTTTGGAAGGGAGCTTTGTATTATAGGGGTAGTTTTCGGCGATAATGTCATTACGTATCTGCTTATAAAGTTGCAGATATACCGGGCGGTTTTCTTTATCTATGATATATTTCATCTGGTTATATAAAATACTCCTTATTTGGTAATTGTTATATGTTCAGATTTACCATACAATACTTTTCATAAGAAGTAAAGGAGTAAGATGAGGATGAACTCGAAAACAAAGAAAATCGTTACGGCGGCCCTTATGGCGGCGCTTATCTGTGTGGCAACCATGATAATTAAAATTCCGTCCCCGCTTAAAGGATATCTGAATCTTGGGGATGGTATCGTATTAGTGGCAGGCTGGATGCTTTCGCCTGCATACGGCTTCCTTGCCGCAGGTCTCGGTTCTGCACTGGCTGATATATTTTCGGGTTATGTGCTCTATGCACCGGCGACCTTTGTAATTAAAGGTCTGATGGCACTTATTGCAACTTATGGTTATAAGCTGTTTCACAGGAAGGTGGCCGGTCTGCCTTCAAGGATTATCAGCGGTATATTAGCGGAACTCACAATGATAGGCGGATATTTCGTGTTTGAAGGTCTTTTATACGGATTTGTACCTGCACTTATGAATATCTTTGCCAACGCTGTACAGAGTGTTGTGGGATTGAGTATGGGTGTTTTGCTGATGAAGATTCCGATGAAAAGCAAATTATAACAGGAAAGTCATTTTTCAAGGCATAAAATTCCTTTATTTACAGATACTAGGTTCAAAACTAGAAAATGTAAATGGAGGTTTTTTGTTATATGAGAGCAACAGGTATAGTACGTCGTATAGATGATTTGGGCAGAATTGTGATTCCCAAGGAGATTCGCAGAACCATGCACATCAGGGAAAGTGATCCTATGGAAATATTTACCGATAAAGAAGGCCAGGTGATTTTAAAGAAATATTCACCCATTGGTGAGATGACTGCATTTGCCCAGCAGTATGCGGAGAGCATGGCCCAGGTTTCCGGACATATGGTACTGATTACGGACAGGGAGCAGTTCATTGCGGCTGCAGGCGGGTGTAAAATTCTCTTAAATCAGGAGATCAGTGCGGGGCTGGAGGAAAAAATAGAGCAGAGAGAGGTATTTATTGCTGCCAGGGGTGAAAGAAGCTTTACCTATATCTGCAGTGATATGACACTGGATTATGTGCATGAAATAATCGCCCCTATCATATGTCAGGGCGATGTAATCGGTTCTGTTATTTTGCTGGAAAGTGACACTCGTAAAAAGCTGAGTGAAACTGATTTAAAGCTGGTACAGGCCGCAGCGGTTTTCCTGGGCAGACAGATGGAAGAATAGTTTACCGCAGGCAATGTCATTAGGCTAAGACCCTGCCCTGTCCCATACCCTGCACCGGGAACTGTGACCCCGGTGCGGGGTATGGGACAGGGCGGAGCCTTAGCCTAATGACATTGCCTCGACGGGAACTTCTGTTAATTAAACAATTATGCGGTTTCGGCCCGCTTCTTTGCCGGCGTAGAGTTTCTCGTCGGCAATTTTAATAAGGGCATCCATGTCATCGGTGGCCATACAAGCAATACCGAAAGTCATGGTCACCTTTATATGCTGTTCCCCATAGGGAATCTCCAGTTCACGGATTTCCTGTAAAAGCTCCGTCAATACCTGACAGGAGGCCTCTCCATCCTCGTGGTCAAATACGAAGAAGAACTCTTCGCCGCCCCATCTGGCTACAAAACCGTGGAGGCGCATTTTGTTGCGGAGGACTTCAGATATTTTCTGCAGTACTATATCTCCGCCGTCATGACCATAGGTATCGTTGATTTTTTTGAAGTAGTCGATATCACCCATGGCAATGGAAAAGGGCGTGCCGTTTTGCAGGGACTTGGACATGATTTCTTTTAATTTACGGTTGGCAAAACGGCGGTTGTACAGCTGGGTCAGTGTGTCATGTTCCAGCAGAGAACATAGGGAACGCTGCATATTCATGGCCCTGAAGCCGATATCGCGTAATTCATCATTTCTTTGCAGTACTGACTTGTGCAATACGGCAGTCATTTCTCCGGAAGAAACCTCCGAAAGAAAGACCCTTATGCGCAACAGGTCGGTGACAAATTTGCTCGTAAATATAAGAATGCTAACCGTAATAATCAGAATTACCAGTAACACTGCCGCCAGTAAAGGAATAACACATTGCTGTACTGCTGCATTCACGTCATCGGACGGTTTGCCCACAAACAGCATTCCCGCAACACTGCCGTCCTCATTAAGTAAGGGTGTGTAATAGGCAAAATAGTGGGTACCAAAAATAATAGTGTCATCATAAAAAGTGGCAGTCCGGCCCTTCAGCACATTCTCAAGTACCATGGCGGGGGCGGCGGAGCCGATAAGCCGCTGGCCGTTTTTATCACGGATGGTGGAAAGAATGCGGGTATCCTGATAAAAAAGGGTAACATCCAGCCCTGTATTATCTTTAATCTGGTCCACCAAAGCCGAATCAGAGGTGAGATTGTGGTCACCTTTATAAATGGAATAGGCGGTGTCTCCCTCCAGACGGTAGTCGCCGGGATAGGCCAGGTCCAGCATCTGGGTAATGTTGCCGGATACACTCCGCAGTGATTTTTCCACTTCCTTTTTCATGGCACTTCCCACACTGTATTCCGTGAGAATAATAATAAGGACGCATAAAAAAATCATGGGTAGCGTGTATATGGCATGTAAGGTATAGGCAATCTTGCCGCGCGACTTATTTTTCATAGGTAATACCTCCCCAAGGTATCAGTACAAACGACTGACTCTTGCCGTACTCTTCGGACGGTACGGACAAATATATTGTGTTAAATATACTTGGACATCTTTTCAGCAAAATATCCCAAGCGTCTGTATGTGACTATTTTGCAAATCAAATCGGTGAACTTACCAAATTTGCGATAAAACAGATTAAATGCAAGATAGGGTAAAACCTGTTCCTTAGCATCAGGAATTCTCTTTATAATGTTTTTAAAACTGTAAATCCTGCGATACATCCACAGATAACCTTTATAAAGTTCATCTGCCGATAAATTCTTAGGTTTAAAAACCACATGTGCGGTATTATACTTAGAATAATCTTCCGTAATAATTCGGCCCTCTGCTTTCAGTCGGTCATATAAAACAGTCCCCGGATAGGGTGTCATTATATGGGATGTAACGGTTTCTATTTTATTTCTGACTATGAAATCAAGGGTATTTTGAAAGGTTTCTTTGGTATCCGAGTCCAATCCGAATACGAAGCTGGCGTTAATCATAATTCCATGGGAATGGATTAACCGGATGGCTTCTTCATACCTCGATACATCATTTTGAACCTTATGCACACCGTTTACGGAATCGGGCTGAATACTTTCAAAGCCGATAAAAAGGCTGCAACAGCCGGATTCTTTCATTTCTGCCAGCAGACCGGGAATGTTTACTACATTAACGGATACCGCTGCGTTCCATTTCAGATTCAGCTTTTTCAGTTCCTTCAGAAAGGCTCTGGTCCAGGCCGGGTCACCGATAAAATTGTCATCGATAATCATGATGTGCTTTTTGCCCATCTGCTTAATTTCCTGAATCACATCATCTATGTTACGTACAACATAATATCTTTCTTTGGAACTGTTATAGCAGAAATCACAACGGAAAGGACATCCTCTTCCTGTATGAAGGATATTGGTATAAAGGTATTTGTCTTTATCAATCATATCGTATGCGGGAGAAACAATATCCTTCCCCTCTAAAGGCTTGCAGCCGAAATATTTGTCTTTGAGACAATTTGCTGACAAATCCTTCATGATGTCCGGCCAGGTGTTTTCGGCAGCGCCGATACAGAGAACATCAAACACGCCCTCGGGAATCATTTCGTATGCCGTCGTAATATGGATGCCGCCGGCAACAACGGGAACTCCTTGCCTGCGGAAATTTTTGGCGATTTCAGCGGCTCTGGGATATGCGTCTACGGTAACCGTGATACCTACTATATCCGGCATGTCATCATAATCTATTTTTTCGATATTTTCATTTATAATAACAACCTTATGCTCTTCCCGCAAAATTGCGGCAATGGTATATAAACCAAGGGGAGGAGACATACGGAGTTTAAGCCCCGTATCCATGGGTCTTTTATTCATTTTGGGTTGGATTAATTTAATATACATCTTTCGTTACCATAAAGTGTTTTTATTATGTTCTTATTATAATATCAGCGAAAAATGAAAGCAAGCTTGACAATTACGTAAAATGGATATAAAATGCATTTAATTGTAAAATGCAATGACGAAGAGAGTACATTTATCCTCAAAAGCACAGCGAGCCGGTGTTGGTGTGAGACCGGTCTGAGTAAGGGTTTTTGGAAAATCACTTCTGAGCAGCCGGGACCAAAGGAAAGAATATCGAGTACCAGTAGTCCCAGACGGTTTTCCACCGTTATCGGATACCATATAACTTTCAAAGCCGGCCGGCATTGGAAACGTATGTTGTAACAGGTGGTAACGATGCATTTTTAAGCTTCGTCCTTTTACGGGACGGAGCTTTTCTTTTTCGCAAAAAGCGGAAGGGCCTGCATGGCAGGTAGTGACGGGCACTCAGGTGCTGTAATCAGGTGTGGGCGATAAGCCCGGAAAGGAAGGAAAGCTATGTACAAACAGGTATCAGCCAGCATGAATTTTGTTGAGCGTGAAAAAAATGTAGAGCAGTTCTGGAAAGAAAACAATATCTTTGAAAAGAGTATGGAAAGCCGCAAGGAAGGCCCTACCTATACTTTTTACGACGGACCGCCTACCGCAAACGGTAAGCCCCATATCGGACACGTACTGACACGTGTTATCAAGGATATGATCCCCAGATACCGTACCATGAAAGGATATATGGTGCCCCGTAAGGCAGGATGGGACACTCATGGCCTGCCCGTAGAGCTGGAGGTGGAAAAGCTTCTGGGATTGAATGGTAAGGAACAGATTGAAGAATACGGTATGGAGCCCTTTATCTGTAAGTGTAAGGAATCTGTATGGAAGTATAAGGGAATGTGGGAGGATTTTTCCGGAACCGTTGGTTTCTGGGCTGATATGGACAATCCCTACGTTACCTATGATGATGATTTCATTGAGTCCGAATGGTGGGCATTAAAGGAAATCTGGAACAAGAACCTTTTATACAAAGGCTTTAAGATTGTTCCCTATTGTCCCCGTTGCGGTACCCCTCTGTCCACTGCAGAGGTATCCCAGGGCTATAAGACTGTAAAGGAGCGTTCTGCGATTGCATCCTTTAAAGTGACCGGTGAAGATGCATACTTCCTGGTATGGACTACCACACCCTGGACTTTGCCCTCTAACGTGGCACTTTGTGTAAATCCTGATGAAAATTACTGCAAGGTAAAGGCTGCTGACGGTCGTACCTATTATATGGCACAGGCACTGCTGGATGCGGTACTGGGCAGACTGGCTGACAAGGAAAACGGCGTGGAAGCATACGAAGTGCTGGAGACTTACAAGGGTAAAGATCTGGAGTACAAAGAGTATGAGTCCCTCTTCCCCTGGGCTGTGGATGTGGCAGCAAAGCAGAACAAAAAAGCACATTATGTGACCTGTGACGGTTATGTTACCATGTCCGACGGTACAGGTATCGTACATATCGCGCCTGCATTCGGTGAAGATGATGCCCAGGTAGGACGTAAGTATGACCTGCCCTTCGTTCAGTTTGTAAACGGCAAGGGTGAGATGACAGAGGAAACCGATTACGCAGGTATGTTTGTAAAGGACGCTGATCCTGTGATTCTGAAAGATCTGGATGCTGCAGGCAAATTGTACGAGGCACCTAAGTTTGAGCATGAGTATCCTCACTGCTGGAGATGTGACACTCCCCTTATCTACTATGCACGTGAATCCTGGTATATCAGGGAAACTGCGGTAAGGGATGATTTAATCCGTAATAACAATACGGTAAACTGGATTCCCGAATCCATCGGTAAGGGACGTTTTGGCAACTGGCTGGAGAATATTCAGGATTGGGCAATCTCCCGTAACCGTTATTGGGGTACTCCCTTAAATATCTGGGAGTGTGAGTGCGGACATCAGGAATGTATCGGCAGCCGCGCAGAACTGGCAGAGCGCAGTGGCAAGTCCGCAGATGCGCAGGTAGAGCTGCACAGACCTTATATTGACGAAGTAACCTTTGTATGTCCCGATTGCGGCAAGACAATGCACAGAGTACCGGAAGTAATCGACTGCTGGTTTGACTCCGGTGCAATGCCTTTTGCACAGCATCATTATCCTTTTGAAAATAAAGAATTATTTGAGCAGCAGTTCCCTGCACAGTTTATTTCTGAGGCAGTGGACCAGACCAGAGGATGGTTCCATTCCCTGATGGCGATTTCTACCCTGTTATTTAACAAGGCTCCTTATGAAAATGTAATCGTACTGGGTCATGTACAGGATGAGAACGGCCAGAAGATGAGTAAGTCCAAGGGAAATGCAGTGGATCCTTTTGAGGCGCTGGAGACCTATGGTGCAGATGCCATCAGATGGTACTTCTACATCAACTCCGCACCCTGGTTGCCCAACCGTTTCCATGGCAAGGCAGTGCAGGAAGGTCAGCGTAAGTTTATGGGTACTCTGTGGAATACCTATGCATTCTTTGTGCTGTATGCAAATATCGACGGATTTGATGCATCCAAATACACCTTAGAATATGATAAGTTAACCGTAATGGATAAGTGGCTTTTGTCCAAGCTGAACTCTGTAGTAAAGGCTGTGGATGACCATCTGGGCAATTACAGGATTCCCGAGGCTGCCAGAGCACTGGACTCCTTTGTAGATGAAATGAGTAACTGGTACGTAAGACGCGGCCGTGAACGTTTCTGGGCAAAGGGCATGGAGCAGGATAAGATTAATGCGTACATGACACTTTATACCGCGCTGGTAACCATCGCTAAGACTGCAGCACCCATGATTCCTTTCATGACTGAGGATATTTATCAGAACCTGGTAAGAAGCGTGGATGCAAATGCACCTGAAAGTATCCATCTGTGTGATTTCCCTGTTGCTAACGAAGCATGGATTGACACAGAGCTTGAAAATAATATGGAAAATGTCCTGAAGGCTGTAGTAATGGGCCGTGCATGCAGAAATGCAGCAACCATCAAGAATCGTCAGCCCATCGGCAATATGTTTATCAAGGCTCCTTTTGTACTGGATGAGTTCTATCAGGAGATTATCCGTGACGAGCTGAATGTAAAGAAGGTTGTATTTACAGATGATGTGAGAGAATTCACATCCTATACCTTTAAGCCCCAGCTGCGTACCGTGGGACCTAAGTACGGCAAGCAGATGGGCGGCATCCAGAAGACGCTGGCTACCATTGATGGTAACGGTGCAATGGATGACCTGAAGGCAAACGGTTTCATTTCCTTTGAAGTAGACGGTGTGGAAGTAAAGCTGGCTGAAGAAGATTTACTGATTAACATCGCACAGAAGGAAGGCTATGTAACCGAGGCTGACAATACTGTAACTGTAGTGCTGGATACCAATCTGACACCTGAACTTATCGAAGAAGGCTATGTATATGAGGTAATCAGTAAGATACAGACCATGCGTAAGGAAGCTGATTTCGAGGTAATGGACCACATCAGAGTATCATTGAATGACAATGCCAAGCTGGCAACAGTTGTAGAGGCAAATAAGGATATGATTGCTGCTAAGGTTCTGGCAGACAGCATTGTGTCCGGTGAGACCTATTCCATCTCTAAGGATTGGGATATCAACGGTGAAAAGGCAATCATTTCCATAGAGCGTGTATAAATAAAAGTTGGAATCTATTTTGTTTTGGGGTATAATAGTATAAAATCATTTTTCAAAGGAATGGAGAATGCAGATGACAACAAAAGATAATACCAAAGTAAGTAAAGACCAATTTGACAAAGAACTTTTTAAAAGAAGTGTTCTGTACAATGTGAAAACCTTGTACCGTAAGACGTTGGAGGAGGCTACTCCCCAGCAGATATTCCAGGCAGTTTCCTATGCGGTGAAAGACCAGATCGTGGAGAACTGGATGGAGACCCAGAAGGCATACGAAAAGGAAGACTCCAAGATGGTATATTATATGTCCATGGAGTTTTTAATGGGCCGTGCCTTGGGTAACAATATCATCAATTTGCAGGCAATGGATGAGGTGCGCAGCGCCATGGAAGAACTGGGCCTTGATATAAATGTGATTGAGGACCAGGAGCCGGATGCGGCACTGGGTAACGGTGGTCTGGGACGACTGGCTGCCTGCTTTTTGGACTCTCTGGCAACATTGGGTTATCCTGCATACGGCTGTGGTATCCGTTACCGCTACGGTATGTTTAAGCAGCAGATCAGAGACGGTTATCAGGTGGAAGTGCCCGACAACTGGCTGGTGGATGGTAATCCGTTCGAGCTGCGTCGTACCGAATATGCCAAGATTGTTAAATTCGGCGGCTATGTAAGTGTACATACTGATGAAAACGGCCGTGGTGTATTTACTCAGGAGGGTTATCAGTCTGTTAGGGCGATTCCCTATGACTGCCCTATTGTAGGCTACGGTAACGGTATCGTAAATACCCTTCGTATCTGGGATGCTGAGCCTGTGGAGTGTTTCCAGTTGGACTCTTTTGACAAGGGTGATTACCGCAAGGCGGTGGAACAGGAAAACCTTGCCAGAAATATCGTAGAAGTACTTTACCCCAATGATAATCATTATGCAGGCAAAGAGTTGCGCCTGAAACAGCAGTATTTCTTTATCTCTGCATCCGTACAGGAAGCAGTTGAGAAGTACATGAGAAAGCATGATGATGTACGTAAATTATATGAAAAGGTGACCTTCCAGTTAAATGATACACATCCTACGGTAGCCATCGCAGAGTTAATGCGTGTGCTGATGGATGACTATTATCTGACTTGGGATGAGGCATGGGAAGTAACCACTAAGACCTGTGCTTATACCAACCATACCATTATGGCTGAAGCATTGGAGAAATGGCCCATTGAGCTGTTTTCCAGACTGCTTCCCAGAGTATATCAGATTGTGGAAGAGATTAACCGCAGATTTATTCTGGATATTGAAAAGAAATACGAAGGTGTCCAGGGCGTTAATGTCCAGGACAAGATCCGTAAGATGGCAATCATCTATGACGGTCAGGTCAAGATGGCGCATCTGGCTATAGTGGCAGGCTATTCCGTAAACGGTGTAGCCAGACTGCATACGGAAATCCTGAAAAAGCAGGAACTTCGTGATTTCTACGAGATGTATCCCGAGAAATTTAATAACAAGACCAACGGTATTACCCAGAGAAGGTTCTTAAAGCACGGTAATCCCCTGTTGGCTGACTGGGTAAGCGCACATGTGGGAGATGAGTGGGTGACAGACCTGCCTCAGATCAGCAGACTGAAAGTTTACGCTGATGATACTAAGGCGCAGCAGGAATTCATGAATATTAAATACCGCAATAAGGTGCGCCTGGCTAAGTATATCAAGGAGCACAACGGTATTGATGTGGATCCCCGCTCCATCTTTGATGTACAGGTAAAGCGTCTCCATGAATACAAGAGACAGCTTCTGAATATTTTGCATGTAATGTATCTGTACAATGAAATCAAAGAGCATCCGGATATGGAGTTCTATCCCAGAACCTTTATCTTTGGTGCTAAGGCGGCAGCAGGTTACCATAATGCAAAGCTGACCATCAAGCTGATTAATTCCGTGGCAGATGTGGTAAATAACGATGCCTCCATTAATGGCAAGTTGAAAGTGGTATTCATTGAGAACTACAATGTTTCCAATGCAGAGATTATTTTTGCGGCAGCAGATGTATCCGAGCAGATATCTACGGCAAGTAAGGAAGCATCCGGTACCGGTAACATGAAGTTCATGTTAAACGGTGCACTTACCATCGGTACCATGGACGGTGCTAATGTGGAAATTGTAGAAGAAGTGGGTGAGGACCATGCGTTTATCTTTGGTTTATCCTCTGATGAGGTTATCCATTACGAGAATAACGGCGGTTACAATCCCATGGAAATCTTTAATTCCGACCAGGATATCCGCAAGGTTTTGATGCAGCTGATTAACGGAACCTATGCGCCCTATGATACGGAACTGTTCCGACCGCTGTACAATTCCCTGTTAAATACACAGTGTACAGCCAAAGCGGATACTTACTTTATCCTCAAGGACTTCAAGTCCTATGCTGAGGCGCAGCGTAAGGTAGAGGCTGCATACAGGGATGAGGCAAATTGGGCAAGAAGTGCCATACTGAATGTGGCATGCTCCGGCAAGTTTACCTCTGACAGAACCATACGGCAGTATGTGGATGAAATCTGGCATTTGGATAAGGTGATTTTGAAATAAGACGATACTGATTGTCAGACAGTAGGAACTTACACCTCTTACCCGGTTGCAGGATAAGCTTCCGGGTTGAGGGGTGTATTTTGCTTCATAGGATACGTCTTATTTACCGGGCATTGTACCGGTTAAATGGGAAGCATGAGCGAATATGAAATAATAATCAGGAGGGAAGTGTGTTATGAAAGGACTAAAGAAATTAATTATGTGTTGCGGGCTTATGGGAGTGTTACTTCTGTCAGCCACAGGATGCGGCAGCTTAGGTGAAACGGCAGCGCAAAGTGAGTCTACGGAAGAGAGTAAAATTCTGATTCAGAATGATCTGCTCAACAGTGCTATTTTTGAAGGCAGCGGGTACAGTACATTTGAGGTGACTTCGGAAGATTTGCATGATGGCGTATGGGATACGGTTATTACCAATACAACCAACGGTTCCAATGTTTCGCCGCAGCTTTCATGGGAGACTGTTCCCGGTGCGGGCTGTTATGTAATCTATATGGTGGATACCACTGCCGGCAACTGGATTCACTGGAAATCCAATAATGTTACGGAGACAAATCTTTCCCGTGGGTGGGCACCTAAGGGTGAATATATCGGTCCCTATCCTCCCGGCGGAACACATGATTATAAGATTTATGTTGTTGCCATTAAAGAGCCGGTAGAAAGAGCAAAAGGGGCATTTAACAGTACCAACGAGAGATTTAAATCAAATGTTATGGCTCTGGATGAAGTCACTGAAGGTGCAACCGGCAACATACTTGCATATGGCGAAATAGTCGGAACATATACTCACGGGGATTAATGAAATCCGCTTTTCCGGCTTGTAGAATCAAAATCCTCTGTTTACAGATCAGGTCAAAGCACCTGAAAGTAAACGGAGGATTTTTATACAGATGGGATAAAATAGAGAGGGATAACATTTTTTCGTTGCAATAGACTTGTCTTTTTATTATAATTATGTGTAATGTTGTTAGTTCCCGTCAGTGAACTTAAGAAGAGAGGAAAAGTATTATGATAAAGTTATTAAACGGCGGTGCCTATTTAGTGAACGGAACCGAGATTATCGAAGATACTGCAGAAGCAGCAGTTGCGGTAAAGAGTAAAACAGGTATGGATGTATCCAAGGCAGAGGCTGCAAAGCAGACCATTGCATACGGTATTTTGGAGAGTCACAATACCTCCGACAATATGGATAAGCTGAAGATCAGATTTGATAAGCTGACCAGCCATGATATTACCTTTGTAGGTATTATCCAGACAGCAAGAGCATCAGGACTGCAGAAGTTCCCCATGCCCTATGTACTTACTAACTGCCACAACTCCCTTTGTGCGGTAGGCGGTACCATTAATGAGGATGACCACATGTTTGGTTTGACCTGTGCAAAGAAATACGGCGGTGTATATGTACCCCCTCATCAGGCAGTTATTCATCAGTTTGCACGTGAAATGCTGGCAGGCGGCGGTAAGATGATTCTGGGTTCCGATTCACATACCCGTTATGGTGCACTGGGTACCATGGCAATGGGTGAAGGCGGTCCTGAATTAGTTAAGCAGCTTTTGAACCAGACCTATGATATCAATATGCCCGGCGTGGTAGGTGTATATCTGACCGGTGCACCCGTAATGGGAGTAGGTCCCCAGGACGTGGCACTGGCTATTATCGGTGCAGTATTCAAGAATGGTTTTGTAAAGAATAAAGTAATGGAATTCGTAGGCCCCGGCGTAGCTAATCTGAGTGCTGATTTCCGTATCGGTATTGATGTTATGACCACAGAGACCACCTGCTTATCCTCTATTTGGCAGACAGATGATGAGATTAAGGAATTCTACGATATCCATGGCAGAAGTGAAGAATATGCAGAGTTAAATCCCGGCCAGGTGGCATATTATGACGGCATGATCGTAGTGGAACTGGATAAGATCCGTCCCATGATTGCTATGCCTTTCCATCCCAGCAATACTTATACCATTGAAGAGCTGAATGCAAACCTGCTGGATATTCTGGCAGAAACCGAGAAACGTGCTCTGGTAAGCCTGGACGGTGCAGTAGAGTACAGTCTCAGGGACAAAGTAAAGAACGGTAAGTTTGTGGTAGACCAGGGTATTATCGCAGGCTGTGCCGGCGGCGGATTTGAAAACATCTGCGCAGCGGCAGATATTCTGAAGGGTAAATATATCGGTGCTGATGGATTTACCTTGAGTGTATATCCTGCTTCCATGCCCGTATATATGGAACTGATTAAGAACGGCTGTGCTGCAACCATTCTGGAAACCGGTGCCGTAATGAAGACTGCATTCTGCGGTCCCTGCTTCGGTGCAGGAGACACGCCCGCAAACAATGCATTCAGTATCAGACATTCCACCAGAAACTTCCCCAACCGTGAAGGTTCTAAGTTACAGAGCGGACAGATTTCTTCCGTGGCACTGATGGATGCACGTTCTATTGCAGCTACCGCAGCAAATAAGGGTGTTCTGACTCCTGCTACTGATTTTGACGGCAGCATGGGTAAATACAAATACCATTTTGACAGCAATATTTATGCAAACCGCGTATTTGATTCCAAGGGTGTGGCTGATCCTTCCGTGGAGATTCAGTTTGGTCCCAATATCAAGGACTGGCCAGCTATGTGCGAGCTTCCTGAAAATATGGTACTTCGTGTAGTCAGCGAGATTCATGATCCCGTAACTACTACAGATGAGCTTATTCCTTCCGGTGAGACCAGCTCTTACCGTTCCAATCCTTTGGGTCTTGCAGAGTTTACCCTGAGTCGTAAGGATCCTATGTATGTAGGACGTGCGAAGGAAATCCGCGCTGCACAGGAAGCTGTAATGGAGGGCAAGTGCCCTGCAGAGAGTTGTCCTGAATTGGGTCTGGATGCGGTAATGGAGACTATTAAGAAGTCCTTCCCCGAGACCGGCAAGGGCAATGTGGGATTTGGTTCCACCATTTTTGCAGTGAAGCCCGGTGACGGTTCTGCACGTGAGCAGGCAGCATCCTGCCAGAAGGTACTGGGCGGATGGGCTAATATCGCTAATGAATATGCGACCAAGAGATATCGTTCCAACCTGATTAACTGGGGGATGCTTCCTTTCCTGATTGAAGAAGGCCAGCTTCCTTTTGCCAACATGGACTACATCTTTGTGCCCGGCATTAAGACTGCAGTGGAAAGCAAGCAGGAAGAGATTAAAGCATATACCGTAAAAGACGGTGCCATGAAGGAATTTACCCTGAGACTGGGTGAACTGACCGATGAAGAGCGTCAGATTATCCTGAAGGGTTGTCTGATTAACTACAACCGTGTGTAATACACCGGTGGAAAGGAATATATCATGAGAATAGAAAAAGGTATTACCAATCCCATGCTGGTGGGTATGATGCAGTTGTTAAAAGAAGAGGATACACCTGAGCGCAGAGATGCTTTTGTGCAGGAAATCATGAGAGCAACATTTCTCTCACCTGTAGAAATTGATCCTCCGCCTGTAATGGGCGAAGACGGAGTGAAGCGTATTCCTTCCGGCAGTCAGATTTCTTTCCCTTTGTTAAAGTCTAAAGAAGGTGATAAGTATTTTATGGCCTTTACTGATATGGATGAGTTCCAGCTTTACAAAAAAGAAGAGAATTCCAATGTATTTGCACTGAAATTCGATGACTATGTGGCTATGCTTTTGAAAGGCAGTGAAGCAGGGCAAAAGAATGAGGCCGTAGGTATTGTAATCAATCCCATGAATCACAATATGATTCTGTTAAAGGATGCTATTGCAAATCTGATGCTGGCTAAGCTGGCAAAGGAACAGGGAATCAGTTTAAAATAACAGACACTAAAGTTTTTTTCCCAAATGTCGATAATCTTATTACAAGATGACCAGGGACGGAATTTATGCAGAAAGGAATGACTGCATGGATTCCGTCCTTTTTGCTTCACGGTAGGGATATGGTCAAGGGGACTTGTTTTGCGTGGGGCCATGGAGGTGGCCGGTTATTTCCCCGGTTGTTCCGGGGTTCGGATATAAGATTTTCTAAATGTTCTGCAGAATGCAGGTTTTTTCCGCAATCGGATGAGATTCGGCATCCATGCCTCAGCTCATCCTTCCGCCGGCGTCCTGCCCGCGGATTGCTGCTAAACGAACAGAACATTAAGAAAATCTAATATATCCTGCACAGTCACAACCGGAAAAACAACCGGCTACCCCCATAGCCCTACCAAAAACAAGTGCCCCTGCACACCCTCGTGAAGTAAATGGTACAAGCATGCGCAAGGCGCACAAAAGAACAGGAGGGAAAGATTGAGAATTGATTCCAGTGTAATAGGAATGGAATCCGTCAGAAGTTATAAGACTTCTGCAAAAACGACCCATCGTTTTATGATAATGGATTATCGTGAGAACCCCATGCAGGAGAATGCATCAGGAGCCAATGTGACAGGAGGGGCAATGGATGAAAGTACAGACATTGCTGACAGAGCCCCTGCGTCAGAAGAAACGGACCGCAGCTGGCAGGATTATTTCGGGGTATCATCAGGCAGATTGTCCCTTAGACAGGAGGATCAAAGTATTGCAGAAAATCTGCGGGAAGTAACGCTCAGGTACATTTTTGAGCTGTTGTTTGCAGGCAGGAGAAACCGGTTGCAGGAATGGATGGAAGAAAAAGGATGGACTACGGGAGGACAGAATATGAGTCCGGCAGGCACCGGTCTACAGGGACTGCCCATGAAGCAGGTATCTCTTTCCCTGGTACAGGAAACCCATTATTATGAAAAAGAAAGTACTTTCTTTACTACAGATGGCACTGTCAGAACAAAGGACGGCAGGGAGATTGATTTTAAGGTAAATGTAGGAATGAGTCGCAGTGTAGAAGAGACCTTTTACGGCAGACTGGACCTGGCTGTGTTGGAAACCATAGACCCCTTGGTAATTAATCTGGATACGGATGTGGCTACTGTCAGGGACCAGACCTTCTTTTTTGATCTGGACAGTGACGGCACGGAAGAAGAGATTGCTATGTTAAACAGTGGGAGCGGTTATCTGGCACTGGATAAAAACGGTGACGGGCGGATTAATAATGGCACCGAGCTGTTTGGTACAGCTACCGGAGACGGTTTCCGGGAACTGGCTGCATATGATGAGGACGGTGACGGCTGGATTGATGAAGATGACAGCATCTGGAGTAAGCTGCAAATCTGGTGTAAGGACGGGAACGGTAACGACCGGCTGTACAGACTTGCTGATAAGGGTGTAGGCGCCATTTGTTTAAATCATGTGGGTACGGAGTTCTCTCAAAAGGATGATAGCGGTAAGTTGCAGGCCATTATCCGCAGTTCAGGTGTGTTTTTGTATGAAAACGGCAGTGTGGGAACGGTGCAGCATTTAGATTTAGCCACCTGATTATTTTGGGTTTTTTAAAATTGTATAACTTTACTTCCTTTGGTAACAATAACTGTAAGGAAAAGTAATTTTCCGGAACATCTGAGCAGGTGTTCCGGAAGTTTTTTTCACAGACAATTTTGTTGTCAGATTGATATGGGAAGGAAGGAATAGCTTATGGCACGAAAAGGTTTTGGCAAAAGCGGCATGAAAAAAGAAAAGATTGCCTTAATGGCAGCAAGCGGACTGGTGCTTACTGCGCTTACAATAACCGGATTTTATATGAGAGGACAGAATGAGGCAGAGCAGGACGACGGGTATACCATTGATTTTCAGGCGCTGGAAGAAAGTGTGGAAAATAAAAGTCAGCAGATTGCCCGTAATATGCAACAGGAGGAAAACATAGGAGAGAACGTGGCAAGACAGGAACAGGATACTTCTGATGTATCATATGAAAAAAATAAAGATATCAAGCCCGGGAAACAACCTAAGAATCAGCCTGAAAAGGAGCCGGTAGTATCCGGTGATGAGAGTCAGGGAGAAACACTGTCGGAGGGAGAAGATCCGGGGGAAGCACCGGTAGGAGAAGGTACAGCGGACAGTGCGGTGGAAACCGGTACACCTCAGGTGGTAAACAGTCCGGAGCTTTCTTTCGTCGAAAGTGAAGGCCTGACCAGACCTCTGGAAGGGGAAGTAATTTTGCCATTCAGCATGGATAGCAGTATTTACTTCACTACCTTGGACCAGTATAAATATAACCCGGCAATGATAATTGCGGCCGAGCCCGGTACGGATGTGGTAGCATGTGCCGACGGACAGGTGAGAAAAATATGTAATACCAGAGAGAACGGACAGACGGTTATCATAGATTTAGGTAACGGCTATTCCATGACCTACGGTCAGCTGACGGATGTGAGTGTTACAGAGGGAAGTTATATCGGGGAAGGCAGCCTGATAGCAAAAGTGGCAGAGCCCAGTATCTATTACAGCGCAGAGGGTGCCAATTTGTATTTGCATCTGGAAAAAGATGGTGCGCCGGTAAATCCGGAAGCACTTTTTAAGAAGTAAATTCTTGCTTTATACCCATTTCGTGATAAAATAGTCTCATGACTGAATGCATGGGAGGAAGACATTGAAACGGAGCTTTAGGTGTATGGTGGCCATGGCCGCAGGTATCAATATATTGTTGCTGAGCGGATGCTCCAAAGAAGAACCCATGGTATCCATGAATCCGGTGACAGGTGATACGGGAATGGAGCAGACTCCCATTGTGGATTATGAGCTTCCCCGTATGCGTCCCAATGTACTGGTGGACCATCACGGTTATCAGATCAGTAGTGATAAAGTGGCGGTGGTTAAAGGCGCAGCATTGCCCCGCGGATTTGAATTACTGGATGCACAGAGTCACAGGGTTGTATTTACGGGTATACTGACGGAGGTGCAACACCTGCAGGAAGAAGACTGTTATATTGCGTATGCGGATTTTTCCGATTTTAATGAAAATGGGAAGTATTATCTGCGTTGCGATATTGTAGGAGAATCGGACAGGTTCCCTGTGAACAGTCAGATATATAAGGACAGCTTTCACAGGGTGCTTTCGGAGACGGAGCAGGACTGTAAGGATGGTAATATCAGCTTGGAGGCAATCAACAGAATGTTGATTGCCTATGAGTGGTATCCGGGACTTTTTGAGGATATGAACGGAGATACGGTTCCGGATACATTGAAAGTCATTGCCGACTGGATAGAAAAACATGTACAGGAATTATCTGCGGAAAATGATTTCTCGGCGGCAGTTTTGGCCAAGTTCAGTTATCTGTATCAGGATTTTGACCGCAAATATGCTAACCAGTGCCTGCAGATGGCATCTAATCTCCATGAACAAAGCACAGGCAGTAAGGGCGCGGACAGTTTTTATGCATTAACGGAGTTGTACCGTGCGTCGGGACTGGCAGAATACAAAAAGCAGATTTCAGGGCAGACGGTTTTTTTTGAATCCAGTAATTCCTATCTGGAGCAGATGGGGTATCTGTACGGTTCCATGACTTATATGGGAACCAGGCAGCAGATAGATGTGGATTTATGCAATGTGTTAATGACCAATATCATGGATAGGGCGGAAGAAACGGCAGCCCTGCACAGTGACACCCTGCATCCACTGTCCCCACGTAACAATGGTGAGCAGGAGGTTCTGAAGAAATCATTTGAGCTGGCATGCGCCAATTATGTTACAAATAATTATCAGTATAACCATGTGCAGGAGGATTTTGCCCACTATCTCATGGGGCGTAACAGGGACTCCCTGTGCATGTACGAAAAACTTGAGGATAAAAGCAGTTGTCTGGTATTGCTGGCACAGCTGGCGAATATATATAACTAGTTGCAAAAGAACAGGCGGAAAGGTATGGAAGAGTTATGAAAGTAGTAGTTTTGGCAGGCGGAACAAGTACGGAGAGAGATGTATCATTGATTACCGGATGCGGCATATACAGAGCACTTAAAAAGAACGGACATGAAGCAATTTTGCTGGATGTGTATCTGGGCTATGATGGCAGTACGGAAGGTATTTTTGAGAGAGAATATGACTGGACGGAAAATATCGGAGCCATCTCCGAAAATAATCCTGATTTGGATGCTATAAAGGCACTGCGTCCTGATGGTGACAGGAACTTTTTCGGGCCCAATGTATTGAAACTGTGTCAGGAAGCAGATGCTGTATTTATGGCCCTTCACGGAGCAAACGGTGAAGACGGTAAGATTCAGGCATGCTTTGAACTGATGGGAATTCCTTATACAGGCACCGATTTTGTCAGTGCGGCCATGGCCATGGACAAGGGTATCACAAAGGATATTTTCAAGGCATACGATATCCCCACTCCTAAGGGTATCCGTTTAAAGAAGGGAGAACAGGAGAAGGAGAGGGTTCCTTTCCCGTGTATTGTAAAAGCATGTTGTGGCGGTTCCAGTGTAGGTGTATGCATCGCAAGGGATGAGCAGGAATATGCGGCGGCGAAAGAGGAAGCGTTCCGCTACGACAACGAGGCAGTTATCGAGCAGTACATAACAGGACGGGAGTTTTCCGTAGGTGTGATGGATGGTGAAGCATTACCGGTTATTGAAATCGCACCCAAGCAGGGCTTTTATGATTACAAGAATAAATATCAGGCCGGCAGTGCGGTGGAGACCTGTCCCGCAGAGATTTCTCCCGAGCAGACCGCACGGATGCAGGAGATTGCAGTCCGCGTATTCCGGGCACTGCGACTGAAGAATTATGCGCGTATGGACTTTATGATGGATGAACAGGGCAATATGTATTGTCTGGAGGCAAATACATTGCCGGGTATGACTCCCACATCCCTGCTTCCTCAGGAAGCAGCGGCTCTGGGTATCAGTTATGAGCAGCTTTGTGAAAAGATTTTAAGCAAGGCATTTATGTAGGGCAAGGCAAGCAATGCCTAAAGAAAACAGTGAAAAGAATCGGTGTCCGGGCATGTGCGCCCGGACTATTCTCATAAAAGAAAGGTAATAGCATGAATTTAACAATCAGACAGATTACGGAGGCAACGGGAGGCCGTCTGGTATATATGCCTGCGGGCAGGGAGCAGACAGAACAGTCCTTTATGGACTCAGCTGTGGACAGTGTAGTGCTGGATTCCAGAAAGGTGACCCCGGGAGGTGTTTTTATCGCTACTGAGGGGGAAAGAGTGGACGGACACAGCTTTATCCCGCAGGTGTATGCTAATGGAGCAGCACTGGTGATTACCCAAAAGACACCTGACCGGGTGCCCGGACAGTGGGGAAGCTACCTTCTGGTGGAAGATACCCTGCAGGCACTGAAGGACGTGGCAGAGTGCTACAGAAAATCACTGGATATACCTGTGATCGGCATTACAGGCAGTGTGGGTAAAACCAGTACCAAGGAGTTTGTGGCCGGAGTCCTCAGTGAAAAATATAATGTGTTAAAGACCCAGGGTAACTATAACAATGAAATCGGTGTGCCCCTGACCCTGCTTCAAATCAGGCCGGAGCATCAGGTGGCCGTGGTAGAGATGGGTATCAGCGATTTTGGGGAGATGCACAGACTCAGCAAAATGGCCCGGCCGGATGTGGCGCTAATAACTAATATCGGACAGTGCCATCTGGAAAATCTGAAAACCAGAGACGGAATCCTCAAGGCCAAAACCGAGATTTTTGATTTTATGGCAGAAAAGGGGATGATATGTTTAAATGGTGAAGATGACAAATTGAAAACAGTGACATCAGCCGGTGAAAAAGAAATCAGATTTTTCGGCAGTAATAACCCGGAAGGATGCGCCGTATATGCTACGGAAGTGGTAAGCAAAGGCTTGTGGGGGAGCGAAATGGTGATATATAATGCCGCAGGACAGCATTATGAGGCACAGGTGTCCTTACCCGGAGCGCACATGGTGTTAAATGCTGTGGCGGCTGCCTGCGTGGCAGAGTATTTGGGCCTGCGACCTGAGGAAATTCAGGCAGGATTAAAGAAAGTTGCTGCAGTAGGAGGCCGTAATCATTTAATTCGTACGGACAGGTATACCCTGATTGATGACTGTTACAATGCAAATCCCGTGTCTATGAAGGCAGGTATTGATTTGCTTTGCATGGCTGATACATATAAGGTGGCTATATTGGGAGATATGTTTGAACTGGGTGAAAAGGAAGATGCGTTGCATGCGGAAGTGGGTGCATATGCCATGGATAAGCAGGTGGAGCGGCTGATTTGTGTAGGCAATCATTCACGACATATGTATGAGGCCGCTTTAAAAGAACAGGAAAAGACCCTGTGTAACCCTGACGGAGTCAGTGACGCAGAGTCCGGACGGATTGCTTATTTTGAGACCCGTGAAGATCTTTTGGAAGCATTGAAGGCACAGCCTGAGAGGTTCCTTCCCATGAACTGCACCGTACTGATTAAGGCATCTCATGGCATGCATTTTGAAGATGTGGTAGAACTGTTGAAATAAGATAGCGTAAATAAAACCGACTGCTGTAAGTATTTCTTACAACAGTCGGTTATTTTTACTTCAAAACATAATCTACAGCACGTCTTTGTACTCTTCCTTCAGACGGAAATATTCGTGGGAAATGATGCCGCTGAAATAGGTACCGATACTTTTGCGGACCTCTTTATCCAGGTCGTTTATATAAACAGGTTTACCGTAAGACAAAATCACTGTAGCCTTTTTTACTTTGGGGAAATGGTCCTCAAATACCTGGGCAGAGTTTACAATGGTCAGCGGAATCACAGGCACATTACCTTTTTCTGCAATCTTGAAGCTGCCGTCATGGAAGGGCAGGAAGGAATCCTTTTCCTTGCAACGGGTTCCTTCGGGGAAAATACAAATGGAAATACCTGCTTTTACCTTTTCGATACCGGTTAATATGGTCTTCAGACCTTCTTTAATATTTTTACGGTCCAGGAAGAGGCAGTGGAGATTGCGCATCCAGTGGGAAAGCAGCGGATAACGTAGCATTTCCTTTTTGGATACATAGCCCGTAAGGCGGGGAACTCTTACGTAAGTAAGGATGATATCGTAGAAACTGCGGTGATTCGCCACATACAGTACGGCAGTATCCGTGGGTATGTTTTCTTCGCCCAGAGCAATTACTTTGGTGCCGGAGAGCCTGGCCACCATGCGGAATGCCCAATTCACAATGGCAAGGGAGGAGCGGCTTTTCAACTCCGGATTAAACTTGCCGATGACCCATTCAATAATGAGAAGAGGTGTACTGAGTATAAGAAACAGTATTACAAAAAGTATGGTAATGATAAAACGTATCATAGAAAAATCCTTTCAGGGAGTATTAGCATTATTTTAAGTCACGTTTGCATTTTAACATAAAAACACAGGACTGTACATAGGATTTACTGACATCAATCAGGGAATAAAAGAGTATGAGAGAGCGATGGATACAGGTGTTTACAGTATTGGCCGGAGTATGGATACTGGCAGGATGCAGTCTGGTACAAACAGAGAGTGTGAAACTGAAGGACTTGGAGTATGTGGCGTTAAGCGAATCAGTGGTGCCTCAGGAGATTATGGAACTGATTCGGGAAAAGCAGGGGGAGCCCTTCCGCTTTACCTTTCGTGACAGGGAGAATCTGTATATCTGCATCGGGTATGGCGCAAAAGATAAGGGCGGATACAGGATTGCGGTGGACGAATTGTACCTGACGGAAACATCGGTCTGTGTGCAGACCACTTTGCTGGGGCCTAAGGATGGAGAAATGACGGAAGAAGGGGGCAATCCGGTAATTGTCATCCGCACGGAAAATACGGATAAACAGGTGATTTACAAATAAAGCAGGAAAAGCGGGCAACTCCCGTAAATAATGACTTTCAAAAAGCCGGAAACCGTGATACACTAAGGTATGGTAAATATATCATAGGTCCGGAAAGGTCAGGTAATTATGTATATCATAAAGAACGGATATTTTATTGATCCCGCATCCGGTGTGGAAGGATATCGGGATGTTGCCATCATGGAGGATAAAATTATTGCCATTGAGGAAAATCTGGAGGTATCTCCTTTTTATTCGGAGATAGACGCAACAGGGTTAATTGTAGCTCCGGGACTGGTGGATGTGCATGTGCATTTCCGCGATCCGGGTTTTACACATAAGGAAGATATTGAAAGCGGTGCTGCCGCCGCGGCTAAGGGCGGATTTACCACCGTGGTGCTGATGGCCAATACCAAGCCTGCAGTGGACAATGCAGAGACTTTGTCTTACGTGCTTGAAAAAGGCAGAGGAACAGGGATTCATGTGGAGACTTGTGCCAATGTGACCATGGGAATGCAGGGCAGTGAACTTGTACCTATGGAAGAGCTGGCAAAGCAGGGAGCAGCGGGCTTCACCGATGATGGTATCCCCATCATGGATGCAGAAATGGTGCGTCAGGCTATGGAGCAGGCCAAGAAGCTGGATATGCCCATCAGTTTTCATGAAGAAGATGCCTCTCTGATTACCAACAATGGAGTAAACAGGGGCAAAGCAAGTGAATACTACGGCATCGGAGGTTCTCCTTCAGAGGCGGAGATTTCCCTGGTGAACAGAGATTTACAACTGGCACTTGAAACCGGTGCCTGCATCAATATACAGCATATCAGTACTAAAGAAGCGGTGGAGCTGGTGCGCCGGGCTAAGGAAATGGGTGACAATATTCATGCGGAAGCCACGCCCCATCACTTTACCCTGACGGAGGATGCGGTGATTAAGTATGGTACCATGGCCAAGATGAATCCACCCCTTCGTACGGAAGCAGACAGGCAGGCTATTATTCGCGGATTGCAGGACGGCACCATTGATTTGATTGCTACCGACCATGCACCCCATACAGCAGAGGAAAAAGCGAAACCTATTACGGAGGCGCCCAGTGGTATTTTGGGACTGGAAACCGCACTGTCTCTGGGCATCACTAATCTGGTGGAGCCGGGGCATTTGTCCATGATGGAGTTGCTGCGTAAGATGACGGTTAATCCTGCCCGGATGTATCATCTGGATGCGGGATATCTGGCAGAGGACGGTCCGGCAGATTTGATTCTGATTGACCCTAAACAGGTGTATACCGTGGAAGAACCGGTGTCCAAATCCGCCAATAGTCCTTTTATCGGCTGGGAACTGACCGGACGGGTGGTTGTCACCATGTGCGGCGGCAAATTGGTTTATCAGGGATTTTAACAGGAGCGTTCACCACAAATACTGCACAGAATGTAGATATATACAGAAATATAAAGAGGAACAAAGAGATGAAAGAAAAACATACAGCCAGGGTGCTTTCTCAAAAGGAAGCGGCACCCATGATATTTGACATGTGGATAGAGACGGAACTGGCGAAGCAGGCACTTCCGGGCCAGTTTATCTGTGTATACACTAAGGACAAGAGTGCATTGCTCCCCCGGCCTATCAGTATTTGCGAGGTAAATGAGGACAAGACCGCCCTGCGTATCGTATATCGTATTGCAGGTCAGGGTACTAAAGAATTTTCTTCCTATCAGGCAGGGGACAGTATAGCGATACTGGGCACATTGGGAAACGGTTTCCCTAAGGATAAGGCTGTGGGGAAAAAGGTATTCCTCATGGGCGGCGGAATCGGTGTGCCTCCCATTTTGCAGCTTGCTAAGGAAATGGATGCTGAAAAGCAGATTATCGTAGGCTACAGAGACGGAAATCTGTTTTTAAAAGAAGACCTGGATAAGTACGGCCGGGTGTATGTGGCTACCGAAGACGGCAGTGTGGGGACCAAGGGAAATGTAATGGATGCCATTGCTGCTGAAGCATTGGAGGCGGACATGATTTTTGCATGCGGTCCCATGCCTATGCTGAGAGCGATTAAAAGATACGCAGAGGATAAGGGAATTGATGCTTATATCTCACTGGAAGAGCATATGGCCTGTGGTGTAGGTGCATGCCTGGGCTGTGTGGTAAAGACCAGTGAGGTAGACCATCATTCCCATGTGCATAATGCGCGGATATGTACGGACGGACCGGTTTTTGAAGCAAAGGAGGTAGACATCTAATGAATATGCAGACTACTTTGGCAGGAGTGACTTTTAAGAATCCTGTAATGACTGCTTCGGGAACTTTCGGCTCCGGTATGGAATATGCGGAGTTTGTGGATTTAAATAAGCTTGGTGCGGTGGTGACCAAGGGTGTGGCAAATGTGCCCTGGCCCGGTAATCCTACACCCAGAGTGGCGGAAGTGTACGGCGGCATGTTAAATGCCATCGGCCTGCAGAATCCCGGTATTGATGTGTTTATGGAGAGGGATATTCCTTTTTTGAAACAGTATGACACGGGTATTATCGTGAATGTTTGCGGCAAAACCGTGGAAGATTATGTGGCAGTAGTGGAACGGCTGGGCGAGGAGTCAGCAGTGTCCATGCTTGAAATCAATGTATCCTGTCCCAATGTAAAGGAGGGTGCCATTGCTTTCGGACAAAAAGCAGATGCCCTGTTTGATATTACCAGAGAAGTAAAAAAGTATGCCAAGCAGCCCATCATCATGAAACTCAGTCCTAATGTGACGGATATCACCGAGATGGCCAGAGCGGCTGAGGCGGCAGGCGCGGATGCACTTTCCCTGATTAATACGCTTACCGGTATGAAAATAGATGTGCATAAGAGAACCTTTGCCCTGGCTAACAAGACCGGCGGTATGAGTGGTCCTGCCATCAAGCCCATTGCGGTACGTATGGTTTATCAGACTGCCAAGGCAGTAAAAATCCCTATTATCGGTATGGGTGGTATCTCCAATGCAGAGGATGCCATTGAGTTTATTCTGGCGGGAGCAAGTGCTATATCCGTAGGTGCCATGAATTTCGTAAATCCTTATTGCACCATGGAGATTGTACAGGGAATAGAGGATTATATGCGCCGTTATAATGTGGAAAATCTTACGGATTTAATCGGGGCGGTGCAGGAATAATTGCAGACACAGCAGAATATTTTAAGAAACCTTCACATATATATTGATATCAGTATATATGCGGAGGTTTTTTTGTGGAGATAATAAAAGAAAACATACATATGGGGCGGATACGGGCAGAGGGTACCGTCCAGGTTTCTTTTGATGAAGATATGAATATTCCGGACCAAAAACCCGATGTAACAGGGATTCTGTTACAGAAGGGTGAGGCGGTGACGGAGGAAGTTAAGGCGGGAAACGATACCGTAACCATTAAAGGCAGACTGCTTTATCATGTACTGTACGGAACCAATGAAGCGGGCTGTCAGATGGTGGATTTAGACGGAAGCCTGCCTTTTGAAGAAAAGGTTCACCTGCCTGGGACTGCCATGACGGACCAGGTCCGGGTAGAGGTACAGGTGGAGGACCTGACCATCGGTATGATAAACAGCAGAAAACTCAGTATTCAGGCACTGCTTCAGTTTAACGCATGCGTGGAGGATATATATGACGAAGCACTGCCTGTGGATATCCGGGGTGAGGAGCAGGTGGAATACAGAAAGGCACCTGTATGTATGTCAGAGAATGCTGTGAGTGGATGCAATATGCCTGTAGCCAGGCTGTGTATGAGCAAGAGAGATGTATTGCGTGTCAGTGATGAGTGCGTACTTCCCTCCAATTATCCTAATGTATCAGGGATTCTCAGCCACAGGATCAGACCCGTAGACATGGAATTTAAACTGCGGGAGGATGCTCTGGAAATCAGCGGAGAGTTGCAGCTTAGCGTGATTTATGAAGGAGAAGGAGAGGGGCATCCGGTACGTGCATATGAAACAATGCTTTCTTTTAATAAAACACAGGAATGCCCCGGTGTACGGGGGGATATGATTCCGGATATTTTATATACCCTGGGACAAAAGGAAGTTAGCTTAAAGCCGGATAGGGACGGTGAGGAGCGTTGTCTGCAGGTGGAAGTAAGTTTTGATATGAATATGCGTATGTATGAAGAAATCCGGCCGGAAATGATAACGGATGTTTACGGAGTACATAAAGACGTGACGACTCAGTCCCATCAGGGGACTTTACAGGGACTGTTAGGAAGCGTGTCCGGCAAGATGAAGATTACGGACCACGTGGCACTTTCTGCCACAGGGGATGTTTTACAGATATTAAATTGTGATGTGGAAAGTACGGTTCCTGCAGTGAGTATCCAAAAGGATGGAGTAGTGGTAAAAGGCTCTCTGCTGTTAAATATTATCTGCATCACCGGCAATGATGAAATGCCTTTTGTATCCTGCAAAGCCCAACTGCCCTACAGATATGTGATGGAGGTGCCCGGCATACAGGAAGGGGATAAGATACGTGTGCATGTACAAACAGAGCAGCTGCAAACAGGGCTGATGGACGGTAACGAAGCGGATGTCAGGGCAGTGCTCAGCTTTCAGGCCATTGTTTTTCGTTGTATGGAAACGGAGATTATTGACCGGATTCTTGTATCCGATGCAGATAAAAATGCCATTAAGAAACTTCCCGGATTCGCCATTTACCGTGTAAAGCCGGGAGATAATTTATGGAGTATCGGCAAGAAATATCACGTAAGTGTGGAAGATATCAGGGAACTGAACGGATTGACAGGGGAAGAGATTATATCCGGACAGAAACTGCTTATCAGAAAGCAGACCAGATGACTTGTTCCGGACCCCAATAAAAGAGCATGCCCGCAATGACCAATTGTCACTGTGGGCATGCTTTTATGCGTTTCATGGATTATTCTGTAATGACTTCGTCAGGTTTCTGAGCCAGTTCATCGAATTTCTTCATAACAGCTTCATAGGTCTGCCTGGAAATTTCGGGTAACTCGCCGCCCCAGGTTTTTTCTGCCTGGGCATAACCTTTTTTAAAGGCATCCCGCATTGCTTCAATCTTGTCAGGATCGCCGCCTGTTAGTGCGGTAGCAAAGTCAATAATACGGCCGGAGGTCTGTTCAACACCCCAGTAACCGTCTTCTGCGATATCGGCCTGTGCCTGTGCTTTGGTAGCAGGGTCTACGGTAAAATTACCTTCCCTGAGGAAACTCCAGATATCGTTAGCGTTTGCATAACTATTGGACTGCTTTAACATCAGCTGCTCTACCAGACTACGTAACTGTGCGGTACGTGCGTCTGCGTCTGCTTTCAGCTTAGCTACCAGGTCGGTATTGGGAGTATACTTTTTAGCTGCTTCTACGCCTTCTGCACTGGGCTCATAAATTACACCATTGTCAGCGGATGCTGCTGTATCCTGAGTCTGTTTCTCTACATTCTGCTTGTCTGAGGTCTTGGTATTGACCTTTGTAGTGTTGGGCTGTGCACTGTAAGCCGCAACAGCCTGTGATGAAGTAATTCCGTTTACATTCATTTGTTCACCCTGCCTTTCTGTTCCCGGAGGAACGGGTCTTTATCCTTCGGCACTGCCAAAAGGGTATCATCCTTGATTTCACCTATTATTTCGGTTTCTTTTACCTAAAAGTTTAGAGGATAAACGCAAAAAAGTCAATAAATGTTGTAAAAAGCCAGATTTAAGATTTGAAAAGTGTGATAAAACTTGACGGAGGCAATTTTATGTACTAAAATTAGTACAATCCATGTATACAAAATACATGAGACTTACAGACTATATACAGAATAGGTTCCCGCCCTGTGAAAATCACAGGATGGGAGTGGACGAAAGGTTTGATTTATGAAGGAATTAACCCGTAAGGCTTATGCAAAGATTAATCTGGGTCTGGATGTGGTATGCAGGCTGGAAAACGGCTATCACGAAGTAAAGATGATTATGCAGACAGTGGGAATTTATGATGAACTGACTTTTTCCAAGAGGGAAGAAGGAATTACTATTTCCACGGATACAGGTGAGCTGCCCACAGATGGTGACAATCTGATTTATAAAGCGGCGCGGATTTTGCTGGATAGCTGCGGAGTACAGGGCGGAGTTCATGTACATTTGCAAAAAAGAATTCCCATAGCGGCAGGAATGGCCGGAGGCAGTAGCGATGCGGCGGCTACGCTCAGGGGCGTAAATGAGCTGTACGGTCTGGGATGTACTATGGAGGAACTGCAAAAGCTGGGTGTAAAGATTGGTGCGGATGTACCTTATTGTATCGTGGGAGGAACCGCGCTTGCGGAGGGAATCGGTGAGAAACTTACGATACTGCCTTCTGCCCCTCAGTGTATAGTGTTGGTGGCAAAGCCTGCTATCAGCGTATCTACCAAATATGTATATGAACATCTGGATGTAGCGGGACTGACACTGCATCCCGATATAGACGGTATGCGTGCAGCCATTGAGGAAAATGATTTGCAGGGTGTATTGGAGCGCATGGAAAATATATTGGAAACGGTAACAGTTCAGGCACATCCGGTGATTGCAGAGATTAAGGAGAGAATGCTGGAACTGGGAGCCTGCAAGAGTCTTATGAGCGGAAGCGGCCCTACGGTATTCGGTATATTTGATAATCAGGAGACGGCCCGTGCGGCATATGAAAAGATACGGGAGGAAGGACAGGCACCGGAAGTGTTCCTGACTACTCTCATACAGGATATAGATTTGTAAGAAACCCCTAAACATCTTATTGGGAAAGGAGCATTCATGCAGGATAATTTGCAGATAACAATGGACCAGTTTTTACCCCTTCGGGATGTGGTGTTTAATACTTTGCGTCAGGCAATTCTTACAGGGGAGTTGAAGCCCGGAGAGAGACTGATGGAAATACACCTGGCCAACAGACTGGGAGTCAGCCGTACCCCTATCAGGGAAGCTATACGTAAGCTGGAGCTGGAAGGTCTGGTAATCATGATACCCAGAAGAGGAGCCGAAGTAGCCCAGATCACGGAAAAAAGTATGAATGATGTGCTGGAGGTACGCCGTGCAGTGGATGCGCTATGTGTGGAACTGGCATGTGACCGTATTACAGAGGATGAACTGGTGAGACTGAAGGAAGCCTGTGATAATTTTGAGCAGGTGGTAAACACAGGGGATATCAAGCAGATTGCCCAGGCAGATGTGGCATTGCATGATATTATCGTACAGGCTACGGGAAATATGCGCCTGGTGCAGCTGATTAATAATTTGTCAGAGCAGATGTACAGATACCGTTTTGAATATATTAAGGACAGTAGCCAGCATGGTCGTCTGATTGAAGAGCATCGGATGATTTATGACAGTATTGTCAGAAAAGATAAGGATGAAGCCTGTAAGGCGGCCAAGATTCATATTGATAATCAAAAGCAGGCCATTATGGACCAGCTCAGACTGGAAAGAACGGCCAGATAATCTGTATAAAAAAGAAAAAAACGTGCACACTCCTTATATCAAAATAAAGAGGTGTGGATATGGATTATCTGAAAGGTAACATAATAAAGAAATACGGAACAGAAGCAGGTAAACGTGTAATGCTGTGGGGCATTACACTGCTGTGCTGGTGGGGAATGTTTATGCCCGGTCTTTTGACAAATGAAAGTACGGTCCGTATATACCGGAACGGTGAGGAATACAGGGCAGAGACAGATGTACGACGACTATATTGGGAAATGCTCTGTGCAGAGGATGAAGATGTGGTCTTTAAGAGCAGATTCATGGAATACCTTCGTGAAAAGGGAGTGTTAAAGGAATAGGCAGCAGGCTGTTAAAGATACGGAAAGGGAAGGATTGATTATGACAAAGGAAGTAATGGTACGTATAGTGGGAATGCATAACGGTGAGGACACGGACAACCAACCGGTGGCTTCCGCAGCGGCTGGAGTTTATTACCTTAAGGACGGCGTCCATTATGTATTGTTTGAAGAACATGCGCAGGGATTTACGGAGACGATTAAAAACAGGCTCAAATTAAAAGGGAATGTGTTGGAAATCAGTAAACAGGGCTTGTTAAGTTCCAATATGGTATTTGAAGAGGGCGTAGTGCATAATACAGCATATAATACCCCTTACGGTACTTTTCTGATGGGGATACATACAAAGCGTTTTGCTATGGAAGAGAGAGAAGACAGTCTGCGTATTCAGGTGGACTACACTCTGGAAATGGATGATAAATTTGTAGCTGAGAGCAGGATTGATATTATGGTAGTGTCAGCGGACCTGCCAGACAGAATGGCGCAGCAGGATAATAATTTGAACTGAATTTGTGTTTGATATAGCAGAAAACCCTGATATCGGAAAGATATCAGGGTTTATTGTGTTTAAAAGCATTTAAAAATTACTTAATGGGCTTTGCACCGGCTTTTTCCTGAGCCGCTTCAACAGCGCGCTTGAACCAGCCTTTTTTCTTGGTGTTCTGGTTTAAATCGTTTTTACCGTGCAGACCCTTTACATCCAGAATGTAAATGCCGCTCACTACAGCCTTTACTTCCTTCTTCACGGGGATGCTGTCAAAAATCTTTTCATCACTGACAAGGGACATAATCTGGGGACCGACCTTAGCCTTTACAATGGGAAGCTTGGCACGGCGCATCAGCTTGGGAGTCTGGTCGATAACCATTTGGGGAAGACCGGAATCTGCGATGCGGACACGTTTCTTATCAATAATCAGCATGCTGATATTCTGCTTGTTGGCATTGAGCATTTCCTGCTGTTCATCCTGTTTCTTCTGAGCCTTCTTGCCCAGGAAATATAATAAGATAAGCGCTGCAACCACGATAACGAGTACAACGATTAATACGATAACCCATGTTTTCATAATTGGGTGGACCTCCTTGTTTTTGTTACGTACCTGCACATTGTATCACACTTGCTTATAGATAATCAATAAAACATTTATGAATAATTTACATTTTTTGCATATTAATTATGTTATACTTATTCACGTGGTGTTTGTGTAAACTATAATGATAGAAAGTTGGCGGTTATATGGATAATTTGGCGGAAATATCAGCTTCGGTATGGGAGTTTATATTTGGAAACATGGTATGGTGGAATTTGCTTTTTTCCATTATTATTGTGTTTTTTGAAAGAAGGAATCCAAAAAGCGTATGGGCATGGCTTTTGTTAATGTATTTTATACCAGTAGTGGGATTTGTGCTATATCTCTTTCTGGGGCTCAATATTCACAACCGAAAAATGTTCCGCATTAAGGCCATAGAGGATGGATTGAGCCGGGCGGTGCGAAGTCAGGAGCAGCAGCTTAGGACTGCGGACGAGCAGCAGGTGGACGGGGCCATCAGTAATTATATGGATTTGGTAATGTATAATCTGGAGACCTCGGATGCCGTGCTGACGGATGATAATGAGGTGGAGATCTTTACTGAAGGAAGTGCTAAATTTGAGTCCCTTGTAAAGGATTTGGAGGCTGCAGAACACTTTATTCATCTGGAGTACTATATTATTAAAAATGATGTGCTTTTTAACCGTATCAGGGAAGTACTGGTAAGGAAGGTACAGCAGGGAGTGAAGGTGCGCATTCTCTTTGATTCCATGGGCTGCAGATCCATTCGTAAGGAATACTGGAAAAAGATGCGGGCACAGGGGATTATGACGGCTGAATTTTTCCCTGCGTTCTTTGGAATATTCCAATTACGTATGAATTACAGGAATCACCGTAAAATTGCCGTGATTGATAATAAAGTAGCTTACGTGGGAGGCTTTAATATCGGCAGGGAATATGTGGGACTGGACGATAAGTTCGGTCACTGGAGAGATACTCATTTGCGGCTCCGGGGAAGTGCCGTGCATGCGCTTGGACTGCGATTTATTATGGATTGGAAATATGCTGCCAAAGAAGATTTGCTGGAAAGTTTGATGCCGCAAAAGGGAGAGAAGGCGACCGGCGATGTGCCCCGTATCCCGGAAAGTGACCATATGGAAGGCTGCGATATCCAGATTATCAGCAGCGGACCGGATAATAATACGGAGCAAATCAGGGATAATTACCTGCGTCTGATAAACAAGGCACAGAAAAGTATTTATATCCAGACGCCTTATTTTATTCCGGACGAGGAGATTCTGACGGCCTTGAAGATAGCAGTGCGTTCTGGTATCGAAGTGCATATAATGATACCCTGCAAGCCGGATCACATGTTTGTGTACTGGGCTACCTATTCTTACATAGGAGAACTGGTGATGCACGGAGCAAACTGCTATACCTATGACAACGGATTTCTTCACAGCAAGGGTATGATTGTGGATGGTAAAGTATTTTGTTACGGTACTGCCAATATGGATATACGGAGCTTTGCGCTGAATTTTGAGGTTAATGCAGTGGTTTATGATGAAGCCAAGGCCGGGGAAATGGAACAGATATTCCGTAAAGATCTGGAGCAGTGTACCAAGATTACCAGGGACAACTATGTTTCACGTAAGTTAATCATAAGGATAAAGGAGCAGATTTGCCGTTTGTTTTCGCCCTTTTTATAAGGAAAGGACTTTAAAAATTCACATTTTTGTGGTATAAAGAAATATGTGTGTCTGTACGGTGACAGTAAGAGGGGTGGAACACCGTACATAGAAATAAAGCAAAATGCTGTAATATACAAGGATTTGGAAAGGTAGCGTAAATATGAAAAAGAAATTATTGGCAACTTTGATTTTATCCGCTGCACTGATGCTGGCTGCTTGTGGCAGTGACACCGGTGCACAGCAGGGAACGGAGAACTCCGCAAACGGTGAAGTGAGCAGTGAGGAAAGTGGTGATGCAACCAAAGAATCTGAAGAAGCCCCCGTGCCTGTGTATCTGAAAGATATGGATATGGACAAGTATGTTACTCTTGGTGATTACAAGGAGATAACCGTAGAGGTAAAGAAGGCAGAACTGGCAGAAGAGGATATAAAGTGGGAGTTTGCCAAGTTTGTAGCTAATGTGGTAACCAAGGAATCCGGTGCGATTCTGGACAGGCCTGTTGCAATCGGGGACCTGATAAATATTGACTTTGCCGGTTATAAAGATGGAGTGGCATTTGACGGCGGAACAGCCGTGGATTATCAGCTTGCTATCGGCAGCGGGCAGTTCATAGACGGTTTTGAAACCGGTCTGGTGGGGGTTAAGCCCGGAGAAACCGTGGATTTGAATCTGAAATTCCCGGAAAACTACGGTAATGAAGAGTTAAACGGTGCGCCCGTAGTATTTACGGTAACCGTGAATTATATCATTCCCGGAACGGAAGAAGCAACCGATGATATTGTACAGGCGCTTGCCATTGAAGGTGTAACAAACAGTGAGCAGCTTTACAAATATGTAGAAGAAGAAGGACTGAAGGCAATTGAAAACCAGTATCAGTCCAATATAGAGAATGCTATTTTGACAAAATTTATAGAGGGATGTACAGTCAAGGAGATACCTGCAGACAGACTGGCTGCCGACAAGGCGCAGACCAGAGGTAATCTGGAGAGCCAGGCGGCATCCTACGGTATGGATGCGGAGCTTTATGTAAAGTATTTCTACGGAATGGAGCTTGAGGCTTTTGTAGATGCTTATACGGAGCCCGTGACCAAGCAGCTGATGGCGATGCAGGCAGTTGCGAACAAAGAAGGACTGGGTATTACGGACGAAGAACTGAATTCCATGTTGGAAGAGTATGCTACGGCAGCAGGTGCGTCCAGTGTGGATGAATTCCGCGGCAATATAAATATTGAGACATACAGAGAGTATTTTATGTACGACAAGGTATTGAATTTCCTTGTGGAAAATGCTACTATTACTAATTAGTTGAAGATGAGTATACGGTTAAATGAAAAAGGCGGATTTAACCAAGGTGAGGGGCACGACGCCGGTGCAGATGGGAAGAGTTATGAACTTAACAGATATCAGAGATTTATATCGTGACAGTGCAAAATACGCAAACTGCGAGATTACCGTGGGCGGTTGGGTAAAGAATAACAGAGATTCCAAGACTTTCGGATTCCTGGTAATTAATGACGGAACATTTTTTGAACCTTTACAGGTAGTGTACAGCGATACTTTGGCAAATTTTGATGAAGTCTGTAAAATTAATGTAGGTGCGGCGCTGATTATTAAAGGAACCATTGTGCTGACACCCGATGCAAAGCAGCCTTTTGAGATGCAGGCAGCAGAGGTGCTGGTGGAAGGTCCTTCCGGAGCAGATTATCCGTTACAGAAAAAGAGACATAGTTTTGAATACCTCAGAACCATTTCACATCTGCGTCCCAGAACCAATACTTTTCAGGCAGTATTCCGTGTACGCTCCCTGATTGCGTATGCGATTCACACCTTCTTTATGGAGAGAGGTTTTGTTTATGTGCATACTCCTCTGATTACCGGAAGCGACTGTGAAGGTGCGGGTGAGATGTTCCAGGTAACCACTATGGATTTGAACGATATTCCCCGGACTGAGGACGGCAAGGTTGATTTCAGCAAGGACTTCTTTAACAAGCCCACCAATCTGACTGTAAGCGGTCAGCTGAATGTTGAAACCTATGCTTTTGCATTTAAGAATGTATACACCTTCGGACCTACCTTCCGTGCGGAGAATTCCAATACTACCCGTCATGCGGCAGAGTTTTGGATGATTGAGCCCGAGATGGCATTTGCAGATTTGAAGGACGATATGCTTCTGGCAGAGAGCATGCTGAAGTATGTAATCCGTTATGTATTGGAAAATGCGCCTGAAGAGATGGCGTTTTTTAACCAGTTCGTGGATAAGGGATTGATTGAGAGACTGAACCATGTGGTAAATTCTGACTTTGGTCATGTTACTTATACAGAGGCTATTAAGATTCTGGAAAAGAACAACGATAAGTTTGACTATAAGGTATACTGGGGCTGTGATTTACAGACTGAGCATGAGAGATTCCTTACAGAGCAGGAGTTCAAGCGTCCTGTGTTTGTAACCGATTATCCCAAGGAGATCAAGGCTTTCTACATGAAGTTGAACGAGGACGGTAAGACTGTTGCAGCTATGGACTGTCTGGTACCCGGTATCGGTGAAATCATCGGCGGAAGCCAGCGTGAGGACAAGCTGGAGCTTTTGGAGCAGAGAATGGATGAACTGGGTCTGAATAAGGAAGACTATGATTTTTATCTGGATCTGCGCAGATATGGTTCCGTGCGTCATGCAGGATTCGGCCTTGGTTTTGAAAGATGCGTTATGTACCTTACCGGTATGGGCAATATCCGTGACGTTATTCCCTTCCCCCGTACGGTAAATAACTGTGAACTGTAATATAAACTTATGAAATGTAACACACCTCCGGAAGCGGGGGTGTGTTTTTGCATTATAAGTCTAAGGTGTAGGCGAATGGCCATACTACGCTTCTGATACCACCCATTGACACCTTAATTCTAATATGTAAAACATTTTGCAGAATTTGGTAGTGCCAAGCAGAGCAGAATATGTTATGATAATAAAGTAGGTACGATTTTGCAGTTACGAAAGGATAAGTGCGAAGAATGATTCGTTTGAAGAAAACATTAGTATGTCTGGGAATGGCATGTCTGTTGGCGTTTGCTCCGGTTGCAGAAGTTTCAGCTACCACCATTGCCGAGATTAAAGACAAGATTGCCCAGCAGCAGAATAAATTAGATTCCATTAACGACAAAATAGACAGTCTTAACGATGAGCAGGACATTATTGAAGAGAAGATTGATGACCTGAACGCAGAAATCATTAATACCATGGCCAGCATGGGAGTTAAGGAAGAGGAGATTTTACATAAGGAACAGGAAATCACCGATAAGCAGTTACAAATTGACCAAAAGCAGGCAGAGTATGAAGAGGCCAAGAGGTTGCAGGAAGAGCAGCAAAGCTGCATGAATGTTCAGGCAAAAATACTATATGAGAACAATAGCAGTACGCTGTTTCAAGTGATTCTGGGTGGTGGCGGTCTGGCAGATATATTGAACCGTATGGACTATGCGGAGCAGATTTTCGGCTATGGCAAGAATAAGCTGGATGAGTTCGAGGCCACTAAGATCCGCGTACATGAGTTGTGGGACCAGCTGGTAGTGGAAAAGGCAGAGCTTGAGGAGGCCAAGAAAGGTCTGGAAGCAGACAAGGTGCTTTTGGAAGAGCAGAAAGCTGAACTGGATACCATGCTTGCCCAAAAGAAAAAAGAATCGGCTAATTTTGATGCTGAAATCAAGAAGGCTAAGCAAGAAGCCGCGGTAGCTAAAAAGCTGATTCAACAGGAACAGAAAGCATTGAAGAAATTAGAGCAGGAGCAGGCGCGGGCTCAGGCAATGGCCAATAAAGAGGTAGGGCCTACATCCTATGATTCTATTATTAACAGTGCAAACGGCAGTGATTTGGGTAAGAAGATTGCCAAATACGGTTGTCAGTTCATAGGTAATCCTTATGTATATGGCGGTACCAGCCTTACCAAGGGTGCGGACTGTTCAGGATTTACTTATCGTATTTATGCAGATTTCGGTTACACATTGCCCCGTACTTCCACGGCACAGAGAAGTGCAGGTGTGGGTGTGAGCTATGCAGAGGCACAGCCCGGCGACCTGATTTGTTACAGCGGCCACGTGGGCATGTATATCGGTGGCGGTAAAATCGTCCATGCCAGCAACAAAAAGAGTGGTATTAAGGTAAATAATGCAAATTACAGACCCATTTTAGCGGTCAGAAGAATCATAAAATAGTGTATCTAAACATGCTCCGCATATAAATTTAAAAAATCTAAAGAAATGTAAATAAAGTGCCGATATGTTGTATGAGATGTCAAAGTCACGCCAGACGAGGTACCCGATGAACGTAGTTGCACACAATTTATTGGCAATGAATGCACAGAGACAGTTTGGAATTAACCTTGGCATGAAAGCCAAGTCCACGGAGAAGCTGTCTTCAGGATATAAAATAAACAGGGCTGCGGATGATGCTGCAGGTCTGTCTATTTCTGAGAAAATGCGGCGCCAGATCAGAGGACTTACCCAAGGCGTGGCCAATACACAGGATGGCGTATCTCTTTGTCAGGTGGCAGATGGTGCACTTGCTGAAGTAAGTGAGATGCTTCACCGTATTACGGAGCTTTCCGTAAAGGCGGCTAATGGTACCAACAGTGCACAGGACAGACAGTATATCCAGGAAGAAATACAGGAAATACTGGCGGAGATAGACCGTATCGGCGAAACTACCAAATTTAACGAACAACCGGTATTTAAAGGTTTTGACGAGGTGGTTCTGAATGAGGACGGTACAGTTGCCAATATGGGCAATGTAGAGTTTTCGGACATGAAATTGGTGGATGTGAATCTGGGAAAGACTCCCATGCATCAGGGTGAGGGCCCGGACATGATGTATCTACAGGCAATTGTAGATAAAAGCGGTTCTGCTTTGAACGGTAAGAATTTTAACATGCTCTACGGAAACGGCTCTACTTCAGATGCATCCATGAGAATAACGGATGCTGACGGTAATAAGACAGTAGTGAGTTTGGAACAAATGGTCCCTGCCGATTTCACTACAAATGGTACTGATACCTGGTCCAGGGAATTCACCTATACGGGTGCAGATGGTATGGAAGTAGGTCTCAAACAGACCATACGGGTGGAGGATACCTCGGACACGGATAAGAATTACGTGTTGTCCTATGAATTCACCAAAACACCGGAAGTGGCTAATCTGGAATTTATGTTCCATGCAGATACGGCATATAACAATAACGACAGGTGTGAAGCATATTATATAAATGGTGCCAAGGTGGATAAATACTGCATATATTCCCAAAATGACTCTCCCTTGACAGACGGTGCTACGTCACCTTACATATATGAAGGTAATGTACCCGGTAGTTTTTCTATTGTGGATGTGGATAATGCGCTGGTCTTTTCGGAAAAGATATCTTTTGCAGGAAGCAGAAAGCCGGATAGTCTCTCCTTAGGCAATTATAGTCAGATAGACGGCTGGGACTATTATGACAATCTGAACGGTCAGTTGGGGCAGAGTGCAGCGCGCACGGATTTGGGATTCAGCCTTTATTATGATTTGAAAGATATGACACAGGGGAATAAGGTTGCTTTTAAATATGGTATTTCCAATTTGTATACTGATGCCAATCTGGATAATATTATTACCAGACCGGATGTTACACCGGTTACGGTACATGAAGAAAGATGGTCCGTGTGGATTCAGTCCGGTGCAGAAGCCGGTGACGGCCTTTATGTAGTAATTGATGAAATGAACACAGAAGTTCTGGGAATAAATGAAGTGGATGTGACTACCGCGGAGAAAGCAACCAAAGCCATTGACGAAGTGGCAGGCGCACTCCGCAAGGTGACTGCCAACCGCAGCAGGATCGGTGCCCAGCAGAACCGTATGGAGCATACTATTGCCAATGAAGAGAACGTAGTGGAAAATACCACGGCAGCAGAATCCCGCATCAGGGATACGGATATGGCAAGGGAAATGGTACGTTTCTCCACATTAAGCATCTTGGAGCAGGCCGGTCAGGCTATGATGGCACAGGCGAACCAAAGTAACAGCGGTGTATTGACTTTATTAGGATCATAGGATAAAAGTAAAATTAAGGACTTCCGGGCGGAAGTCCTTTTTGCATAAAACAAGGAAACACTCCCGTTTTGTCCGGGAGTGTTTGGGCTACAAGTCAACAGTAAATTATGGAATATATTTGTCTATCTGGTGAGAAGTGGTGATTATCCGGTCAAGAATATCCCGGGTGCTTTTAGCGTCCATGGAATTAGTTTCTGTCAGTTCCGTTGATTGTATGGTTGCAGCGGTTATTTCCTGGGTGGCTGCGGATAAGGTGGTGATTTCACCCACAATTTCCGTATTTGCCGAAGCCAGGGAATCAAGGGCAGCTTCCAGTTGGTGGATATCCTGATTTAACAAATCGATGTTGGTGTTCATCTCATCAAATTTGGTGGCTATTTCACTAATCATGCGCTCCTGTATACCATCAATTTCTAAGGATTGTTCAATGGCGTGTGCTGTTTCATATGCATTAGTGGATAAATTATCGAGGATAAGAGTAATATTTTCCGTTTCCAGCCTGGTTTTTTCGGACAATGTCCGGATTTCATCAGCAACCACCGCAAAGCCGCGTCCGGCCTCACCGGCTCGGGCACTTTCAATAGAAGCGTTTAGTGCCAGTAAATTGGTTTGAGAGGAGATGCTGAAAATCGTTTTTGTAATTTCTTTTACATTGTTCACGTTTTGCTGCAGCTGATTCATGGCATCGGCCACAGTATCATTGATGGATGACAGCTGCGTGGCTTTTTCTCTTAATTGCACGATTTTTTCGGCACTGGATTGGTTTAAGGCATGGGTTCTGTCGGTTGCCAATACAATGGCCTCCGCCTTTTGTAATATCTGCTCCAAATTAGCCTGGATATTTTGTGTCATAAAGCTCTGATTCTGAATGCTCTCTGCAGTGGAAGAGGTACTTTCGCTGATGTCAATTACTGCCCGGTTAACTGTATCGGAGGAGTCGTGCAAACGCGATACGATGTCCATGGCCTGAGTACTTTCGCTACGGATTTTTTCTGCAATCCTTAACACATCATTTAGCATTTCTTTTTGGTACGCCGCTTCATGTTGGACCTTTCCGAGAGAATCTTGATTAAATAACTTGGCAACCTTTGTCAAATAATGGATCAGAAACATCATAACGGATACGGCCAAACCGGCTACCAGATTGGGGGTAAAGGTTTCGGCTTCATAGTTACGGAGAACCAAGCCCCTGAGCAAAGTAAACAGCACATTCTCGGCGCAGACAAGGATAGCCATTATCCTGGTGAATCTTAGGTCAAAAAAGAAGATGCACCCAAAGAATGGCATAACAGCCAGGAATCTGACATAATAATCCTCAAAAGCATAAATCAACATGCCGGACACAATAACAAGTCCTATGGTTACAAAATAGCGCAACCGGTGACTTCCGCTATTTTTTTTGAGTGTAACAAATCCCGTGATTATTGTAGACAGCATAACAAGCAGCATGACAATCGCATAAACAGGGGAACGATTACGCTGCAAAAAGGAAACAAATACGATGATATAACTCAGAAAATACAAAATGGTGGTACTGATACATAAAAAAGAATTTACCTTTTTAACTTGGGCAGAGGGGTCTGCATATTGATAGTCTTTTTCCTTCATAGGATTCTCCTTTGTGTAATGTACGACAAATGCGTGATATGTTTTTGGTATTCAGAAAAGCAACTAAATGAGTGGCATTAATCATTCAATTTCAATGATACTGTATATTGGCATTAACGTCAATTTTATTTGAACGGGTGTGAAGTGTTGGAGGAGATATTTATGCAAAGCAGTTCGGGATATGTAAGAGCGTCGTACAAGTGTGGCTTGAGTTTTCTCCAAATACACATTGCTTGTTTGGGCAGATGTTCCAAAGTATAATAAAACTACGGTACCGATAAACAAACGGAGGTTGACATTATGAATCATAATTTAGGAGCAAATATCAGAGTATATAGGAAGAACAAAGGATTTACACAGGAGGAACTTGCAAATCTCCTTGGTGTGACACCGCAGGCGGTGAGTCGTTGGGAGTCAGAGGCAGGGCTTCCGGACATCGGACTGATTATCCCGATGGCACAGATTTTGGGTGTGACAACGGATGCACTGTTCGGATACGATAAGATGAATCAGGATGAAGCAGTTACCAATGGTATTTTGGAATATGTCAAAGGTCTCCATGACGAGGGAGACAGATGGGGAAGTTCCTTAAAAATTTGTGAGTATCTTAGCGGGGAATCTACAAAGAATCCTACTAATTACCGAATTCAGATAGAGTTTGTACAGCAGATTGCACATTTGAGTATGCTGGTTGATCTGGAGGGTTTTTTAAAGGAAGAACCACAACGTTATCAGAAACTGTATGAGGACGGAATTCAAAAGGGAATTCAGGTCATCCGCTACTGCAACGATCATCAGCTGATTGATAAGGCGCATTATGCGCTGGCATGGATTTACATTCACAAGCAAGATTATGATAATGCCAGAGAGCATATCAATGTTCTTCCCAGCCTTGCATCCAATCGTGTCAAGGAATCCATTAACATGGAACTGACCTTTTTTGAAAAAGGATTTGAGGAAATGAAGGATGTTATCGTTGAAAACTCGAAAATTCTTTTTGGGGTTTTCTGCAAACATCTTTGCATGATTTCCGAGAATTATGCGTATTTCGGAGAAAAAGAAGAAGCACTTCGTATTTGTAAATGGGGCGAGCAGTTAGTGGATATATACGCACAGAATGAAAGGTTTATGGATACTGCGGTTTATTACGAATTCGGAAAGAAGATTGCTTTATATAAAATGGTGGCATATAGCAGAGCCGGTGAAAAAGAGAAGGCAGATGAAATCTACAGGGGTTATTTGGATAAAATAAAGCAAAAAGCGAACCTTTCCGAAGAGGAATATGAAAAAATAGTTTACTTTTTGGATTGTCAGAAGAAGGGGCTGTAAAGAAGAAATCAGTAGAAACAAGCGGATATTTAATACAATATTGTTAGAAAGTGCACTCCCGGTGGAAACTTGGGAGTGTTTCTGATATAATGTTAAATTGTCGTGAAAAAAACGTAGAAAAAGTAAGTTACTGTCAGATATATGGGAGGAACGCAAAGTGCAGACCGTTTTTACTTATGAGGATTATAAAGAGCTGATAGACCGTGTTTTCCGGTTGTATGGTGACAAAAACGCCATTTCATGCGTGGAAGAAAAGGATAATCATCGTAAAATAACATATGGCAGATTACAGGAAATTGTGAATGCCATGATTACCGGGTTGCAAAATATGGGAATTCAGAGGGCACAGCGTGTAGCAGTGGTGCTTCCCTCATCTGCGCAGGCGGTGGTGGTAAATCTGGCTCTGGCTTACGGCGGTTATACAGGTGTACTGATTGATGCTGCTTTGCCGTGCACGCAGCGCAATAAATTGTTAGAGTATGCGGATGTAAATGCTGCGTTTACCACGCAGGACATTTACAACCAAATGGATGAGGTCTTAAAACAGGACATCCCTGCTATGGAGTTGACGGATGATTTTGCGTGCAGGGTGCTTGACGGAAGCCCGGCAGAGTGTGTTAGAGAAAGCATTGAGCCCGGTGACGAAGAGGTCATTGCCATCGTATTTTCCAGTGGGACCACATCCGAAATGAAGGGATGCATGGTTACCTACAATTCTATTATTTATGCTCAGAAATATATGCTTCAATATACCAATCTGGATAGCAAGGCTACTTTCCTGGATGTATTGCCGTCTAATCATATAGCAGGGTATTCGTCTGCAATGTCCTGTTTCCTTACGGGAACGGAGATGGGATTTATCTCTGAAATGAGTGCGGAAAAACTTTCGGCCGGATTTTTGAACTACAATCCCACCAATTTCATCATGATACCCAAGGTATATGAAGTGATTATGAATAAAATCATGGCGGTAATAGAACGTAAGCCCTTACCTGTGAAATGGTATGCACTGTCTGCCATGAAAATCTGCGGTCTGGTAAGGGAGAAAACGGGTATTAAATTACGTTTTCTTACGAAGCCTGTCTGGAAGGCGGCGCTGGGGCAGAATATGAAGATTTGCGGATGCGGTACACTGCCCTGTTCGGAAGATATTATACGGTTTTACCTAAATCTGGGAATTGATTTTGTCAATGTATACGGTGCTACCGAAACAGGTTTCCCTATCTCTGCGGCTAACTGCAATGACAGATATCCCACAAAGGGAGCCGGTAATATAAAGCAGTTCCGGGAGGTTCGGGTGATGATTGCAGACCCGGATGCAGAGGGCGTGGGTGAAATAAGAGTGAAAACCCCGCTGGCTATGAAGGGCTATTTCAAGGAGCCGGAGCTGACTGCCCGGGCATTTGACGAAGAAGGATATTTTAAAACCGGTGATTTGGGATATATTGATGCGCAAGGCAATCTGTACATCACCGGCAGAAGCAAGGAAGCAATCGTCCTGCGTAACGGTAAGAAAGCATCGCCCATAGATGTGGACCATTATTACCGTAAGGGTGCAAGAGGACTGACATATGCCAGCTGCGGTATTCCTTCGCCTGATGGGTATGACCAAATATATCTCTTTGTGGAGAAGGGAGACCATCCGGATGCAGAGGTGAAGCGTGCCCTCCGTGATTTGACTAAAATATCGGAGACTGCGTCCATTTATAAGGCGGAAAGGATTCTTGCAATTGATAAGATCCCGGTGACCGCTGTGGGCAAGGTAAAGAGGTTCCTGTTAAAGAAGTATGCTGAGGAGCTGCCTCTTGAGGAAGGTGCAGAAGAACAGAGAGACGACACCGGTGAGGAGAGTAGGGAAGAGTTCCTGATCCGGATCATAGAGAAATACGCACCCGGTAAGACAGTGACCATGGAGTCCGAGCTTAAAACAGAGCTGGGAATAGATTCCTTAAGTATGTTTGAACTGGGTATAGAGATAGAGAGCTGTCTGGGTATCGATGTGGTAAATTACTGGGGCAGAATTGAAAAGGTAAAGGACATTCTGTACGGTAGTGAAAACGGTGATGAAAAGAACTATGATATTAGTGAGTTCCCTCTGAAAAGAAAAGCCGGTGATATGGGGTATATTAAGGCCTTTGGTAGGCTGGCCCGGTTTTTGTACCGTTTGGAGGCAGACGGTATCGCTAATATCCCCCGGGATGAAAATGTGATGTTTTGTCCTAATCACGAAAGTTATCCCGATGCCATGTGGGTGGCAGCTGCCCTGTTAAGAGAAGGATATGATGTGAACGGATTCTGCTGTCTGGCAGCGGAGCATCTTAAGGATAAAGCCTTTATGAAAAGGGCATTCAGGGCACTGGGCGGTATCCCCGTGGACAGAAGCGGCAATACGGTTCCGGCCATGAAGAGAGCGGCAGAGCTGCTGCGGCAAAAGGGAGTCTGTATGCTGATACATCCGGAAGGAACGAGGAGCCGCAGCGGAGAGCTGGGCGAGTTTAAGCTGGGAGCAGCGGAACTGGCTAAAGAAACCGGTGTAAAAATCGTACCGGTGTGTATCGACGGTGCATATGAAATATATCCGCCCAATGTAAAAATCCCCCACTGCTTCAATTGGCGGAAATTCCGTCCCTATCGTTTGAAGATGTCATTCGGAGAAGCAATTGATGTAAGGGAACTTTCCAAAGAAGAAATAACAGACAGAATCAAAACCTTTATTGTAGAGAAAAAAGCTGAAAAGTAATGTGGTATATATTGAATGGAGAGCAAAATGATTATTGGTGTAGATGCAGACGGTGTATTGACCGATATGCAGGAATTTAATTACAGGTACGGTAAAAAATATTTTAAGAAGGAAATCTTAAATCCGGCCGGTTACTCCGTAAAAGAAATATTTGGGGTAGGAAAGTGGGCTGAGTTTTTCTACGGCTTAAAGTACTTTCCTAAATATTGCAAGGAGTTTCCGCCCCGGGAGCATGCAGCGGAAATATTGAACCGTCTGAAAGAAGACGGACATGTGCTTCATGAGATTACCGCCAGAAAATTTGTGACACAGAAGAGTCCTTTGGGCAAAAGCAGTCAAAGGTGGTTTAAGAACTGGTGTAGTGAATATGGCTTTTCTTTTGACAGCATTACTTTTTGTTCTGAAAAATACGGGCCCGAAGATAAATACGCGGCGTGCGTAAAACACGGAGTACAGGTAATGATAGATGACCGACCGGAAATCGTACTGTATCTTGCGGAAAGGGGCATTCCCGTACTTATGATTGACGCACCCTATAATCAGTCCGTCAGCCACGGGAATGTGACCCGGGTGTGCGGCTGGGAGGAAGTTTACGAAGTGTTGAAGAAACAGACATTATAGTTTTTTCTGGAATTATTACGGAAAGCACTTTCAGAGATAAAGCGTAGAAACAGCACTCCCGGATGGAAATCCGGGGGTGTTTTTGGTATAATGGGAAGTGCCGGAAGGAATTGAAATACTGATTTTGCAGGTTAAGGTAAGATGTGATATGAAACATTTGATGG
>JAFXEW010000108.1 GCA_017513625.1 Lachnospiraceae bacterium | reverse complement strand
TATAGCATAATGTGACATGGGTGTTGGGATTATTGCCTGTTTATTGTTATATTAATAAATAGCCTTTGTTATCCTATTAGATTATGTTAATGTATGATATACGGAGGTACTTTCTTATGGCATACAATTATGAGATGCGGCCCGGGGAAAACATACAGTCTTATTATCGCAGGATAGCTAAGGTAGCTGATCAGCGTTTAGTTCGTTTGGAGGCTCTTGCTCAGGAGTCCGGCTATGGCAATGCTACGCAATGGGCATATAAAAGAGCTCAGAGAGATATTGAAACATGGTCCGGAGAAGGTGCCAAGCGTTTCAATACAAAGCTTCCTGAAAATGTCAATCAGCTCAGAGCTAAGATAAATGATATCAAAGCTTTCTTAGGGTCTGAGAGCTCTACAAAATCAGGCATAAAAGCTACATATAATCAGCGTGTCAAGTCTATAAATGCTAAATATGGCACATCATATCAGACGGATGATCTGCAGAAACTTTTTAGCAGCTCATTATGGAAAAAGCTCGAAACAAAGGGCATAGACTCCGATACCATAATGAAAGCTATAGGATACATCAAAAATAAAACGGCAGATGATGACGAGATCCTTAAAGGTCTGCAGGCTCAGGCCAGAAAGCGTAAAGAGGTACCTGAGTTTACCGGAGATCCTTTTGTTGATGATGTAGTCAGGGATATCTTAAGATCCAAGGCATCTGTTAATGAGATGTATCAATGGTTTAAAAATATCTGAGCTTGATCAGGGGTGAAAATATGGCTCATACAAAAATATACCGGGAGGCTGCATCCAGATTGCAGGCCTCTTGTCCTTATTCTCGTTGTTACTGGGATAGCTGGGATTATGACAATCTTAAATATATCCGTACAGTAACAAGGCCTACCAAAAAGAAAAAGAAAAAAGAAACCTATAATGATGTGATCATGATGTTTGATACGGAAAGCAGCAAAGATCATGAACCTGCAAACAGGGCCGACATATGCGAAAATCATATTGTAATATGGACCCTCTCGATCCGGGCATATCATTATAATATAGTTACATTATACGGACGCAGGCCCGATGAGCTTGCGATCTGCATCAAAAAGGTCCATGAGTCCATGCAGGGCCTTATTTCTGTTTTCTATTGCCATAACCTCGGATGGGATTGGACTTTTGAAAGACAGTTCATAATGGCTGAGATCGGCACACCTAAAAATCAGCTCAATGTAAAGCCTTATTATCCTGTATATATTGAATTTAAGAACGGTATCATATTAAAAGACTCACTGATCCTTGCCCAGCGTAAGCTTGAAAAATGGGCTGATGATCTGCAGGTAGAGCACCGTAAAGCAGTCGGATCATGGGATTATGAAAAGATCAGGCATCAGGACCCTAACCTCACAACCTATACCGATGATGAGATGATGTATGCGGAGTATGATACCCTTGCCGGAGTTGAGTGTATTGATGCTACGATGGAAACCCTTAAAGCTAAGATATATACAATTCCTTATACCTGTACCGGAATTGTCAGGAATGAAACAAGGAAAAGAGGAAAAAAGAACAGGGCAAGGCAGCATTATCTTAAGGTTGTGCCGGGCTGGGAGAGTCAACAGAAAAGTGAGATGCTCTATCACGGAGGTTATACTCATGGGAACCGCTATGCCGTCGGATGGGTAAACCCTGCGGAGTGTCAGGACTTTGCATCACGGTATCCGGCAGACATCCTCCTCAATGCGTTTCCTGAGCATAAATTCTGCAAATATGATAAGCCCATGACTATTGAAAAGGTGCTGGAGTGGTCAGAAAAATACGCTATGAAATTTCTTTTCAGTGCTAAAAATATAAGACTTAAGGATCCTGCTTTTCCCATGCCGATGGTCCAGAGCTATAAATGCATACATAAGAGCGGAGAGATAGAAGATAATGGACGTATATTATCTGCAGATTATATAAGTATATGGTGGTGTGAACAGGATCTCATATTATTTGACAGATATTATAAATATGATCAGTGCTGGATAACAAATCTTGAATATTCTCTCAAGGAATATCTGCCGAGATGGTTTACGGATCTGGTATATGAGCTCTTTAAAGATAAGACAATGCTCAAGGGCGGTGATCCTGTTTTATATGCTATCCGTAAGGCCATGCTCAATAGTATGTATGGAAATCTTGTGCAGAAACCCGTAAAGATAACAATAAAGGAAGATTATAAAACAGGAGAATATATCCCCGATGAGAATTTTAACGAGGAAAAAGAGTATGAAAAGCACATTAAAAATTTCAATAGCATAAATGTATATGATAACGGATGCTGGATAACGGCATATGCCCAGCGTGAATTATTTGAGCTTGCAGAGTGCATAGACTATGAGCATGGAGGCATCTGGTTATATTCAGATACGGATAGCATTTATGCTACTAAATGGGATCAGAAAAAGCTTGATGAGTATAATAAGAAGGTAATAGCCAGACTGGAGGAAAGAGGTTATCCGGGCATAGAGCATGACGGTAAGATCTATTATCCCGGGGTCGCAGAGTTTGACGGCAGCTATTCAGAGTTTAAATGCTGCGGAGCTAAGAGATATGCCTGCAGATATTCATATGATAAACGCAATAAGAAAGAGGATAGGGGAAAGCTTAAGCTCACGGTAGCCGGAGTGCCAAAGAAAGGAGGAGCAAAATGTTTAAAGGATGATATTAACGAGTTTTATCCGGGCAAAGTCTTTGAGGGGGAAATAACCGGAAAAAAGCAGCATACTCATTTTTATAATCCGATCCATACAGATAAGTATGGCAACCTTATTGGAGATAGCATAGATCTGAGCCCTTGTGATTATCTGCTGGATGATATTTTCAACAATGCTAAAAAGCTGCAGGACTATCTTGATGGTGATTATGAGGAGGAGGTCCTCATACAGGTATTTGAGGAGGATTAATATGGCTAAGAATAAGAAATATTATTACAACATATTCGATGATATAGCAGCCTATCCCGATGCATGGGCTTATATGATCGTAGGAGGCCGTAGTACCGGAAAAACATACGGAGCCTTAAAAGGTGATCTGCTGGATAAGATAAAATTTATTTTTGCTAAACGTACTGCAGATGATGTAAATCTCATGTGCTCAGGTACCAAGATGATCAAGGGCACTGATGATAAGGAAGATCCCGATTATACTCCGTTTGCTCCTATCAACAGAGATATTGGCACTAATATTAAAGCATACCAGCTCTATAACGGGCTGGGAGTCTTTTATGATACTTATACAGATGATAAAGGAAAAGATTATCCTACCGGAGCTCCTATAGGTAATATCATCGGCCTCAGTGTTGCTACTAAATTCAAGGGCTTTGATATGTCCGACTGCGAGCATCTTATCTTTGATGAGTTCATTCCCAGAAAATGGGAGAGGATAAACAGGGGTGAGGGTGATCAGCTCATGGATCTGTACGCTACGGTAGCAAGGGATAGGATACTCAGAGGAAAGAAACCGCTCAAGCTCCTTGCCCTTGCCAATGCAGTAAACCTTTATAACCCTTTATCAAATACAATGGAAATAACAGACATTATGGCCGATATGCAGATAAAAGGTCAGGATACTGTCTATATAGAAGATAGAGGCATCTTTATAAGGATGCTGGAGGGCACGGAAGATTTCCGGAAAGCACTTGAAAACGATCCTGTATATAAAGCAATGGGCCATACCGCATGGGGCCAGATGGCATATGATAATCAGTTTGCTTATGATGATCTGTCAAGCGTAGGAAAGACCCAGCTCAAGGGATATAAGCCGGTATGCTCATTTTCTTATAAAAAGCATCCTCATTATATATATCAAAATTCAGGCAAGTATTATATCTGTGAGTCTGCTTTTAATGACCGCAGCAAGCCTCATTATGACCTTGACAGAGAGAACGATCAGAAACGCTTTTATATTGAGCACTCAATAGATTTAAGGACCGAGTGCATCAATGATAATGTAAAGTTTACAAATTATAGTATGTACTATCTGATAGTAAATTATCATAAGGTATTTCAGCTTAGATAAGGAGGAAAAATAATGAAACTGATCGTTGATGTTCCGCATGAAATTATATGCAAAAGATATCTCGGTGCAAATGACCAAATATGGATGGTTCACGCAGTAAAGAACGGACAACCTTTAATTGATGTATTAAACTATATAAAGGCAGATATAGAGCAGATGCCTATTGTGCTTTTAAACGGTTCCGAGCATATAGACCGAACAGATACTCTTAAAATCATTAATAACCGTATAGAAAATAATTGTTGACATATGTTAAACTATAGTTTAACATAAGGCTATCCAATCAATTCACAATTTAATAAAAGGGGTGATTAAATGAATACAGTAATTGTATCGGTATCTGAGGAAGAGGTTATTGTTTCTTTATATCAGGACTATCTGATCCGACATGGTTTAGCTAATGAAACTGTTGATCATACCCGGATGAGTGTTACGGCTTTCTCCGATTATATCCAGCAGTATCTGATAGATCGTTATAATCTGGATGCTGATGTTGAAAAAGCATATCTTACAGACATTGCTCCATTAAAGGATTGCAAGAACACTGCAGAAAGTTATGGAGAGATATGTGTAAAATGTAATAAATGTGGGAGGTTTGTTATAAATGATTGAATTTTTCGCAGCTATGGCAGCATCCATTATGGTAGCTACTACAAGGCCGGAGGTTTATATGATAGAGGAAAGCTGCTCTTACTCAGTTTATGATAACGGCATTTACCGTGAGCTTACTCAGGATGATATAGATATCATGGCAAGATGTGTAATGTCAGAGGCCGGAGGACAGTCTGATGAGTGCAAAGAGGCCGTGGCTACCACCATTTTAAATAGATGGATGAGCCCAAGATATAGCAATTCCATACCGGATATTATCAGTAATGCATACTCCACTGCGGATAATGGCCCGGTAACAAATGAGTGCTATTTAGCCGTATACAGTGCTATTGCATGGTGGGGGTCTGATTTTGCGTTACTGCCCCGGAGCATATATTATTTCCGGGCAGGGCACTACCACGAATGGGCACTGGACTACCGGCAGATAGATGATCTTTATTTTTCAGCTCCAATGGATGCAGTATTTGATTAATGAAAGGAGGCTTAAGATGTATAGGGTGATGGTAGTTAATACAGGTGATGATAACATGGGTGTAGTCCTCAAGAAGATCAGCGAACAGGATCTCATACCATATGATAGTGCAGTTCATTCATGGGATCATGCCTGCAAAGTGAGGAAAGCTGCTATGGAATATTTCCCGGCAGTGATAATAGAGGCGGTGTGATATGGCTGATTACAGGATCTTATACCGCTTTAAGGATACTGAGATAAATGATATCGGATCCATAACAGGTACGCTTTCAGATATTTATACGGCCCTTAAGGGCAAGATCCATAAGATAGATGAGTTTCAGCTTATGGATATGGACTGTCAGACAATCGCAAAAAACAGGGGTGATGCGATTATCTTATATGATCAATTACCGGCACATTTTAATTTATTTATCAAAGATTTCAGGCTCAGAAAGGGCAGAAAGGAAAGTATTATGGCAGTTAATCGCAAGAAATCAGCAGAAACCGAAAACAAGGCAGCCGCAGCAGCTCAGGCTCTTGCTATCGAGGTCCTCAGAGCAAAGGACTTTACCGAGGCAGGCAAGGAAGGATGTAGCATCGTATTTGATATGAACGTAAACGGCATTATCATTTATGGATGCTGGTACCGTGAGGGCAAGGACAAGAACGGAGAGGACTATGAGATGGTATCTTTTCCCTCCCAGAAGGGCAAGGACGGCAAGTATTATAACCATGCATGGGTAAAGCTCCAGCAGAGCGACATCGACAATATCAGCAAACAGATTGAAAGTCTGCTCTGATATGGTATAATGAGGGTAGATCCATCACCCCGGATCTAAGCCCTCCGAGTGAGATAGTTTCGTGGAACCTTAAGAGCAGATTGAAATATATCTGCTCTTTTGGTATTTTAAAGATAACGGAGGATATTTAACGTGGGCAGACAGGAAGATTTTATTTTAAGTATCGTACCCTATGTATCAAGCTGGAAACAGTTTCTGGGTTATGGTGTAGTATCCGCTATAGTGGCTCAGGCCTGCCTTGAGAGTGCATACGGCTCATCCGATAAGGCTAAGCATAATAATTATTTCGGCCTAAAATACAAAGGTAACAGGGTGAGCTGCTATAGTGAGATATTCAGTGCTTATTCTGCAGAGCAGTTGCCGGATGGTACATATATAACCATAAAAACAGACTGGTATGGCTTTGCGGATATTAATACCGGAGTGCAGGGATATTTTCAGTTTATAGATATTGACAGATATAAGCAGGCCCGTATGGCATCCGATCCGAGGACTTACCTGCAGGCTCTTAAGGATGCCGGCTATGCTACATCCATTAATTACGTTGATAACTGCATGGCAGTTATAGACAAGTACAATCTTACACAGTATGACGGAGGTGAGCAGGTGTATACTAATTCAAGCTTAGTAAACTATATAGATCTTTCACCCGGCAATTATGGCATGAGGGATCACAAGATAGATACCATAACCATACATCATATGGCCGGCAATCTTTCCGTAGAAACCTGCGGTCAGCTTTTCCATAAAAAGAAGGGTAATTCCAATTACGGTATCGGATCCGATGGCCGTATCGCATTATATGTTGAGGAGAAAAACGGAGCATGGACGAGCTCCAATAAGGCTAACGATATGAGAGCCATAACTATTGAGGTAGCCAATAACTCCGGAGCTCCTAACTGGACTATCAGCCCTCAGGCCCTTAACAGTCTGCTCCTCTTATGTGCAGATATCTGCCGTAGGAATGAAATAAAGGCCCTGATCTGGAGCCCTAATAAGTCGGACAGGATAAACCATAAAAACGGCTGCAATATGACCATGCATAAAGACTTTGCAGCTACGGCCTGCCCCGGACCTTTTATAGAGTCTATTGAGGGTCTTATTGCCGTTGCGGTAAACCAGCTTTTACTGCAGAGCCCTTATACATTGAATGGATATGACTATAGCCCTGTATTTGATCCTGAGTATTATGCTAACAGATATCCGGATCTGAGAGCTGCATTTGGAACCGATGCAAATGCACTCTGGCAGCATTTCCAGTCTTTCGGTATGATGGAGCTCAGACAGGCCTCGGATGAGTTTGATCCTGTCTATTATAAATCTATGTATGCCGACCTGCAGGCAGCATATGGCTTAGACAATCCCATGTATTATTTCCATTATGTAGCTGCAGGCAAGGCAGAGGGGAGGAAAGCCCATGCGTAAAAAGAAAGAGCTTTTCATCCCGGCAGTTACACTTAAGCCCGGAGCTATGGGTCTTGCAGTTTATAACCTCCAGCTCTGCCTTGATCATATACTTAAGGAAAAGGGAAAAAGGAAACTCACAGATCATGAGCCCGGACATTACGGACCAATGACAGAGCAAAGGGTCCGGGAGTTCCAGTCTAAATATGGTCTGTTTGTAAACGGTGTTTATACTCCATGTACCAGGCTAAGAATAAAGGAGGTCTTAAATGCAGATTGAATGTTTTAGCGGTTTCTCAAAAAGAGTAAACTCAACTAAGCAGCCGACAGGTACCGGTACTACATTTGATGTACTGCTCAAGGATGGTGCTGATGATATTAACCCTGTATTTGAGCTCAATACTCTTGATTTTTCTATTAACAGGGTCAAGGCATTTGGCAGACAGTACTGGTCCCATGTTAGGAATCTTGACGGTCACAGATCCGAAATCATATGTAAGCTCGATTATCTTGCTACATATAAGACACAGATCGGAGCCTATACAGGACTTATCAATTATACAAGCTCATCAAACAAGCTTACTATTACAGATCCCAGAAATGTACCCACTCTGCAGCTTAATACTGCCCATACCGATTTTCTATGGGTGAGTGGCAAGGGCCTCAAGGCAGATAAAGGCACTTTTGTGCTTTCTTTCCTTTCCGATCAGGCTAACAGTTCCGGGCTTGTAAAGTATGTTGCGATGGACTGGTATGCCTTGAGTGAGTTTTCACAGCTCCTCTTTACCCAGAATATAGCCGACGAGATCAAAAAGCAGTTTACTAATATGACGGATGCTCTTGTATCCCTTATGTGGCTGCCTGTTGATATTGATGATATTACCGGTGTTACAACATCCAATTTTACAGTTGGATCTCAGGCCGTAACACTTACAGACTCATCCGGAAAGATCATAACTAACAGGATATTAAACCTTGAAACAGGGACTACTATACTTGCTTTCCCGGAAACCTCATATGGAGCAGGTGATATCAGAGGTACATATCTGGCAAAGCCTCCTTATCTTACATCCGAGATATATCTGCCTTATATCGGTATCATGGAGTTTCCTGTTGATCTGCAGGCTTATTATAACGGCAGCGTATATCTTAAGGGTGCTATTGATGTATTTACCGGAGATATCCTCTATACTCTTTATATGAACAGTGAGAAGATCGCAAGCTATAATGGCTCATGTGCTACCCACCTGCCTATAGGCTCAGCATCTTATAATGCATTTGGTGCAGTCGGTGGTGGCCTTGTAACTGTCGGAGGAGTCGGATCTGCTATAGGACATTTTGCAGGTGGTGATGTTATCGGAGGCCTCAGATCCCTCGGAGTTGCTGCCGGTGGTATGGCTACCGCAGCTAAGTCTGTATCGGTACAGACCCAGATATCAGGCTCTAACAGTTCAGCTCTCGGACAGACTCAGGGAACACAGATAAGGGTAACGAATATACTCTCAATACCCTCGGAAACTAATCTTACCGCTTTTCAGGCTGCACATGGTATGCCTTATTATGAGGTTGAAACTATCGGAAACCTCTCCGGATATATTCAGTGTGCTGATGCATCCGTATCCATCCCCGGTGATGGAGATGAGCAGGCCATTGTAAACGGATATCTTAATAACGGCTTTTACTATGAGTAATTGACTATATAAATATCTGATGTTATATTTAAGTTAGCATCCGTATGCGATATGCCCACGATTGGAGGGGGCGGCCCCTCAGGTGCTGGCTCGATCAGCCGGAACGTATGCGGATGCTATTTAAAGGAGGATACTATGGAAATGTCAAATCTTGTCTTAACTGCAATAAGTACCGTGGGCTTTCCTATTGTGGTAGCCGCTGCTATGTTCTGGAAAATGAATAAACAGGATGATGATCATAAGCAGGAGATGGCTAAGGTAACTGAGGCTATTAATAACAATACGATAGCCTTAACTAAGCTGATCGATAAGATCGGTGAATAAACGGAGGTAAACAATCGTGGGCAAACTTTCAATCGGAGATATCGTAGATCTCGCAAGGGCCGGCTATAAGCCGTCCGATGTAAAAGAATTAATTACACTGTCTGAGAAGGCAGAGCAGAGCAAACAGGAGGAACCGCAGGGAGCTGCACCGGCAACAGATGAGCCTAAAAGTGCAAGCCCTGAGCCCATAGCGGCACCGGAGAACGCAGAGCCTGCAAAACCTGAGGAGGCAGTTGATTATAAAAAGCTCTATGAGCAGAGTCAGGAGGACCTTAAGAAAGCACAGGCTGCTAATATTAAGAAAGACTCATCCCCTGCTGATCAGGGCAAAGACCCTTACAAAGATCTTACCGATCTTGTAGCATCTTATTTATAAGGAGGATATTATGGCAAGAACCCTTACCCCGGTTGATGCTCATCAGCTCATGAACCTGCTCCTCAGACAGGCTACAGGTGAGCAGTCAATCACCGTAACAGACACCAGCTCTTTTATTTCCGCAGGTGAGCTTGTACTTGCTACCGGCATGGAGAACGTAACAAACTCCGTATCGATAGTTATGAACAGGCTTATTGTTGCATCCAGAGCGTATAATGCTCGTATGCGTATCGTGCAGACCGATGAGGTCGGATCTTACTCCAATAGAGCAAGAAAGATCTCTTTCTATTCCCAGAACGCTCTGCCCGATGGCTCACACAATACTAACCTTTACACAAACCTCGCAGCAGGATATACCTCCGGAGAAAACGGAGGAGCATCTACCAAGTCGCAGTGGGAGCAGCATCCTGCAATGCCTCTTGAGATGAATTTTGCAGGCACCAATGTTTGGCAGCACTGCATTACCATGTATGAGGATCAGCTCAAGATCGCTTTCCGCAACGAGGAGGAGTTTAATCGTTTCGTTGCCGGATACCTGCAGGAGCATGCAAATGATATTGAGCAGGAAAGAGAGGGCTTTTACAGGGCTCTGCTCCTTAACCGTATCGGCATGACCTTTGATATGTCTGCAGATATGCCCGGAGCACTTGTAGACCTTACTACCGCTTTCAATACCTTCTACAATATCTCTCCTGCATATACTACCCAGCAGCTCCTCAGCACTTATTTTAAGGAGTTCTGCGCTTTCTTTGTATCACAGATCAAGCTCTACTCTGATTTCATGGAGAACAGATCAGTTAATTATCACTGGTCCGTGCCTAAGACCGTAGGCGGAGATACCTTTAACATCCTCAGACATACTCCTAAGAGAGATCAGAGGCTTGCTATCTATGCTCCTTACTTTACAATGGCTGAGAGCCTTGTATATCCTGAGATCTTTAATCCTCAGTATCTTTCTATCGAGAACGCTGAGAAAGTTAATTTCTGGCAGGCTGAGGACACAAAGGCAGGTATCAACATCACCCCGGCTATCATTGAAACCGATAGCACGGATCCTGCATACGGTACCCAGATACAGGGTGCTACCGTCGCTGAGGATCACATTATCGCAGTCCTCTTTGACAGGGATGCAGTTTTCGGAGAGCTCCAGCTTGACAGAGCAGATAGCACTCCTCTTGAGGCAAGAAAGCATTACAGGAACGTATGGAACACCTTTGCAAAGAACGGTGTAAACGATCCTACCGAGAATTTCGTTGTTTTCTATATGTCTTAACCCATACTCCTTTCCTCTACTCATCTACAGGGCCGGTGTTTCGGAGCATCGGCCCAAATCTTAGGAGATAAGATATGAGATATATGCCGCTAAATTATGATAAGCTCAATGCTATTGAGGGTACATATTTTCCCTCGATGGTAAAGTCTTACAACAATAAGACCTTTGCTTTCTGGGAGAGGTCTTTCTTTCAGCGTGCTGCATCTGTTATAATGGCAGATCTTCCTGAGGAATGGATAGGAGATGTCAGGGATTTCTTTTTCTATGTGCTTTTCCGTTTCGGATATATGCCGGTATTTAATCAGGCAGAATACGGTTATACTTTCCAGCCTGCTACGCTTAAAGGCTATGACTGGTACTATCAGCCTACAGATGCAATAGTAACTAATCCGGCACTTAAGGAGAGCCTTGAGCTCAAGATCGGAACCGATTGTGAGCTCTTAAAGCTCACTCCGGATTATATGGGCATCTGGGATATCATAACCTACTATGCCGAAAAGGCCAGCACTCTTGATAATGCTATCAATATGAGCCTTATCAATAATAAATTTCCTTTCATTCTGGGAGCCAGAAATAAGGTTGCCGGACAGGCACTTAAAAAGATGCTCGACAAAGTAAACAGAGGTGAGCCTGCTATCATATATGATATGAAACTGCTCAATGATCAGACCGATAAGGTAGAGCCTTTTATGGCATGGGAAAGAAAGCACTCCGCTAAGGAGGACTATCTTACCACAGAGCAGCTTGCAGATATGCAGACCCTGCTCAATGCATTTGATGCTGAGGTCGGTATCCCTACTATCCCTTATCAGAAAAAAGAGAGGATGGTAGCATCTGAGGCCGAGAGCAGACAGATAGACTCACAATCCAGAGCCACTATCTGGGTTGATTGCCTTAACAGTTCAGCCGAAAAGATTAAGAGATTATACCCGGATATCACTCTTAGTTTTGAGCTCAGATATGATCCGGAAAAGGAGGATGCAGATGTCAGCAGCAACGATGACCCTGATAGGGTTATATAATGAGGATAGTACGATATTTGACCTCCTCAATGTGCCTGAGGATCTGAACAAGGATACCCTTGTCAATAACATACTCCTCAGATCCGGAGAGTTTGAGGTCCTGTATCCCGATCCCGAGTTTATGAAATTTTCAATAGGTGCCTTTTCTGATGCATGGCAGCCTACTTTTGAAAGATGGGTAAATGCTCTTGCACTTGAATATAATCCTCTTGAGAATTATGATAGAAAAGAGGACTGGACCGATACAAGAAACGGACACAACTCTGGTACTACATCAGGCAGGACAAATAGCACTATAACTAACAAAGTCAGTGCTTATGACGCAGGTGATGATCTTACTACCAGAGGAGCCGATGTGACTGTCGGAGCAGACTCATCATCAAGCTCCGGTGAGAGCCATGAGGGAGCTAAGCATGATGGCCGTATTCATGGCAATATAGGTGTAACAACATCCCAGCAGATGCTCCTTTCAGAGCTTGAGCTCGGATATTGGAACGTATACGAAAAGATCACTGATCTTTTCCTCACCCATTTTGTTATCCCGGTATATTAAAGGAGGCTCGGATGTTTAACAAATACCCTTATACAGACTTTCATGAGCTTAACCTTGACTGGGTACTTGCAAAGCTGAGAGAATTTGATGGCAAGCTCAATGATCTTGATGTTGAGTTTGATGATATCAAGGATCAGTTTGCAGATATCAAGTCTGAGGTTGATAACCTCCTCAATACTATGCAGGCTACTATACAGGCCGAAATTCAGGCCTATGTGCCGGGCTATGTTGATGGAGTGCTCAGCCCTTACATTACCCAGCTGCAGGGAGCCCTTGCAGAGGTTGAAAACCTTAAGAACCTTATAGCAGGCTGGGAGCAGTTACTTATTGATATCCGCAGAGATTATACTACTGCAGATGATGGATTAAAGGCAGATTATATCAGCCGGATCGAAACCTTGAGGCTTGAGATGGTACTCGATCTCATGGCCCTTGAGGATCGTATTGATCATATTGAGTACAACCTCCCGGATATCGACAACCCCGTAAAAGGATACAAGACCTCTATCGAGCAGGCTATTGAGGATGTATATGATGCCTGCAGATACTTTGCTCTTACCGCTCTGCAGTTTCAGGCAGCAGACCTCACTGCTCAGGAGCTTGATGATCTTGACCTTACTGCCCTTGAATGGGATCTGTTTGGTTATAATCATCTTTATCAGGCTCCTAACGGATGCATCAACCCTCTCACCGGACAGAGGGAGTCCATATGCACAATACTTGCAGATCTGGCACTCTTTGCAAGTACCAGAACATGGACAGCTCTGATCTGGGATAATACTTGGGATCGTGATGCAACTACTATTGATGCTCTGGATCTCACTGCTTTCCAGTTTGATTACAGTGATGATGCAGATCCTAACCCTTAAGGAGGAATTAAATCATGTCACACACCAATTCTACTGCCAATCTGGCACTCCCTCAGTTTATCGGAACCGACAAGCCTACATGGCTTTCCGATGTTAACGGAGCATTTGCAGCTATCGACTCTTATGCAGGCTCCAATGATGCGGCTCTTGCAATCACCGATGGCAAGGCTGATACTGCTATCGCAGATGCATCCAATGCGGTAACTACCGCAGGCAATGCAGCTACTACCGCAGGCAATGCCGCAGCTACCGCTACCGCAGCTAACACTGTTGCCGGTAATGCTCTGACCGTTGCTAACGGCATCAACTCTAAGGTTGGTGTTCTTACCGATCTTACGACTACCGATAAAAGCACTGTTGTTAATGCCATTAATGAGGTTAATGGCAAGGATGCCGGAGATATTGCTTACGATAATACCGGATCGGGCCTTACCGCTACAAACGTACAGGATGCTATCGATGAGGTAGCTCAGGGAGGCGGAGGCGGATCTGCTGCATGGACCCAGATCGGAACACAGACAGGCAGCACTGCCATTGCCATTTCCGGTACTTATAATGAGCTCTGCCTTGTAGCAGCATCCTCAAGCGATCAGCACATCATGACCATCGTTATTCCTACTGCTGAGCTTGATAATACCAGCAAGGTATTCAGAGATGGAGGATCACTCGCAGCTGATAACTACTGGGGCGTTACTATCTCTGTAACTGCAAGCTCTGCCCAGCTCGGATCATTCGTAGTAAACGGAGCAGATAATACCGCATCTGCAGTGCTTACCGTATACGGAAGATAATCCGATTATACCAAGGCCTCCGGTTAAATGCCGGAGGTCTTTTATTATGTCCTATAATATGTACTCAATATTCCCAACACCCATGTCACATTATGCTATATGATGCAAGGCCATGCCCGAGCCTCAAGATTATCGTTAGTGCGAGGGCCGGCAGCGGATCGGGGAAACCGAGGAGCGAAAAGGTGTTTAAGTCTACAAACTCGCTTTTGGTG
>JAFXEW010000107.1 GCA_017513625.1 Lachnospiraceae bacterium | reverse complement strand
TACCTGCAACTCAACCATCGTATAATAATAAATGGTGCCGTTTATTACTTAGATTTGTAGCTTTGTGCCCCCATATTTCTATAGGTTTACCTTGGTATAAAATATAAGTATACCATATCAGATTTATATATTTATGTCAAATCGTTCTTTGGACCTATTACCTCTTGCAGCCTCTCCCTGATATAAACCAGATAATCCCTTACCACATCCCTGTCAGTGAGCTGGTATATCATACGGGTGCCTACCACATCTTCTATTTCATTGAGAATCCACTTACCATCATGGACGATGAAATCCACGCCCACCAGGTCGAAATGAAGCTTTTCGTACAGACATGCTATCACTTCCTGCTGTTCTTTGGAAGCCTCTGCAAGGGCGATATTGCCTCCCAGCAGGAAATTGCTTCTGAAGTCCTGCTCTGAGGAACGCTCCACCACTTCGTAGACGCGGTCGCCCATCATGTACACTCTTCTGTCACGGCCGGGATGGGAGCATACTTTTTGCAAAATAATATCCTCCGGGCCCAGTCCCCGGGCCTTCAGCATGTCTAATATCCCGGCCTTTTGTGCTTCGTCGGACGCCATATATACCTGGCTGCCGCCATGGCCGGATACTACCTTTATCACCATGGGAAGTGCCATCTCTCCGTCACCGGGCACGGTCTCCATCACAGGAATCTGCCATTCCAGGGCCTTGCAGTATGTAAGCCATTTATCGTTGGCGATTTCAGCTGTTGCAGCATTATTAAACACAGGTATCCCCTGCTCTTCCATTACTGCAGTCAGGGCAGGCACAATGGCTCTCATAATCACAAATCCGGGCTTTTCCTCACAGATTTCCTGCAGTGATTTATCCAATATCTCCTGCTTAAGACTGCTGTCCAGTTCCCTGTATTCCTTGCCCTCCGTGGGCAGTATCTTACAGGTCAGTTCCAGCCCCAGCTCCCTGCCGGTATTTACCATCTGCTCTGCAAACCATTTATTACGGCCCATGCCTACTTCATCATAAATCAGCCAGCCCTTCATCCTATGCCCTCCTGTTCTCCAGGGTATTCACGATATGCTCTAATATGTATCCGCTTAAATCCACACCCGTACATTCCCAGGTAGTCTTAAAGTGGGGATTGCTGTTTACTTCGCAGATAATAGGCTCATCCTCCGGTCCGAACAGTACATCCACGCCGGCAAAATCCAGTCCCAGGGCCGCACATGCACGGCAGGCCAGTTCTGCCTGCTGCTCCGTAATTTCGATTCTCTTCATACTGCCGCCGTTGGTGAGATTGGAGCGGAAATCATTTTCATTATGACGCATCATGGATGCAATGACCTTACCGCCTACCACATTCACCCGCACATCCCTTCCGCAGCTTTCTGACACAAACTCCTGCATCAGAAAAGGCTTATGGTGGATACGGTCCGCCAGTGCGTACAGCTCCTCCCTGTTTTTCGCCAGATACACCTGTGCTCCAAAGGATCCGTAGGCCTCTTTGACTACCATGGGAAAGCCCAGTATTTCCTCTGCACGGTCCAAAAACAAACGGTTACTATAACCGGTTCCTTCGTATGTCTTGGGCGCCGCCACTGTCTTGGGGATACGCACGCCTGCGGCCTCCAGCGCCATTGATGTAAGTATCTTGTTGTCACACAGTTCAATGGCTCTTGCACTGTTAAACACAGGTAAACCTAATGCTTCCAGTCTCTGGGCCAGATAGATATCCTTATCCCAGAATAATATGAAGTCCGGTTTTTCCGTTTCTTCCATGGCACTGCCTATTTCAAAGAGCAGATCCGTGGTGGTTTTCAGTTCCAGCTCCACATTCTTTTTCACTCCGGATGCCAGGAGCATATTGTAGATTTCGTAGAATTTATTGTGTTTTACAAAACTATTGATTACAAGCCAGCCTTTTTTCATTGTCATGCGGCGCCGTAGGCGCCAACCTCTTTCTATATTCTTAAGCAGAACCCGGTCCTAATTGCAACGCATGTGCCTTTTGGAGGAAAGGTTCAAATAAACTACCACTACTGCAAACAGGATTTCCCACAAAATATGGGTATCCAGTACCAGTCCCGATGTGGTAAAGGTCAGCAGCAGGGGGACGATCTGTTCCGGCAAGGATTTGCTGAACAGGAAGTTGGTGTCCCGCTCAATTTTCACTGCACAGTTTATAAAATTCAGCCCCAGCTTTTTACGCACATGGGCAGGAATACCTACCGCCAGATCGGAAGGTGCGGGCACATCCCCGTTTATCTCTTCAAACAACTCCTTGTCATCCAGCTCAAGCACTCTGCATTTTACACTTTTGGTATGGTGGCGCAAAATCACACTGTCCATTTCTTCTACGCCCAACAATTTCATATTGGCATTGGACAAGCGGACCACATCTGTATTTTCATCACATTCATAGGGTCTTCTGCACATCAGAGACAGCGCACTCTTACCTACGAAAAGTCTGGTAAACAGGGTCCATGGATTTACCCAGCCCATTCCTTCAAAGGAATCCAGCACCGGCCGGATATAGACTTCCGTCTTGGCCTCTGTCCCCTGCTCTCTGTTCTCCAGTCCCAGGAAAATCCTGTGCTTACGGTTCATACGCAGATAGTCACGGCCTTCTGCTTTTTCCGCACGGATGATATGCTTTTTCTGCAGACAGATGCTTACTCCTGTCTCCTTATTTACTACATCGAAAAGCTTGTAAGGGGCATTTTTGATAATGACATCATAGGATTCTGCGGACATAATCAGATTGTCGTCCTTTACATGGTCCAGACTTTGTCTGCGCACGGTGGTAAACACTCTGCTGCATTTCAGACAACACAAATAAAGGGTCTTTTGTTCCTTGGTATACCCCAGCCTCTCCCTTACTGCAGGTACGGTTCTGATAATGGAGCCGGTCTGGGCAGCGTCCGTCATATCTTCACTAACCACTGCTTCCACCAGGTCAAACTTACCGTTTGCAGGATTCACAAGTACAAAATTGGCATCCGCAGGCAACAGACTGTGTATCAGTGGCGATACCTCAATCACGTTCAACTTATACACACCGGACACGGACTTGGTGTCTACCTCTACAGGCTTTAAAAAGGTAAGTGCTCCCTTTTTGCTCTTTTTCCCTCTGCTTAACACTAAATCCGGCATTGCATCTACATGGTCAATAATCGTTACTTTGGTTTCTCTTTTGATTTCCATAGTCCCTTCTCCTTACCTTGTGCTGTATATAATAATTTCCTCCAATGCTTTCAGTACTGCTTCCGTAACACAGTCCCCACTGTCTCTCATCAGCAGGTTGCTGTTGATTTCTATCTGTAATGCAGGTACACCGCATTTGTTATGAATATAGGATGATACCGTATATGGATAGCTGGCAGCAAAGGGCCGGTCCACGGTCACATTTGTAATTCCCTGCGCCTCAAAGGCCTGTTTACAATACTCTACCAGTTCCCCATCATTTACATTTACATATCTGCCCGTGCCCAAACAGATCTGCTCGGGCCTGAAGCCTGCCATCTGATGCAGGTCAATCAGCAGTTTTATGTCATGGGCTCTGATATATTCCACCAATGTTTCTTTGTAGGGGGAATGACGGTCATAGTTTGCATCATCCTCCTGATTTTCTGTTTTACATATATACGGACAATCCAGACTTTCGTGAAGTTTGCGTGACAGATAAGCAGTCTGCGGCTCCGGGTAACGGAGTTGTCCGTTACGGGTGTGTTCCACCGCGTGGGGCGCAGACAACATCACCGGGCACTGTCCTTCCTGTATGATAAAGGATTCCTTATTAATCATTTTATACCCTCTTTAACTCACTTAATCCGGACTTTCCTGTCCGAATCAATTATAAAACCCTATACATAAAATTTACCCTATCCGTGGTTGGAAGTCAACGCAAACCCGCAGAGAATTGTTGTATTCCTCACATCCCCTATACTCCCGGTTACCGGGGGCCATACTCTTGTCCGCGGGCACGCTTTCGCTACCTAAAAAAGCGTCACGTCACTAAGTTCGAAAATACCTCACTAAGTGACGACGTTTTTTAAGTACCCGCGGCAACAAGAGTATGGCCCCGGGAACCGGGAGTACGGAAATCTGCAGTATAACAAAAACCTGCCCGGCTTTGTAAACCGGGCAGGTCCTTTTACTTTTCAACCCACTCAATAAAATGGTAACTGTCTAATATCTGAAAATATTTGGCCAGTCTTTCGTAGAGAGGCTTTGCTTCATCTCCAAAGTGTGCTTCCACTATACTGCCTATGTCCAGGATACTCTTTTCCCCGTCCAGCATGGGCCATATAAAGCTTCCCATGGCATCCAGATGTATATAACTGATCCGGGGCTTTTTCAGGAGCTTTTGAGCCATCCGGTTCACAATGCCCTTGTTCTCTATTTCCAAAGTAACAATGCACTGTTCATCCGTAGACCATTTCAGTCCTTCGAGACGTTTGGGAATCCGTTCCAGATAATTTTCAGATAATGCTTTTTCTTTCTTTTTCATATAAAATCCTATTTCGCACGCTTTTTCCAGATAGTGAACTTAAATACGCACAGAATCAACAGAGCAAATACCACCAGGCTGGCAACATTTGAAACTGCTGCAGGAAGATTCAAAAAACGTGAAATATCTACCAGCTTATCCAGTCCTGCAATTGCAAATACAGCGAGCAGGATACCTACCAGACCTTCACCTGCAATCATACCGGAGCAGAACAGGATACCGTCGTTGATAATACTCTTTTTGGTCTCTTCTTCCTTCTTCATTCTGTCGAAGAACAAACGTACCACACCACCTACCATGATACATGCATTCAGCTGTACGGGCAGGTAAACACCGATTGCAAAAGGCAGTACGGGGATACCGATGATCTCAGCTGCCAATGCCAGGAATACACCTACGAATACCAGACCCCAGGGAAGATTTGCTTCCATAACGCCTTCAATAATCATCTTCATCAAAGTAGCCTGAGGTGCGGATAACACGGGACCTGCAAAACCATATGCAGAATCCAGCAGATACAGAGTACCGCCGATTGCCAATGCAGCTGCCACAACACCGATTACTTCACCATACTGCTGCTTCTTGGGAGTAGCACCAAGCAGGAAACCTGTTTTTAAATCCTGGGAAGTATCGCCTGCAATTGCTGCTACGATACAGATAATGGAGCCGATAGCAATTGCGGCCTGCATACCGGGAACGCCCTTTTCACCGGTAGCCTTTAAAATCAGGGTTGCAATGAGCAATGTAGCGATTGCCATACCGGATACAGGGTTATTACTGCTGCCTACCAGACCTACCATTCTGGAAGATACGGTAGCAAAGAAAAATCCGAAAATAACTACGATAATGGCGCCAATCAGGCTTACGGGTATCACGGGTACCAACCATACCAGCAGAGTACATACCGCTATCGCAATAAAGATAATCTTCATGTTGATATCCTGCTCTGTACGGAGCTTACCGCCGCCGATACCACCCTTCATGCTCTTAATGGCATCACGGAAGGTACGGATAATCAGGGGCAGGGATTTAATCAGACTGATGATACCTCCGCATGCCAGTGCACCTGCACCGATATAACGGATATAGCTGCTCCAGATACCGCCTGCGCCGCTTGCCGCAAAAATCTCTCCAATGGGTTCGGTGCCGGGATAAAGAATCATTGTCTCACCAAATAAAACAATAAGAGGAATCAATACACACCAGCTTACCAGACCACCTGCAAACATATAAGAAGAAATACGGGGACCGCAGATATAACCTACGGAAAATACTGCGGGATAAATCTGTGTACCGATTTCGCCTGCAAAATTCTTTACTCTGAAGGATACTTCACCGGGAACGGCCTTCAAACCGTCAATAAAGAATTTGAATGCTGCTGCAATTCCCATACCTGCAAATACGGTAGAGGCATTTGCTCCGCCGTCTTCACCTGCAAGCATAACCTCTGCACATGCAGTACCTTCCGGATAGGGAAGTGTGCTGTGCTCTCTTACAATTAATGCATTACGAAGGGGCACCATGAAAAATACACCCAGCAGACCGCCTAACAGCGCAATAATGGTAATCTCAATAATACCAGGCTTGTCCATTCTGCCTTCTTCTGCCCATAAGAACAGCGCAGGAATGGTAAAAATAGCACCTGCCGCAACAGACTCACCTGCAGAACCTACAGTCTGCACAAAGTTACTCTCCAAAATGGAATTCTTACGCATAACCACACGGATAACACCCATGGCAATAACCGCTGCCGGGATGGATGCGGATACCGTCATACCCACGCGGAGTCCCAGATATGCGTTAGCTGCGCCGAATACTACCGACAACAGGATACCCATGATTATGGATGTAGCTGTAATCTCAGGCATCACCTTATCAGCAGGAACATACGGCTTGAAATTGTTCTGTTCACTCATGTTTCAATCTCCTTTTTTTATACTAGTTCTATGATATAGGAAAACCCTGTACAACGCAAGCAATTCCGACATTTTTCACGAAAATTGTTTGAATTTCACCCACAATTTGTCATTTTCTTCCAATGTTTTGCTTTTTATGATCTATCCGATGCTCTGAACGATGCGGCTGCCTTCCGGTGACTTCACCACATGGAGCTTTACGGGTATATTGTCCTGCAAAATCTGCACATGGGATATGATACCCACCAGACTGTTGGATTTGCGGACGGTTGCCAGAATACCAAGTGCATCTTCAATGGAGTTCTGGTCCAGGGAACCAAAGCCTTCATCAATAAACATAGCTTCGATACGGATACCGCTCTTTTGGGCAATGGTAGACATCCCAATGGACAAAGCCAGTGACACCAGAAACTTTTCACCTCCGGACAAAGTCTTTACACTTCGACCCTCCGTCTCCCTGCTTCGTTTATCATAAACCTTCAGCTCAAGTCCCCGCTTATTGGAACCCTTGGAACGTTCATCACTTCGATAAAGTCTGTACCTGCCGTCATGAACCTGCTCCAGCATTTTATTAGCTGCCACAATTACAGAAGAGAACATTATACCCAGTACATATCTCTGTAAACCGGTTCCCGTATCGCCGCGGAGATTTTTGGCAAAAGTAAAATCCGTTTCCGCCCCGGCGAACTGCTCCTCCAATCTGACATAATTCTCCCTGAGACGATTGGCCTTGTCCTGCTTACGCTGAAGTATCTGCAGGCCCACCTGACGTCTGCCGATATAGTCCTCTTTTACCTCTTCCAGCTCTCTCAGTCCCTGCATACATGCCTGTGCATCCGGTTCCTGCCTGTCTCCCAAAGTCTCTGACATTTCCTGTATCTGACGGTCCAGCAGCTCCTTTTCCGCCTCATACCGGTCCATCATACTACAAAGTTGCTTCATTTCCTCCGGCTCCAGCATGGCCTCCTCGGCCTCACGTACTTCTCCGAAGCCCTGCTGTTCAAGACCTGCTGCCAGATTATTCTCCATATATTCCCGTTCCGCACAGATTGCCTTTAACTCACGCTCAGCATTTTCCAGGTTACTTGCCGCTATCAGCTCCTGCTCCCTGGCTTCCCCCGTCATCCGGGTCAGTTCTTCAAAACCTTTTTTGTAATTCTGCAGAGTACGCCTGCTTTGTTCCAGCCATTCCTGCAAAGCATTCAAATCAGGAATACCGGGCAGCAGACTCTCACCTGCTCCTGCCAGTTCTCCATCTGCTGTCTGTTTTCTCTCAACTGCCAAAAGATAATTCTGCTCACTGACACTTACCGCTTCTCCCGCCGTCTGCGCATCATTCATGGCACGGTTCAGCTCCTCATACATGGCATCCGCCTGTTCCTTGGCCTCATCCACCATTCCTCTGGAGATTCCGCCTTCTGCCAACTGTGCCTTGGCAGGGTGATGAATACTGCCGCACACGGGACAGGGGGTTCCTTCCTGCAATTCCTCTGCCAGTATACCTGCTATATTAGCCACATAATCCGTAAGCATTACTTTGTGACGGGCCGACAACTCCTCATACCTCGCCCGCAAGGCCTGAACCTGTTGCTCTGCTTTTTGCCGCGCCTCTTTCTTTCGTAGCAATTCTCCTTCTTCCTTTTTTAAAGCAAACCCAAGCTTTTTGGCCTGTATACGTAGTTCTTCCAACTTTTGGTAGATTTCGGTTTTGCTGCTGTTAAGGAGTACCTCGCTTTCCAAAGCCTCCATCTCATGACCTTTTTCCTCCAGCTGCCTGCCCTGCTCCCGCAAAGCATCCATGCGATCTTTAGCAGCCCATAATCCGTCCCGGCAGTTCTGCGCCTGCTTTTCTCTACGGTTTACTTCTTCCCCCAATACCTTCAGCCGCTCCAGCATGGGCCGGAGTACTTCCGCTTTTTCAGCAAGTATCTTTCTTTCACCGCGCCTACTCTGTTCCTTCGCTCCCTCTTCCAGCCTGCCGCGTTGCATCTGAAGCTTGCGCAGTCTGTCAAAAGCGGCACAGAGCTCCTTCTCCTGTTCCAAAGCGGACCGGCGTTTCTCATAGCCCCACTCTGTGTATTCCGCCTGCTCCTGTTCCAAGCGGATATTGATCTGCTCCACCTGGTCTTCCAATTCCTGCAGAGTACTGCATTCCTCTTCAGCCAGACTGTTTATCATCCTTTCCCGCAGGCGCTTTAGCTCACTGAGTCTCTCCTCAGCATGCCTGTAAAAATGCTCCGCCAGCTTCTGCCATTTATCCACGCCGAAAATACTCATCAGTATTTTCTCTTTTTCATCAGAGCCACTGACAAGCAATTTTTCAAACTGTCCCTGGGGCAATATGATTACCTGCCTGAACTGGTCGTAATCCAGGCCCAGCAGCTCCCTCGCCATGACATCCATGTCACTTTTTTTGCAATTTTCAAATACGGGCTCGAATATACCCTCTTCATTCTTTATATAAACATTCTGGGACTGGGACAGCTTCTTGCGTTTGCACTCCAGCCTTCTTTCAAAACGGTACTCCCGGCCCCCTGTGGTAAAGGTAAAATCCACAAAAGTATCCTGTCCCCAGTCACTTTCCCTGCACCTTAAGGCCTCCAGCTCATCCCGCATATTGCCTGAGCTTTTACCGTACAGCGCAAAGGTCATGGCATCCAGAATCATGGTTTTACCGCTGCCGGTCTCCCCGCAAATCAAAAACAGACCTTTACCCGCAAAATCTTCAAAATTAATTTCCTGTACACCGGTGTAGGGACCGAATGCACCGAACTTAAGCTTCAAAGGCTTCATTCTCCCTGCACCTCCTTTTCATAATCTTTCACTGCTTCCAGAAACAGTTCTTCAAAATGCCCTGAAGGTTCTTCTCCGTTGGTATCCCGGAAATACTGCTTAAATATTTCCAATGGGTCCGTTTCCTTGGCCGCAAGTTCCTCCAGACTCATGGTGATACCCGTATCTCCCTGCTCAAAGTTCACTCCCGCTGCCTCAAGCAGATGGGGATATACCTCCTGTAATGCAGCAAAGGCTTCCATTCCCACATAATGGTCCGTTACTTCCAGACGCACATAGCCCTTTCGCTGCCCTTCCGTCACCTGAAGTTCCTCCGGCCTGAGCAGTTCCTCTAAAGTGCCCCGCAGAGTGGTTCTTTCATGCAACAGCCCCAGAGGACGCACATCCTTTTTCATGACACTTGTGTCAATAATTGTAACGGACTTTACCTGCTTTTCTTCTTTTCCGAAAGAATAGGGCATGGGTGTACCGCTGTACCGTATACTGTCCGTAATATCCTGGGGACCATGGATATGCCCCAGAGCCACATAATCAAAGTCCCTGAATACATTGGCATTTACTGCAGTAGCCATGCCTACCTCCGCTGCTCTGTCGCTGACGGAAGTCTCCGCATTTACGATAAAAGCATGGGCTGCCAGGATATGCTTCCGTCCCGGCTTAAAGCCCGCCCGCATTTTTTCACATACCAGTTCATAGGCTTCCTCTAAGGTCCCCAATTCCTCCCCACGTTCCGGATACAAGGCCCTTACTTTTTCCAATGTAAACCAGGGCAGCAGATACACATCCGTATCCCCCATTTCCACCGGCTCCACAGGACGTGTCAGCTCTCCTGCAATATAAAGTCCCGCTTTTTTTAACAGTTCATGGCAGGAAGCCAGTCGCCGCGCCCCGTCATGATTGCCTGCCACCACAAAAACAGGAATCTGCAGCTGACCGCATATATAGGTCATGGTCCTGTCATACAGTGCAAGCGCTGATGCCGGAGACACACTTCTGTCAAAAACATCTCCCGCCAAAATCATGGCATCCACCTTCTCTGCCACCATCATTTCGCATATCTGTCTGATAAAAAATTCCTGGTCCTCTTCTATTTCAAGACCTCTGAAATTCATTCCCAGATGCCAGTCCGAAGTATGCAAAAACCTCATAGTCTTCCTTCCCCTGCCTTCCTTTTCCTTCTCCTGCCCGAATTCCTCTGCGCTAAGTTTCTTGCGTTTTCAAACCACCTGAAACCATATCAAAATCTTCTTCTATTTTACCGTGAAAAGCTTCCTTTCGTCAACTTTTCTCCTTGCCATTACGTTACGTCACCTTTATAATAAAATATATCGTGAATGCGGATTAGGTGGGGAGGGATGGAGCATAGCAGGTAACCGGATGAGATTCGGCATCCATGCCTCAGCTCATCCGGTTACCTGCTACACTCCTTAATCCCTTCCCCCACCTAATCCCTCCAAGAACCTATATTTTTATAGGTAATACACTTATGAAAGGCTGGTCACAAATATGAAGCTTCCCGGCTATTATTCCTCCGGCGAATTTGCCGCACTGGCACATGTAAGCCTGAGAACCATCCGTTTTTATGATAAAAAGAATATTTTGAAACCCACCTATGTAAATCCCAACGGCGCCCGCTTCTATACGGCCGAAGACCTGGTGCGCCTTCAGCAGATTCTGCTGCTGAAATATCTGGGTTTTTCCCTGGAAGAAATCAAGGAGATGGTAATGGTGGAGACGGACAGGCACTTCCTGTTAAACCACCTAAGCATTCAGAAAAGACTGGTACAGGAACGTATGGAGCAAATGCAGATGGTGGCGGGTGCCATTGATAATGCAGTGTCAGCCCTGGAAACAGATAGCCAGGTAGACTGGAGTAGTATGCTGGAACTGATACATCTGACGGGTATGGAACAGAGTCTGAATAACCAATACCGTAATGCCAGCAACATTTCTGCACGTATACGGCTCCATCGTGACTATTCCTTAAACCGTCAGGGATGGTTTCCCTGGATTTTCGAACAGTGCGACCTGCGCCCCGGCATGAATATCCTGGAGATCGGTTGCGGAAACGGAGCTCTCTGGTCGGAGCATGTGGACTGCATTCCTGAGGACACACACATTATTCTCTCTGATATTTCCGAGGGTATGATCCGCGATGTGCGCAGAAATATCGGAGAAGAGCATCCCTGGTTCTCCTTCGAATCCTTTGACTGCGCCCATATCCCCCATCCGGATGCCAGCTTTGACCTGGTAATCGCCGGTCATGTGCTTTTTTACTGTGACGATATTCCTGCGGTATGCAGGGAAATCTGCAGGGTGCTGCGCCCCGGCGGCCGCTTTATCTGCAGTACCTACGGCCGTAATCATATGAAAGAAATCACGGAACTGGTTCAGGCCTTTGATAAAAATATTGTGCTCAGTGCGGAAGCACTTTATGAAAGATTCGGTCTGGAAAACGGAGGCGATATTCTCTCCACCTGTTTCCCTGCAGTGGAAAAGCGGCTCTATGAAGATGCTATACATTTGGACCGGGCAGAACCTCTGATTGAGTACATTCTTTCCTGCCACGGCAACCAAAACCACATTCTTTTGGAGCGTTATAAGGATTTCCGCAGCTTTGTGGAACAGCAGACTTCCCGGAGTTTTCACATTACCAAGGAGGCCGGTATTTTCCTCTGCAGGAAGTAACGTAATTTTGAATATTTTCTTAAGATTAAAATTTTTTCAAAAAAGTACTTGAAGGTGACCTTGCGTCACCTTTTATAATACACTCAGAATCAAAAGACTCCGTAAAAGGAGCCTTGCAAATATAAACAGTGGCAGGTCATGAAGCCGCCCTATATACAGGAGGATTTCAAATGAAAGGTATTATTTTAGCAGGAGGTTCCGGCACCCGCCTTTACCCTCTGACCATGGTAACTTCCAAACAGTTACTTCCCATTTACGATAAACCCATGATTTATTATCCCATGTCCGTGCTGATGAATGCAGGCATCCGGGATATTCTGATCATCTCCACTCCCCAGGACACTCCCCGTTTTCAGGAGCTTTTGGGAGACGGTCATCAGTTCGGCGTATCCTTAAGCTATGCGGTACAGCCCAGCCCCGACGGATTGGCACAGGCTTTTATCATCGGCGCTGACTTCATCGGTGATGATACCGTAGCCATGGTACTGGGTGACAATATCTTTGCAGGCCACGGCTTAAGAAAGCGTCTGCGCAATGCAGTAGAGAATGCAGAGACCGGCAAAGGTGCCACCGTGTTCGGTTACTATGTGGATGATCCTGAGCGCTTCGGTATCGTAGAGTTTAATGCAGAAGGCAAGGCCATCTCCATCGAAGAAAAACCTGAGAAGCCCAAGAGTAACTACTGCGTAACCGGTCTTTACTTCTACGACAACAGAGTGGTTGAATATGCCAAGAACCTGAAGCCCTCTGCCAGAGGTGAGCTGGAAGTAACGGATTTAAACCGTATCTACCTGGAGCAGGAGCAGCTGAATGTAGAGCTGCTGGGTCAGGGCTTTACCTGGCTTGACACCGGTACTCACGAAAGTCTGGTGGATGCTACCAATTTCGTAAAGACCGTAGAGCAGCATCAGCACAGAAAGATTGCATGTCTGGAAGAAATCGCTTACCTGAACGGATGGATTTCCAAGGACGACGTGCTTGAAGTATACGAAGTACTGAAAAAGAATCAGTACGGCCAGTATTTAAAAGATGTACTGGATGGCAAATACAGAGAACAGCTTTATTAATCAGTTTATTCAGAAAAGGAGAAACACCATGAATATTATCGTTACCGGCGGTGCCGGATTTATCGGAAGCAATTTTGTATTCCATATGTTAAAGAAATACCCTGACTATCGTATCGTATGTCTGGACTGTCTGACCTACGCAGGCAATCTGTCTACCTTAGCACCCGTAATGGACAATCCCAATTTCCGCTTTGTAAAAGAATCCATTACCGACAGAGAGGCTGTTTACAAGCTTTTTGAAGAAGAACATCCCGATATGGTAGTAAACTTCGCGGCAGAAAGCCATGTAGACCGTTCCATTGAGAATCCCGAAGTATTCCTGGATACTAATATCAAAGGTACTGCAGTACTGATGGACGCATGTCGCAAATACGGCATCAAGCGTTATCATCAGGTTTCCACCGATGAAGTATACGGCGACCTGCCTCTGGACAGACCTGACCTGTTCTTCACCGAGGAAACACCTATTCATACCAGCAGCCCCTACAGTTCTTCCAAGGCAGGCGCAGACCTTTTGGTACTGGCTTACCACCGTACCTACGGACTGCCTGTGACCATCAGCCGTTGTTCCAACAACTACGGACCTTATCACTTTCCTGAGAAGCTGATTCCCCTGATGATTGCCAATGCGTTAAATGACAAGCCCCTTCCCGTATACGGAGAAGGTCTGAATGTACGTGACTGGCTGTATGTAGAGGACCATTGCAAGGCTATCGACCTGATTATCCACAAGGGACGTGTAGGCGAGGTCTACAATATCGGCGGCCACAACGAAATGAAGAACATCGACATCGTTAAAATCATCTGTAAAGAACTGGGCAAGCCCGAAAGTCTCATTACCTATGTAACCGACAGAAAGGGCCATGACATGCGTTATGCTATCGACCCCACCAAGATTCACAACGAACTGGGCTGGTTACCCGAGACCATGTTTGCAGACGGTATCAAAAAGACTATCCAGTGGTATTTGGACAACAAGGAATGGTGGGAAACCATCATCTCCGGTGAATACCAGAACTACTATGAAAAAATGTACGGTAACCGCTAATATCTGACCGTTTTACATCACATTGTATACGGTCACACCACAGAATACCAAGAAAGGAAACAGAGTCCCCCGTAAGGGGCTCAGGAACATATTATGGGACAGATTCAAGTAGAAAAGAATGTGGGCGGCATTGACGGGCTTTGCATCATTCAGCCCGCTGTACACGGTGACAACCGGGGTTATTTCATGGAAACTTACAATCAGAGGGATATGCAGGAAGCAGGCCTTGATATGGTATTTGTACAGGACAATCAGTCCTGCTCCGTAAAGGGCGTACTGAGAGGCTTACACTTCCAGAAGGAATTCCCTCAGGGGAAGCTTGTACGCGTTATTAAAGGCTCCGTATTTGATGTGGCAGTAGACCTGCGGGGCGGCAGCGAGACCTACGGCAAATGGTTCGGCGTAGAGCTTACCGAAGAGAATAAAAAGCAGTTCTATATTCCCCAGGGCTTTGCACACGGTTTCCTGGTGCTGTCCGATGTGGCTGAATTCTGCTACAAATGCACCGACTTCTATCATCCCGGTGATGAGGGCGGTCTGGCATGGAATGACCCCGAAATCGGTATCAACTGGCCGCAATTACAAGGTACATACCAAGGAAGTGCAAGTGCAGAAGGCTATACTCTGGAAGATGGCACCCCCCTGAACTTAAGCGACAAGGACCAGAAATGGCTGGGTATCGGAGATACCTTTAAGTTCTAAGCCACTCAATAAAATATTGCACAAAGAAGCCCACCGGCCTGTGATTTGTACCCGGACTCCCGGACACACGTCATTACCGATGGGCTTTTACTTTTTAATTATCTATTTGTTTACTATCTCTCCGCACGCATGGGATTATTTAAAAAATCTTCGTATGCCAGACGGATACCGTCCCTAAGCTCCGTCTGATAGGTCCATCCCAGCGCCTTGCTCTTGCTCACATCCAAAAGCTTTCTGGGAGTACCGTTGGGTTTGGTGGTATCCCAGCGGATTTCACCATCATAGCCTATCACTTCTGCTACCAGCTCTGTCAGTTCCTTAATACTGATTTCCTTGCCGGTGCCTGCATTTACCGTCTCATCCCCACTGTAATGATTCATCAGAAATACACACAAATCCGCCAAATCATCCACATACAGAAACTCTCTCATGGGACTGCCGTCTCCCCAGCAGGTTACATAGGCTGCACCTGACTCCTTCGCTTCATGAAAACGGCGGATCAGCGCCGGTAACACATGACTGTGGGTGGGATGATAATTATCATTGGGACCGTACAGATTCGTAGGCATTACAGAGATATAGTCCGTGCCATACTGCTTATTCAGGAACTCACAGTACTTTAATCCGGAAATCTTAGCCAACGCATAGGCTTCATTGGTTTTTTCCAGCTCACCCGTAAGCAGACAACTCTCTGTCATAGGCTGAGGCGCCATCCTGGGATAAATACAGGAGGAACCAAGGAACTGCAGTTTCTTACAACCATTCCTCCAGGCTGCATGTATCACATTCATTTCCAGCATCATATTATCATACATAAAATCTGCCAAAGCCTGGCTGTTGGCCACAATTCCCCCCACCTTGGCTGCTGCCAGAAATACATATTCCGGCTTTTCCTGTGCAAAGAAAGCTTCTACTGCCTCCTG
>JAFXEW010000106.1 GCA_017513625.1 Lachnospiraceae bacterium | reverse complement strand
GGTACATATACGGCCTGAACGGATGTGATAGAGCCATTTCTTGTAGAAGTAATACGTTCCTGCAATGCACCCATTTCTGTCTGTAATGTAGGCTGATAACCTACGGCTGAAGGAACACGTCCAAGCAACGCGGACACTTCAGAACCTGCCTGTGTGAAACGGAAGATATTATCAATGAATAATAATACATCCTTACCGCCTTTATCACGGAAGTATTCAGCCATGGTAAGTCCTGTAAGACCAACACGCATTCTTGCTCCCGGCGGCTCGTTCATCTGACCGAATACCATTGTTGTCTTGTCAATAACGCCTGATTCTTTCATTTCATAGTAAAGGTCATTACCTTCACGTGTACGCTCACCTACACCTGTGAATACAGAATATCCACCGTGCTCAGTTGCAATATTACGGATTAACTCCTGAATAAGTACGGTTTTACCTACACCGGCACCACCGAATAATCCGATTTTACCACCCTTCTGGTATGGGCAGAGAAGGTCAACGACTTTGATACCTGTCTCTAACATTTCCTGAGAAGTTGCCTGCTCTTCGAATGCCGGAGCCGGTCTGTGAATTGGCCATGTATCTACTCCTGTTGGTGGATCGATTTCGTCAATAGGATTACCCAAAACGTTAAACATACGTCCTAATGTGTTCTCGCCTACCGGTACGCTGATAGCGGCACCTGTAGCGATAGCATCCATTCCACGAACGAGTCCGTCGGTTGGTCCCATGGCGATACATCTAACTGTATCATCACCCAAATGCTGAGAAACTTCCACAACTAATTCTCCGCCTGTTTTAAGCGGAATCTTAATTGCTTCGTTAATCTCCGGCAAATTGCCTTCTGTGAATTTAATATCCAGAACGGCACCAATAATCTGGGTTATTTTACCAATATTATTTGCCATTGCTTTATTTCTCCTTGTTTATTATTTAACTGATGGCAGATGCGCCTGCAATAATCTCTGTTAATTCCTGAGTAATTGCACCCTGACGCGCTCTGTTGTACTTCAGCGTCAAATCACTGATGATTTCTTCTGCGTTACTTGTTGCAGAATCCATCGCCTGCATTCTGGCACCATTTTCACTGGCTACCGCTTCTACCAATGCTCCATAGAATAAACTTGTGATATATTTCGGAATAATCATATCAAGTGCTTCTTCTTCGCTTGGCTCATAAATCATCTGGGCTGTTGCACCTTCTGACTGTGTATTTTCTGCGGCATCAATTTCTACCGGGAGCAGTTTGATTAAGGTTGGTTCATGCACAACGGTATTTTTAAAGTGTGTATATGCAAGGTAGATTTCACCAATCTCACCATTTGTATAATCCTTTAAAACCTCTCTGCAAAGAGCTGCTGCATCTGTGTAAGATGGGGATTCAATCAACTCACTATCTGTGTATTTCACATTAAATCCTTTTCTCGTAAATGCATCCAAACCTTTATTACCGATTGCATAAATCTCTACATCTTCCTTTGGAAGGTCACTATTCATTACAAGCTTCACAATATTGGAGTTGTAACCGCCTGCAAGACCTCTGTTAGATGTAATGGCAACTACTGCTTTTTTGGTAGATTCTCCGGAAACCAGATATGGATGATTCACATTTCCGGATTTTGCCAACATAGAGCTAACCGTCTGATACATATGATTGGTATACGGAGTGGTCTGCTCTGCTCTGGTT
>JAFXEW010000105.1 GCA_017513625.1 Lachnospiraceae bacterium | reverse complement strand
GAATCGTCAAAAGCCCACTGCTTGAGTGGGATATATTTGCAGATAAAGATAATAAGCCAACAGTTGTGTTGGTAAAGGTATTGAATTAATTGAAGTAAATATAGTATAATGTTCTTGAACAATGTTAACAATGCTATACTGTATTTGCTTAAACACACAATACGAGGAGGGTTTAGAATGAAGAAACAAATTTACAAGAGTATTTTTTTGATAGTATTTTCCGGTATTCTGCTTATGACAATCATGTTGATAGCGAAAGAAACGGATTTGTTTGATGACTTAGAGGATATGGAAGCGGGGCTTAAGATAAGCGGTGGAATGATGTTAAATGTGGTGTTGGCTCTGGCATTAGTGGTGTTGATTAGCAATGTTTTGTTGATTGTTCTGAACTTATTCCGAAACAGAAGAGGCCGCATAGGAACCTTGGTCACGGTTATTTCCAGTTTAATTAAGTATATTTCTGCGCTGGTGGCATTTTGTTGGATTTTATCAATCATTGGCGTGAATGTGAGCACGATTTTTGCCAGTGTAGGAATTTTTGCATTGATTCTTGGCTTCGGTGCGGAAAGTCTTGTTGCAGACTTGGTAACCGGTGTATTTATCTTGTTTGAGAATCAGTATAATGTGGGGGATATTGTAGAAATTGACGGTTTCAGAGGAAAGGTAAAGGAGATAGGTATTCGTACTTTGAGTTTGGAGGATACCGGTGGTAATATTAAAATTATCAATAACTCTGAGTTGAAAAATATTGTGAATCGCTCCAATCAACGTTCGGTAGCTGTGTGTGACGTAAGTGTATCCTATAATACGGATATAGAAGAATTGGAAGAAAAATTGGTTAATATGTTGCAGAAAATCAAGGCGAAACATACGGATATTTTCATTGGACGAGTCGAGTTTGCAGGAGTTGAAGCATTGGCGGATTCCGGTGTAGTACTCAGAATTATTGCAGATGTTTCCGAAGAAAATATTTTTAAAGGCAGAAGACTTCTGAATAAAGAAATAAAGATTATGTTTGATAAGGATGGAATAATAATTCCGTATCCACAGGTTGATGTACATAGCAAATAGATTGTGGTGATGTCTTATGAAAAAAGAATATATAAATACCATGGATGAATATGGCAGAAATATAGAATTGGATCAACTACGGGAGAATACAAGTCTGCCTCGGGAATATTTTGAAACCGGTTTTGAAGTGTATGAAAAAGGAACAGAATTTTTTGAGGAGATACAGGAGGATTTGGAACATTACCCTGAGGATGTCTCTTATAAAAAACAAAAAAGGCATTCCAAGTTGGGACGCAAAATGGTATATGGAGTTGCATCTGTGCTTACTGTACTAGCTATTTCCCAAACACTTCCTTCATCTGTGGGTGAGTTGCCAATGTCGCAGGAATCGGAAACAACTGTTCCCGAGCCTGAAACAGTCACAATGCAGACGATTACTATTACCGGTACCGGTGAACTGACCAGAGAGCTTGTCAATGCAGAGATGAGTCGGTACGAATTGCAGGAAACATATAAAATTATCGTAAAAGGCAATGTAACACGAATCGGAAGAAGTGCCTTTGAAGATTGTGATAATGTGTATGCCGTGGAGTTGCCGGACACAGTTACGTCCATTGCTGAGTATGCGTTTGTAAACTGTGGCGAACTGGTGAGTGTGGTCATGCCGGACACCGACCTGCATATCGGCTCCAATGCCTTTGCCAATTGCTATAAGCTGGTCTTCGAAACGGTTGACACCGGCGAATTGGTGGTGGAGGCCTTTGCCTTTGCAAATACGACCATTCGGAACCTAATCGTCAGAGAATCGGCCGGAGAGGGACAGATTGATTCCCACAACCTTTATGCGGGTGTTGCCGTGGAAAATATTGTGTTTGAAGAAGGGATAACCAGGATTCCTGATTATATTTTGGGCGGGACCCGTGGGTACAGCACCTTAACACTGCCGGAAACTGTAACGGTGATTGGGTATGGGGCGTTTGGCGGTTGCAGTGAACTGCAAAATATTATTCTGCCCAATGGTTTGAAGTCTATTGCGGATATGGCGTTTTACGGTTGCAAAGGATTGGGAGAAATGGTGATTCCGGATGGGCTTGAGTACATTGGTACACAGGCGTTTGATTTCTGTGATAACGTTGTCCTTTCCGTTATGGAGGGCTCGCCGGCACAGGAGTATGCGGAATTACGAGGTATCCGGTATACTGTACGCTAGCTTGAAAAGAGGACACATCTGCTGTGCATGGATTATTGCTACACACAATATTTAGTTTGGAGCAGGTTGTCATAAAATTGCAAGCGAACTAAAGGAAAAAGTATTAACTGATGAAAACAAGAAGAAGGCAAAAAAAGGATTGAAGATTGCTGCAATTATTTTTGGAGTAATTGTTTTGATTGATGTTATTTCTATGATTGTTTATGTTAGTTTGTATGGTTTTCCACAGTAAGGTGAAAATTTCAGTTTAAGCATTGCTTTATATAACCGGTGCAGATCACACAAAAGTGTTCTGCATCGGTTTTCTTTTATTGTAGAGATTCTAACACAGAAGACAGAAAATCATTAAAGTACCATTAACATCAACCACAATCTGACATCAAAAGGCTATTAAAACGAATAAGAGTACATAAGAGTGCATAATGAGTTTTAGCCGATAAAATAAGGGTTTGGAACAGTACGTAAGAGTTGATAACTCGAACCAATGTTCTCTCAACGATGAAGAGTTTGGATAAATAAAACCAGTGTGTATGGACCACTTTCAAGTGAAGATTTGGGAGTGGTCTTTTTGCATGGAAAAGAACAAGACCGTGAATACCCAAATATGCGAAGGCATGTCTAAGGCGGACTGTCGGTGCCGGGGATGGTCCAGATGCATTCATTTAAATAGTAGGTCAGTAGGACCGGCTTTAAGGTATCGCCTACCGTGAGCTTGCAGTAAAACTCCACCTGGCCTGCAAAGCAGCGCCGTACCCTGGAAGAAGATACTTTGAGGCGTTCGCCGTCAATGCCCACATAAAGGGGGCGGATTTGCCCGTCATCATTAAAAGATGCAATGACGGGAACGATTTGCATGGGTAAGTAGTCGTGTGAATTAAGGGAGATAATCTGACTCATGTTCCGGCCTCCTTTCTTTTATAAATCTGCACATTCTAATATCTTCCTGTTGAATATTAAAAAGGAATCTGTTATTATTATATACGAACATACATTCGATTTCAACCACGAGATATGGTATGGCAGACGGAAATTTATACCATTGAAATGTGGATTAGATAATGCGGATTTGATTAAGAAGGGAGGCTCGGGATGAGAGAGAGAACTTATATTGCCATAGACCTGAAATCATTCTATGCCTCCGTAGAATGTATTGAAAGAGGCCTGGATCCCCTGAATACTCATCTGGTGGTGGCGGATGCGTCGCGGACAGAGAAAACAATATGTCTTGCAGTGTCGCCTTCGCTTAAAAGTTTGGGGATTCCGGGGCGGCCCAGACTGTTTGAAGTGGTGCAGAGGGTCAGGGAAATCAACATAGACAGAAAGGCAAAGGCGCCCGGACGGCATTTTCGGGAGAGTCCTTTCATGCCGTGGAGCTGGAGAGGTCACCGGAGCTGGAGCTTGCATATATTGCGGCAGTACCCCGGATGGCTCTTTATATGGAGTACAGTACCCGGATTTTTGATATTTATCTCAGGTATGTGGCGCCGGAGGATATGCACGTTTATTCCATTGATGAAGTGTTTATGGATGTTACTGCCTATTTGGACACCTATCGTATGACGGCATATGAGCTTGCACGCAGGATACTGCTGGAAGTGTTGCGGGAGACAGGGATAACGGCTACTGCCGGTATCGGAACGAATCTGTATCTGTGCAAGGTGGCCATGGATATTGTGGCAAAGAAGGTGCCCGCGGATCGGGACGGTGTACGCATTGCACAGCTGGATGAAATGTCCTATCGGAAGCTTTTGTGGAATCATGTGCCTCTTACGGATTTTTGGAGAGTGGGACCGGGTTATGTCCGGAAGCTGATGGAGAATGGGCTGTATACCATGGGAGATGTGGCACGCTGTTCTCTGGGCGGTCCGGGAGATTATTACAATGAAGCCTTGCTTTACAGGCTTTTTGGAGTTAATGCGGAGCTTTTGATTGACCACGCATGGGGGTGGGAGCCGGTTACCATTGGGGAGATCAAGGCTTATAAGCCCCAGAAGAACAGTCTGGGCTCCGGTCAGGTGCTTCATTGTGCCTATACGGCAGAAAAGGCCAGACTTATAGTAAAGGAAATGACGGACCTTTTAGTGCTTGATTTGGTGGACAAGCAGCTGGTTACGGACCGGATGGTGCTTACGGTGGGATATGATATAGAGAATTTATCCAATCCTGAGATTAGGAAAAAATACCGTGGGGAGATTACCACGGATCATTACGGCAGACAGGTGCCAAAGCACGCCCACGGCACGGCGAACCTGCCCTGTCAGACTTCATCCACCCGGCTGATTATGAAAGCGGTAGAGGAATTGTTTGACAGGATTGTGAATCCTAATTTGCTGGTCCGCAGGATAAATATTGTGGCCGACAGAGTGGTTCCGGAGCGGGAAGCACGGGAGAAGCAGGCATTTGAGCAGCTGGACCTGTTTACAGATTATGCCGTGCTGGAAAAGGAACGTCGGGCAGAAGAGCAGGAGAGGGATAAGGAAAAAAGAATCCAGCATGCTGTCCTGGATATTCAAAAGAAGTTCGGTAAAAATGCGGTGCTGAAGGGCATGAACTTTGAAGAAGGTGCCATGACCAGGGAGAGAAACAGTCAGATCGGAGGGCACAAAGCATGAGTGATTATTATAAGGATGCTCACAAATACGATGATATGATGGAAATGCCCCATCACCGGTCTGCAGGGCGGCCCCATATGTCTTTGCAGGACAGGGCGGCCCAGTTCGCACCCTTTGCGGCACTTACAGGTTATGAAGAAGCCATAGAAGAGACTGCGCTGGAAGCAATCCACAAGAAGCTGAATGAGATAGAGCATGAGCGGACGGAAGGGGATTAGCACTTATGTCTGATTGATATTTTCAGTCAGGTTACATTATAATTATAAACACCGGTTTTCGCAGGTAGCATTATTGGTGTATTACAATGTTTTTACAAAAATTGTAAAAAAATTAAAATTTAATGTAGTTTTCTTCAAATAATCTTTAGTATATAAGTGAAAGGTGGTGATACAGGTGTTAGATGAAGAAATCATCGAGCTGCTTTTTCAACGCTCCGAACAAGCGCTTAAGGAGCTGGAATTGAAATACGGCAAGATATGTATGCAGACTTCATATAACATTCTGGGAAACCGCTCCGACGCTGAAGAATGTGTAAATGATGGTTATCTAGGTGTCTGGAATGCCATACCGCCTACACGTCCCGATCCTTTGATTACATATGTGCTTAGGATTGTAAGAAATATTTCATTAAACCGCTATCATAAGAATCAGGCTCAAAAGAGAAACAGTTCTTATGATTTGGCAGTGGAAGAACTGGCTGACTTTATTGCAGCACCGGAAAGCATTGAAAGTGTGCTGGAAGCCAAGGAACTGGTGTCAACCATTGAGTCCTTCCTGGATTCCTTAAGTACCCGTGACAGAGTTATTTTTGTACGGAGATATTGGTTTTTTGATGATTACGGACAGATCGCAGGCAGGACAGGCATTACGGAAAAGAACGTATCCGTCAGACTCACCAGACTGAGAAAGCAACTAAAAGATTATTTAGAAGAAAGGGGCAACTTCCTATGAAAGAAACAAAGATCGTAGAAGCTATAGGAAATGTTGATGATAAGTATATCAAAGAAGCAGTAACCTATAGAGCGAAGAAACAGAAATTGCATACCGGCCTTATGAGTTTCGTAGCTGCAGCAGCTGTTTTATTCCTGGTTTTGGGAATGGGCATGTTCAGAAACGAAGTAAAGGCAAATTCCGTGATATCTATCGATATCAACCCCAGTATTGAGATTACCGTAAACAAGCATGACAAAGTCATTGCTGCAAATGCATTGAACGAAGATGCACAGATTGTTTTACAGGGTATGGACTTAAAGAACGTAGATCTGGACATTGCACTGAATGCAATCATCGGATCCCTGTTGAAGAACGGTTATCTGGATGAAGTTTATAATGTAGTAAACGTATGTGTAGAAAATGATGACGAAGAACGTGCAGGACAGCTGGGTGACCTGGTGTCCGGTGAAATCAGCAGTCTTTTTGATGAAAAGGACCTGATTGGTGGTGTTAATACCCAGTTATGTACCCGTGATGATGAGAATAAGAAACTGGCTGACAGCTATGGCGTATCTGTTGGTAAGCTGAACCTGGCTCAGGAAGTTTCCGCAAATCTGGGTATCTCTTTGGATGTAGCAGTGGCTTGATCCATTCCTGAATTGTGGGATTTACTGGATGCAGAAGGCGTGGAACTGATTACCAAGGCTGAGGCGTTGAAGCTTGTGATTGATGATGCAAAGATTGTAGAAGCTGATATCACTGCTTCCAGCGTAAAGATTCAGGAAACCGGCGGTGTGTATATGTATGCAATCAGCGTTACCGTTGGTAAGAATTATCAGTATTTGTACAAGATTGATGCTGTAAACGGCACTATTATTGAGTGTGAATACAAATATGTTAATGAGGATGACACTACTGAAGATGATACCACTACTGAAAGTAGTGAAGAAAGTACCGAAAGCAGCGATGCAAGTAGTGAAGAAAGTACCGAAAGCAGCGATCAAAGTAGCGAAGAGAGTACCGAAAGTACTGATGCAAGCAGCGAAGAAAGTACCGAAAGTACTGATGAAAGTTCTGAGGAAAGTACCGAAAGCACTGATGAAAGCTCCGAAGAGAGCACCGAGAGTACTGACGAAAGTTCCGAAGAGAGCACCGAAAGTAGCGATGCAAGCAGCGAAGAAAGTACTGACAGCAGCGTAGAAGAAGATGCATCTTCTGAAAGTACAGAGGATCAGGAAACCACAGAGCCCACCAAGCAGTTGACCAAGAAGGAAGCACTGGTTATTGCATATGAGGACGCAGGTGTTACCGCAGCATCCACAAAGCTGGAAGAATTAAAGTATAAACCCAAGGAGAAGGAATACCATATTGAGTTCTCTGTAGGTCTGTGTGACTATACCTATATCATCGATGCGGTAGACGGAAGCATTATCCGTAAAGAGGTTATTGACAGAACCGGTGCCGGTAATCTGAACGGAGAGATTATCTCTGTAGACAAAGCATTAAATCTGGCATTAGCTGAGGCAGGTGTAAAGCTTGCTGATTTAACCAAGTGTGATATTAAGTATGACTGCAAGAAGGACGGAGCAGAGTATAAGATTCACTTCCATGTAGACAAAGAGCATTATGAGTATATCGTAAATGCACTTACCGGTGAAGTGTCAGAGAAGGAGAAGCCTGTACCTCCTCACGAGAAGGAGAAACCCACACCGGCTCCTAAGCCCGAACCCGCGAAGCCCGCACCGGCTCCCAAGCCTGCACCTGCACCCAAGCCTCATGAGAAGCCCGTACCTCCTCATGAGAAGGAAAAGCCCTTAGGGCCCGAAGATTCCAAGATTACCATAACCTTTGAATAATCGGGAATATACAATATATATAGATAAACTTGCACAAGAGTCTCCCCCGTATTCCGGGGGAGATTCTTTTTTCTGCAAATGGATGAAAATACCGTAAATTCTTACTTTCAATATTTAGTTTTTTGTGTTAAAATAACTTGAAGTATGTATTATGAAACTGTAGAAGGTTTTCAAATAATAAAAACATATATTTTAAGGAGGAAATTCTAATGAAAAATTTACTGGTAGCACAGTCCGGTGGCCCTACCGCTGCGATTAATGCAACAGTTGCAGGTGTAATCATGTCTGCATTTACTTCAGGAAAGGTAGACAATGTATGGGGTGCCGTAAACGGTATCAAAGGTGTTTTGGAAGAGCGTTTTGTAGATCTTCGTGAGAAGATTACCGGTACTGTAGATCTGGATACTCTTTGCCAGACTCCCGCTGCTGCACTTGGTTCCTGCCGTTTCAAATTAAAAGATCCTGCAGTTGATCCCAGCCAGTACGAGGAAATCATCCGTATTTTCCGTAAGAATGAAATCGCTTACTTCATCTATGTAGGCGGTAACGATTCTATGGATACTGTTGATAAGCTTGCTGCATTCTGCGCAAAGAACGGTATTGATGATATTAAGGTAATCGGTGCTCCCAAGACTGTAGACAATGACCTGGTTGGTACCGACCATTGTCCCGGTTTCGGTTCTGCAGCAAAGTATATTGCAACTACTTTTGCAGAGCTTGAGAGAGACTGTAATGTATATGACACCAAGGCTGTAACCATCGTTGAGGTTATGGGACGTAATGCAGGCTGGTTGACTGCTGCTTCTGCTCTTGCAAGAAATAACGGAGCAAAAGGCCCCAACCTGATTTATCTGTGCGAGCCCGCATTTTCTTTAGATCAGTTCGTTGCAGATGTTCGTAAGCAGTTAGAGACCAATGACAGCGTAGTAGTAGCTATCAGTGAAGGTATTAAGGACGCTAACGGTGTATATATTTCTGAAAGTGTACAGAGCGGTGCAGTGGACAACTTTGGCCACAGCTATATCGCAGGTAGTGCAAGAGTATTGGAAGATGTAGTACGTAACCAGATCGGCTGTAAGGTTCGTTCCATCGAGCTGAACTTAATGCAGCGTTGTGCAGCTCATGTTGCAAGTGCTACTGATATCCAGGAGTCCAAGATGTTGGGTCTGACCGCTTGTCAGCTGGCTCTGGACGGACAGAGTGGTCTGATGGCAGCTGTTGAAAGAATCAGCAGTGCACCTTATCAGGTACAGTTCAAGGGTATTCCCGTATGTGAAGTTTCCAATAAGGAAAAGAAGGTGCCTGCAGACTTTATCAATGCTGAGGGTAATGACGTAACAGACAAGATGATTGAGTACCTGTCTCCCCTTATTCAGGGTGAAAACCAGGTAGTATACGAGAACGGTATTCCTAAGCATATCGCATTATACTAATTAGATTATCAGAGACCTGCCGATGTATTTCGGCAGGTCTTTTTGTAGTTTGGGGGATTAATTAGTCGGAAAGAAGCGGTATTTTGCAAAAAGACTTTTTTTTCTATTTAAATTGCGGTATAGTTTTTTTAGGGGGATTGGAGGACTGAGAGGAATATATGAAAGATACGAAGAATGTGATAATAGTATGTTTGTCCGTACTGGTGGTGGGATTGGTGGTAATGCTGTCTTTCCTGATGGGAGAGTTTGCGGCCCAAAATGCCATTAAGGATGAGATGTCCGATTATGAGGCAGTAGAGAAAACTATAGACTACGAAGATGATTTGGCCTGGGGACAGGATGATAACAGAGTTCAGCAAGGGCAGACTTCCGAAGATGAAGATGGCACGGACAGCAGTACGGAGAATAGTGCAGGAAATAACACCCAGGAGAGTGCCGGGGATGATAGCGGAAATAATGACCAGGCAGGTACTGAGGACGGTAATAATACTCAGGAAGGTACGGGCGAAGGCGGACAGCATAGCGGTTCTGCGGAAACATCCGACGTACCGGCGGGAAGTATTCAGGTAAGCATAAACACAGCCAACACCTGGGGGGAAAATCCGGTGAACAGTCAGCTGGATATTGTACTTGAAAATACTGCGGATAAAGATGTAGAAGGCTGGGAAGTGCGTATTAATGTAGGCGAAAATGCTGCCGTACAAAGCGGCTGGCGGTGTAAATATACTTTGGAAAGCGGTAAGCTGGTCCTTACGGCGGAGGAGTACAACTCCGTCATTCCGGCAGGAGGCAGTTGTGATATGGGCGTCATTATGTATGATGTGACCGGTGATTTGTCCTATACATCCAAGGCCTTGGGTATTAAGGAAGTTACCGGTGCAGGACAAGGCCATCAGTCAAATGGAGGCTCTAATCAAAATAACGGGGGGCAAGGCGGTCAAAGCGGTGGCCAAAGCCAGGGCCAGCAGGGCGGAAACGGCAGTAGCGGTGCCCTTGATGTGCCCCCGCCTACCACGGATGACTGGCTCTATGTAAAAGGAAATAAAATTGTGGACAGCACCGGTAAACAGGTATGGATTACAGGTGTGAATTGGTTTGGTTATAACACCGGTTCCAATATTTTTGACGGACTTTGGAATTCCGACCTAAATGAATCCATTCAAGGAATTGCAAATCATGGTTTCAATTTAATCAGAGTGCCTATGTCGGCAGAATTAATACTGCAGTGGAAAAACGGTCAGTATCCCACAGCCAATTTTAACCAGGCCACCAATCATTATTTGGTAAATATGAACAGTCTGGAGATATTTGATTATGTCATTGACCAGTGCCGTGCAAACGGGCTGAAGATTATGATAGATATCCATTCGGCTAAGACCGACAGTATGGGGCATATGGCAAATATGTGGTATAACGGCAATATTACTACGGAGAAATACCAGGAAGCTCTGGTATGGATGGCACAGCGATATGCTAAGGATGATACTATTATTGCCTATGATTTAAAAAACGAACCCCATGGTAAGCCTTATGAAACGGATAAGGCTATCTGGAATAATTCCAAGAGCAAGAATAATTGGAAATATGTGGCAGAGCAAACAGCGCTTAAGATACTGGAAAAGAATCCAAACGTGCTGATTATGGTAGAGGGTACCGAGATTTATCCCCGTGATATCCGCAGGAACGGAGATTACTCCTCCACCAATGATGCAGACTATTATTTCAACTGGTGGGGAGGAAATCTGCGCGGTGTTGCAGATTATCCCGTTGATTTGGGTAAGTATCAGAATAAACTGGTATATTCACCCCATGATTACGGTCCTACGGTACATAAACAACCTTGGTTTTTTGACGGGTATGATTATGAATCCCTTTATCGGGACTGCTGGCGGGACAACTGGCTGTATATATATGAAGAAGGCGAGGCTCCTCTCTTAATCGGCGAGTGGGGAGGCTTCATGACCCAGCCCAACCTGACGTGGATGACCCACATGAGAACTCTGATTTCGGACTATAAATTACATCATACCTTCTGGTGTTTCAATGCGAACTCCGGTGATACCGGCGGATTGGTTAAGGATGATTTTAAGACCTGGGATGAACAGAAGTATGGCTTTGTAAAAGAAGTGCTTTGGCAGCAAAACGGTAAGTTTGTAGGCCTGGATCATGAAATACCTCTTGGAAAGGCCGGAAACGGTATTACCCTTTCTCAGGCCAAAGGAGTAAAATAAAATATGCACACAATGGGACCCATAGGAAAAATTTCCTATGGGTCTTGACATTTGCAGGACACTACTGTATTATACAAACAGTACAGTGATACAACAAAGGAGGAGGCATGAGTACTTTAATTGAGATTCAGGATATGTCCAAAATCTATAACCCCGGTGAAAATGAAGTAAGAGCACTTGACCGGGTAAGCGTTACCATAAATCGTGGGGAATTTGTGGCAATTATAGGACAGTCCGGTAGCGGAAAGTCTACCCTGATGAATATGCTGGGATGTCTGGATGTACCTACCCGCGGAACCTATAAGCTGGGTGGGAAAGATGTGGCCGGCATGAGTGATAATGAGTTGTCAAATATCCGGAACAGGGAGATAGGATTTATTTTTCAGGGATTCAATCTGATTCCCAACCTGACGGCATTGGAGAATGTGGAGTTGCCGCTTATATATAGGGGTGTGAGTAAAAGTATGCGCCGCAAACTGGCCTGGGAGGCACTTAAGAATGTGGGCCTGGAGCAACGGATGGAGCATAAACCGGCGGAAATGTCCGGCGGTCAGCAGCAGAGAGTGGCCATTGCCCGGGCGATAGCACAGGCACCGCCTATTATTCTGGCGGATGAACCTACAGGTAATCTGGATTCGGGGTCCAGCGGGGAAATTATGGGGATATTACAAAAGCTACATGAGGACGGAAGGACGGTTATATTAATTACCCATGATAATGAAGTGGCTTCCAGGGCAAAACGGATTATCCGGATTAAGGATGGACGTATTGAGGATGATTCACAGGTTTCAGGGACGGATATGTAGGGAAAGTGTATATTTATAAATAAAATACCTGGTGTGAAAGAAAGCGAAGCTACGCATCAGGGAAAGCAGAGGAAAATATGAAGAAGAAAAAGAAAATATGGCCCATTATTTTAATCATAGCATTAGTGATTATTTTTGTGATTATTAAAATCGTAGGAAGTATGAATGAAGGAAAAGAAGTGGCCCTGGTGACTACGGCGAAGGTGGAACGCGGAGATATGCAGGACTTTGTAAATGTTTCCGGAACAGTGGAAAGTCGGGAAAAAGCAGCGGTCTTCTCTGCTGTGACCGGTAAAGTGTCGGAAGTAAATGTGTCTGTAGGTGATGCCGTGAAAAAAGGTGACATGCTTGTCAGTTTCGATATGGAGTACATGGATAAACAGCTGCGTCAGGCCACTTTGCAGTATGATAAAAATATGGCAATGTATCAGTCTGCAATGACAGGAAACGATACGGCCAAGCAGAAGTATGATGAAGCTATAACCAATCTTGCAGTTTTAGAGCAGCAGATAAAGGATTATACGGCCCTTTTGGAAAAATTGCAGAATCAGCAGGCGGAAGGACAGAGATATGCGGCAGAAAGCTTCTCTAAGCAGGCCATGAATCTGAATGCACAGTTAAAGGCGTTACAGACTGAATTGGCAGGAATGGCGGCAGCAGGCGGCGAAGGTACGCCGGAATATATCAGCAAGGCAGAGGAAGCAGAGCAAATCCAGGCAAATCTGCTACAGCTGGAATACAGTCAGCAATCCATAGGCAGTTCCCAACAGGAACGTGATTTGCAAAAGCAGATTACGGAAACACAGAAGCAATTGGCGGAATTTGAAGCCTACAAAGCTAAAATGGAGAGCCAGAAAGCCACAGGCGAGGCTACGGTAATGGATAGCTACGATAAGGTGCAGTATACGGCGGACAAAGAGCTTTTTGTAATGAGTTATGAGGAGGTAAAGGCCCAGCATCAGAAGGCAGAGAACGGCATTGTTGCGGATTTTGACGGTGTGGTTACTGCATGTAGTGTACTTCCCGGCGGCATGGTCAGTGACGGAATGCAGGTAATGACTGTAGAAAGTACGGAAAAAGTAAAGATGGTATTCCATGTGTCCATGAAGATGCTGGAAAAGCTGGAAATAGGACAAAAAGCAGATGTGAATATATTGGATAATGTTTATGAAGGCAAAGTATCCAAGATAGATAAGATGGCACAGGATATGTCCATTACGGGTACCAAGGCTCCAATGGTAAAGGTGGAGATGGAGATACTTAATCCGGACGATAAGATTATTTTAGGTATTAATGCAAAGGCTGATATTTATACAGGAAAAGCTGAAAATGCAATGTTAATTCCTGTGGAAGCAATAAATGTGGATAAAAACTGTGATTTTGTATACGTGGTGGAAGACGGAATCGTGGTACGCAAGGATATTGTGTGCGGTGTGGCATCCAGTGAGATGACAGAGGTAGTAAGCGGCCTTACGGAAAGTGATGTGCTGGTACGTTCTGCGTTAACCCCTGTAGAGGAAGGTATGACAGTAACCGTAATGCCTGAGGGCATAGATATGTCCGTGCTGGGTGATATGCAGGTTGAATAGGAGGAAGACATGGCGCAGATAATGGAATACATTAAGATTGCCCTTATGAATATCAAGGGTAATAAAGGGCGTTCGTTTCTGACTATGCTTGGTATTATCATCGGTATTTCCTCCGTTATCATGATTATCTCCATTGGTGAAGGTATCAAGGGTGGAGTAAACAATGAATTAAGTGCCATTGCAGACGGTAGAATATATATTTATACCAACTCCGAAAATGAAGACGGTACCTGGATTGAGTTTACGGAAGAGGATATAACGGCAATTGAAGAGACGGTGCCCAATGTAAAGGCGGTCACCAGTCAGGTTACCATGCAGGGAAATGCAGCTACCCGTAAAGGTGATTTTACTGCAATGATAAGCTTTGGTACCGTGGGAATGCAGTACATGACATCTGACCCCATGGTAAAAGGACGATACTTTAATGAGAGTGAGTATTGGGGAGCCCAAAAGGTATGTGTGCTCACGGAAAGCAGTGCAAGAATGCTTTTTGGAACCACAGATGTGGTGGGGATGGAGTTTGAGCTTGATTTGCATGGAAGAGCAGATGAATACAGAATTGTGGGTATTCGTCAGGACAGTACCTCCGTTCTGTCAGGGCTGATGATTAGTGATACGGTGGCATTGGAAGTGCCCTATACGCTGTTGTCAGAGTCATACGGCCTGTATGGTATTGCTCTTTATGATTTATATGTAATATGTGACGGCGGAGAGCATGCCGCCCAGGTGGCCAAGGATTCGGCGCGTCTTTTGGAAAACAGATACAATGTGCGTGGCCAGAACGTTATTCAGGTGGAGAATTTTAATGACTATTTGGGTGAAATGAATGAAATCATCAGTATGATAACTACGTTTATCGTATTTGTAGCAGCCATATCCCTGCTGGTGGGCGGTATCGGTGTTATGAATATCATGCTGGTGTCGGTAACTGAGAGAACCAGGGAAATCGGTATCCGGAAAGCTCTGGGAGCAAGAACAGGGTCCATTTTGTTCCAGTTCCTGTGTGAATCTGCGATTATTACGTTGCTGGGCGGTATCATCGGTATTTTACTTGGTGTCATGGGAGCATCGCTGGTGTGTTCTTTCATGGGCTTTACTGCTACCATCAGTCCTGGCACTGTGGCCGGTGCGAGCCTCTTTTCTGCGGCAGTGGGTATTTTCTTTGGTATTTACCCGGCCAGAAGGGCTGCAAAGCTCAGTCCTATTGAGGCGCTGAGGCACGAATAAGGAATAATATAAACCAAAAGATAAAAATGCCTCCATTCCGTGTTTGGGGAATGGAGGCATGATTTATGTAGAACTAAATTACTTATTGGTTTTCTTCCTGCGGGTGAAACCATACAAAATCAAAGTAAATGCCAGGAAGGATAAGCTGATGCCGATACCCAGTTTCATGTTGGGGCGTTCGTAAATCAGTTCAATTTCATGATCTCCTGCAGGGGTTTCCATTAACATAAAGGAATCATAAGGGGCAAAAAGTTCTACTTCCTGTCCGTCAATATAGGCATGCCATCCGGCATCATAGGGAAGACTCAGCATGGTATAACCGGCATTGGAATAATGAGTGGTTCCGTATATGTGATTATTATCTACAACCACATCTTCCATTTGATTTTGGGAAGCATTATGGATGAATTCCTCAAATACTTCTTCATTAAGGGTTACTAACATGGTGGGCTCTATGGGAGAGGCATTGGGATATACAATGTCGGTTAGCAGGCGACCGTCACTTCCTGTGTTCTCCACGGGGATAAATTCTATGGAGTAGAGATAGTTGGGGCCAATTGTATGGGGGGTCGCGTTAATCCGTAATAAAACATCTTTAATGGTAGTATAGGCTGAATTTATATGTTCGCTCAATAGGTTACGTCCCTGTCCCAGAGTTAATGCTGTTTTGTCTGCATTCAGATAGGAATAGGAGTTCGGAACAGTTAAGGCATTATCTGAAGGAACCAAAGGGGTCAGGGCATATAAAAGGGAATGACCTGAGGTATATAATGAGGCTAATTTATTGTGAAAATCCGGTGTTGAGGATGCCTTTGGAAGTTTGGCAATTTCATAAGGTACATAAATGCCTAGAGATAAAACATTAGGGTTTTCATAAATATAATGGCTGTTGCACATGCCAATGTATTTATATGCAGTGGTGTCTGTCAAAGTATTTGTTGCTATTAACGGCAGGAAAATGTATTTGTGACCGGAAATTGCTGTACCAAAGGGCGTACTGTTATAGTTATAATATGCCATATTTGCGCCGGACAAAAATCCATTCGTATAATGTAGTGAACTCTGATGGGAACTTACATATGAATTAAAAAAATTACCGGTAGGTACATTGTAAGCCTGTCCCACATTAACACTGTAGGTTCCGGGAATGGAAATGCGCCCATTGAAGTCTTGGGATAAAAGTTTTGAGTTGGCAAATTCGCTGATAGATGAAAAATTGCCTAAGGATTTAATGTCGTCTAAATTGTAGTGTGATGTTGTAAAGAACATATTTGCACTTAATTCCATGACTAGTATAGAAACCAGTAATATGGTGTATGGGATTTTACGGGAGCCCAGGTATCTGTATAGCAGATGAACAATAAGATATAGTGCAATTAAAATTATGGTAACAACAAATGCCAGAGTACTTTTTCTGGTTAACAGGTAACACAAAGTGACAAAAACGGTGAGCAGTCCACAGACAATTACATGGCGCCGTATAGACGTGTGTTTCAACTCTAAAAGTACATCATAGGCTATAACTGCACATAAAAACATTAGGAGGAAAATATAACGGTTGGGCACCTTGGATTGGTAATGGAATCCGTTCCATATATAGGATAGAACTTGACCATTAAAACTAATGGTTAAAATACCAATGGGAATCAGTTTGGTAATTTTTTGCTTCCAGCTGTATTTGGAGGAAGTGATGTAAAGTCCCAGGAGAATAAGCATTAGAATACTCATATATATATTCACGAATCCGTTGTCGGCTGTCACGGTTGTGGAAGGAGAAAAGATAAACAGTTGCTTCCACTGGTCCCAGAAGGAGCCGTGCAGGCTCGGTGACGGGAAAATACTGTCGCTTTCGTTGTAAAGGGAGTTGGTTTTGGTACTGATGATTTCCAATATGGTAAATATATTGCATCCGGCGGCTAGGACGGAAGTCCATGCGAAACGGACCCCTTTAATAAAGAAGTCACGGATGTTTTTGAAATGATAAGTAAAATACCAAATAACCAAAAAGATACATACATAAAGTGCCAGATATAGATTGGCGAACATACAAAAGGCCAAAGTAAGCGTGTAAAAAAGCCAGGATTTACGATGCATCAGATAGTCCATTGCCAAAAGCAGGATGGGGAAGGCTATATACACAAAAAACCAGCCCGGGAAACATCTGAAAGCCAGCATATATGCATTCAGCGCATATATAAAGGCAGGAATCAGTACACGGTAATCTTTATGATGAGCTTTGTGGCCGGAGAGCCGATGGGTCAGATAGAAGACCACCGATACGGCGCACAGCCCATAACCTATGCCCAGAAGAAGCAGGACCAGAGAGGGTACAGCACTAACGGGGAAGAGGGTGAAAATTCCGCGTACAAGGAAGGTGGTGCTAAGGGCATACGGACTGTAGCCATAACCACCGTTCATGCTAAACAAAGTATTCCCGTTTTTAATATCGTAATATGAACCCAGTATGGAGGGGATAGATAAAGCAGAACCGTCCTGCTCAAAGAAGGAGTTACTGCCAAAAGGCATGCAACTGAATACTATCATACATACCAGGTAGATGATAAATGGAATAGTAAAAGCGAGATAGTATACAAAATTAACGCGTATATGTACGAATATGTGTTTCCAAAGTGAAGCGCATGCTATTTTTTCTCTAATATTCCGGAGGAAGATAATGTATTTGTCCTTATCTCTATTGAAATACAAGAGTAAGAGAACAAAAACCCCCAGGCAGGTGAAGCCAATTCCCCAATAGTAAATGCTGATATCAAAGTCTTCTTCTGCCTGAGCGGAACGGCAGGTTGCAATAAGAGGGGGTAATTTTGCATATATTTCCGGATTTATGTAATAAGCCAGAAACTGAATGTTAAAAGTGTTGTTCGTATTAACAGGAAGCTCAAGGTAAGCGGTATAGGTTTCGTCTGCATTACAATCGTCGAATACATAAAAGGTATTGTTGACATTAGCGTACAGCACAATGGTTCCTGCTGAGGCAGGAATAAAATGGTATACAATATATGATTTGGGGAATACGGAAGCGCTTTTGTATTGGTATACATTGTATACATTGCCGCCCTGCTCAGTTATTTTGTAATGGTCGGAAGGCAGGAAGGAAAGATCCATGTCAGCGGGAAGAAATAAGTTGTCGTCAATTCCCAGTTTATGGCACGCGGTATTGAGGTATTCGAAGTGATTTGTGAGACCATAAGGATAATAGAGGGCCAACTCATCATCCGTCAAATTCACAGAATCCGCCAGTGATGACAGTGTGGATGTCAATACGGCATCAGAGTGTTCTCTTTGAAATGCATCATATTCTTGGGCTAAGGGATGTAAAACGGTAGTGCTGGCGAGGTCATTTTCTGATTCTGAGGTTTTTTGCAAGGCAGATTCCCATATATAGTGGGTTTCGTTAACGGCTTTTGTAGAAAATATATTAGTATTGGTTACCAGGAAGGCATTACATATAAGCTCCAGAACAATCAACGTACAGGGAAGTAATCTGACCAAATCTGAGGTCACTTTTTTGTGAAGGCATAAAATACAGATTATGTATATCAAACCAAACAGGCCTGCGGTCAGTATTGCAGTAGAATGAAAATTATTATAAGCCCCTATATAACCGAATAGGAGGATAAGGCATCCGGATAGAAGAGCAATAACCAGGCGCGAGGTTTTGAGTTCGGAAAGTATAGGCAATGCGTGGATGGCCAGACGCAGTGCCAGAAAAATAAACAAACATTCAAAATATACGGGTGTTCTATAATATTCCACAAAAAGCTGGAAAATAAATCTTAAGGGGGAAATTTCCAGTGCAAACAAGATGATAAGAATACTTCCCAAACTCTTCAAACGTTCCCGGCGGTTGATACCGTTATGGAAAAAGTAAATCACAAACAGAAAAAAGAAAAACAGACAGAAATACAAACTGATATTTCTGGCATCGCTATAGTAGGAGGTAGGGACGGAACCCGGAAGAAGGCGGGAAAGAAAATGCCCAATGGGAAGTTCCAGGGAAAAACCGGAATAATCCTGGGAAATAGCTGTTTTAAAGTGGTTTGAAAAAGCAGGAATGGATACAGCCCCGCTGACAATAATTCCTAAAGCATAAATAGCAAACAGGTGCACGGCAGATGCTATATAGGCTTCACCCCTCTGGGGACATAGGAATAAAAATAGGACAAGAAGGCCTATCATCAAAGCGGTCATGGTTATAGGATCTGCAAAAAGGCAGAACGACAACATGAGAATCAATAATAGGGTTTTCCGGGAATATAAAAATGCTTCAAATCCTAACATCAATAAAGGCAGGACTGCAAAAACCAGTTGTGCGCCATATTGAGAGCAGGGGACAAAAGCATGGGCGCACAAGCCATAAGCTGCGCATGTCAAAATGCGCCAGGATACGGATAACGAAGGCAGTTTAGTAGAAAAAAGAAGGTATATCATAAAAGAAGCAGATGCGCCACCGGTTATAAATATACTGTACAGGGACAGGGCATTAGGAAAAAGTGTTCCCAAACCGGAATGGTATAGTAAAAATAAAGAACCAGATATCAAGGCGGGAATGATTGCGGCGCCAAGACAGATGGGGAATGTTTTTTTTACTGTGGATAGAATGTTCATAGATGCTCTCCTCGACAGGTAATTTAATATAAAACTAATCCATGTAATTATATCAATTATATCTTATATGCGCAAGAATGGTTGCGGAGATAAGAAGCTGATGTTTCATCATTGAGTTACACAAATAAATATGGTAATGTAAATGAAAGAAGGATTGCCTTAGAATATTTCACAAGGCAGGAGAAAGGACGGAGGATAATGGCTGATAGAGACGGAAGCAGAAATGAAAAAATCAAGGTATTAATTGACAATATAGAAAAAATCATTGTAGGCAAGCGGAAGGTAATCGAACTGGTGATTACGGCTATGCTTGCAGAGGGGCATGTGCTCATAGAAGACGTGCCCGGAGTGGGCAAGACCAAGCTGGTTTCGGCACTGGCAAGCTCCTGTAAGGGAGAGTTTGGCAGACTGCAGATGACACCGGATATTATGCCTACGGATATTACGGGATTTACATTGATCAATCCCAATACATATCAGTCGGAGTTTAGGAAGGGAGCAGTATTCTGTAACTTCCTGCTGGCAGATGAGATTAACCGTTCTTCGCCCAAGTCCCAGTCTGCGCTGCTGGAGATTATGGAGGAGCGGCAGGTGACCATGGATGGTGTAAGGTATGAATTGCCCAAGCCTTTTATGGTGCTTGCTACCCAGAATCCGGTGGAGACCTATGGTACATATCATTTGCCGGAGGCTCAGATGGACCGTTTTATAGCAAGGATAAGTATCGGTTATCCCGACAAACAGCAGGAAACGGATATTCTGCTGCGGGACGAGCGTAAGGTTTCCGTAAGCGAACTGGAGCAGGTAGTCACCTGTGAAGACCTGATGGAAATGTCTGCCCAAATACCGGATATTTACTGTTCGGACGCGGTGCGGGAATATATAATCAATATTACCGATGCAACGAGGAGTGCGGATTTTATTAAGCTGGGAGCCAGCCCCCGAGGCAGTATTGCGCTGTACCGGATGGCTAAGGCATATGCCTTTGTGAAGGGCAGGAGCTTTGTGCTTCCCGATGATATAAAAGAACTGGCGCCCTGCGTGCTGGGACACAGGATTATGCTGACCCCCAAGGGTAAGTCCATGGTGCGGGACGGTGAGGGCGCTGTGAGAAGATTGCTGGAAGAGATTGCAGTGCCCATAGAATAATGATGGATTAAGAAACATATCAAGACTGGAATACAATTGGAAAAGATTGGAATGGAACAAATGAAGCCGGTAACAGTAGGAAAGGGTATCATTAATTACATATTTGCAATGGTATTTGCCGCTGTATTTGCATTGTTTCTCAATGCAAATGTGGGCTGGTATGTGCTGTTTACTCTGATACTGGCGCCTTTGGTGTCGGTTTTGCTGGCGTGGCTGGCGGCCCGTTTCCTGAGGGTCCGTGTGGAAGCACGTGAGAGTATATTGTCCAAAGGGGACCGGTGCCGGATAACAGTAAAGGTGTATAACCGTTTTCTTTTTCCTACGCCCCCCGTTGCAATCCATATGGTGAATGCGCCTGGAGTACGCTGTGAGGATGAAAAAGTATTGGTGTCCCTATGGCCCATGGGACGGGCGGATTTTCAGGTGCCTTACAGAGCGCAGATATGCGGTTTGTCTCCGGTGGGAATAGGGGATGTGCGTGTGACGGATTATCTGGGATTATTCTCTTTCCGGGTAAAGGTGCCGGATGCCGGTCTGCTGCAGAAAAACATGGCTGTTCTGCCTAATGTGGCAGAGGTTTCTAATAAAGAACAGCTGGTGCTTAAGGCCATGCAGATGTGTAATCAGAATGATGAAAGCGAAGAAACCATTGAAGCGGCATGGAATGCGGTAGGTGGTTTTCCCGGGTATGATAACAGGGATTATGTGCCGGGAGATCCTGTAAAGCGCATTAACTGGAAGCAGTCCATGAAAAGAGGTAAGCTTCTGGTACGTTTAGATGAGGAAATGGCGGCCCAATCCGTGGCTGTAGTGCTTGATAGTGTGTTCAAACCGCAGGAAGGAATGGCACAAATGCTGGAGCGCCTGCCCCAGTACCGGGAGTGCAGAGCAGATGAGGTCCTGCCCAAGGTGGCTGAGGATGCGGTGGAAAATGCACTGGGCATGGTCGAATTATTACTGCGCTATGATTTCAAGGTGCATTTTTATGTATATGATGAAAAGGAATTCAGATGCTACAGTCCCCAGGATGAAGGGGAGCTGGAAGAAATATGTATGGACCTGGCATCCTATGCTTTTGCAGGCGGGGAAGATATGCCCAGGCTGCCGGTGACGGATGAACACTGGGACAGCTGCGGCGCAGTGCTTTATGTGACACCTAACAGAGGGATGGATGCCCATAGGGCATTGGACGGCAAGGTGGATTGGTCCACTTCTGCAATTTATGCAGTGCCGGATGAGGCCATGAGGAATAGTAGGAACGGAGAACAGCCGGCGGGAAAAGTATTACAGGTGCGTAAGGAAACAGAAAGCAGTCGGGCGTATCAAATCAAAAGCCTGTTGGTAAAATTAGCAGTGCCTTTTGTGCTTTCCATGCTTTTAAGTACCATGATATTTTCAGTGTTCGAGGTGCCCTTTTGGTCTTTTTGGACAGTATTACAACTGATGCTGTGTACGGTATGTTTTGTCATGGGCGAGTATACCCGCAGGAATAAGATTGCCGGTGGCATGATGGTGACGGTGTTTGTATTTGTGATGCTGTCTGCGGCGTCCAGAATGGCTTTTGGCGGGCGGAATCTGTTGAATTACATGCACTGGTTTTTATCAGGTGGAGAAAGCGTAGAGACACAGATGACTTATTTGTGTTCCGTTTTGTTTGTGTTCACCCCCTTCTTTGCCCTGGTGGTGTATTATTTTATACGGATTTTATACAGGACATCCTTTTTGATGCTGGTAAGTCTGATTCCTGCAGTTTTACATGTAAAAGTAATGCAGGATATTCCCATGGTGCCGGTGGTACTGATTATGGTGTGCAATATTACTGCCTTTTTACTGCATGTCAGAACAGGCAGGGATGGGAAAAAGAGAATCGAACGGGAAGGTACGGGATGGTTTTCTTTGGGTTTTTATCTGCTGCTGCTTATGCTTACGGGATTTGCGGCGCCAAATCAGGAGGATGCCAAATATTATTATATTTTTGAAAGTCTCTTTATGGGAGGTAATGTAAGCGAGAAGCTGCCTGAAGGGTATTCTGAGTTAAGTGATTTTTCGGGAAATGCCGACGGAATGGCAGTGCTTAATAACAGAAAACTCTATGAAATAGAAGTCAGTGGTGAGGGAAGCACCATGGGGGATATTCTGTATCTGAAGAGACAGAATTTCGATTTGTATGATTTTGAACTGGACCGTTGGTACGGGATGGAGGATTATGGGGCAACAGACCCGGATTTGCAGGAGTGGTATGCGAAAGAGGAAATACTGAGCATTGCGAAATTTTCAGAGGCTTTGCAGCGGACTGAAAAGTATGTTCCGGGATTTTTGGAGCGCTACGGAATGGAATATGCGGCAGTGTCTTACCCGGAAATGGTATCGGTGTTACGGATACAGGCTACCAATTATGAAAGCAAAGCATATATTGTGCCGGATAATGTGGTGGGGATGTCTTTTTCACGGGATATGAATCTGGATAGTATGCGGACAGCTGTTACTCCACATGGTACGTTCAGGCTTAAGAGCGGTCTTATGCATGGCAGTTTCGGATACAGTATTACATGCATGGACGAGAATATCCACATTGCCAAAATGATTGCCCTGGGCGGTGCGGATATGGAAAGTGCCGTATCCATGGCCATGCTGGAGGAAATGGAAACTGTTTTTGAAGAGCATGAAGAAAGGGAATTGCTGGCAATTGTGCATGCAAGAAAGGAACAGCTGCGCGAAGCAATGATTTATGATGCGTTGTGCTGCGAGAATACAGAGGCCATTCCTGCTTCGGTAAAGGAGCTTGCCCGGGAGATTACCAAGGATTGTATTTACGACTGGGAAAAAGCCGATGCGCTGCAGCAGTTCTTTCGGGAAAATGATTTTGTATATGATATGGACTACCGGGCGCCGGATGACAGTGTGGAATATTTCCTGTTTGAAAGCAAACGGGGGACCTGTTCCGATTATGCCTCTGCATATGCGCTGATGGGCAGGTCTGTGGGGCTGGTTGTAAGATATGCGGAAGGCTTTGTGCCACAGCGGGAGTATCAGAATACCTATGTGGTGCGCACGGACTCCGGACATGCATATCCGGAGGTGTTTATCCCAAATGTGGGGTTTGTACGGTATGAGGCTACCAATCCCGCCAGGTTTGCGGAAAGAGAAGGGGATGGCGGTTTCCTTTCCTACTTCATGCAGGCCGGGTTCAGGTTCCTGATTGTTTTGGCTATTTTTGCGGCAGGTATTATTTTTATACTGTTTATGGTATGGATTTTACTGCCCGGCTGCAGGGAAGCTTATTTCAGATACCGCTTTGTGAAAGCAGAGGATAAACAGGCAGTTGTTATGGTCTACTGCAGAATCCGGGATAAGCATGCACGGGCGACGGCGGCCTATACACCCTACGAATTCGGGACGGCATTCCGGAAAGAAAACGGCTGTGATGTTATGAAGGTATGTGAAATGCTGGAACGGCAGGTTTATGACAATAGCAGGGGAGAAAAAGTGGACAGGGAACAGCTGCTGGCTGTATATCGCGCAGCAGTGAAAGCTGTCCGGAGACAAAAAAGAGCAAAAAATGACAGGTAGGAGCACAAGATATCGTGATAAAAGTATGATAAAAAAAAGACAATCACAACATATGGTATCTTTTGTATAAAAAAACACAATTTTTCAATATTTACCAATAATAACTGTGAAAAGTGCTTGAAATCTTTTAAACTTCTTGCTATTATAAACTTAGGAAAATAATACGAATTCGGAGGCCGTCGTTCATGCGTAGTGGATAACGGTTAAATTTGTCCGTATGATTTATGATTTTAATTTATTTTCGAATAGATGAAAGGGGGCCCTGGTTATGGATGGTGCTCAGGTGTTTACATGTGGCTCAAACAATACGTTAATGAGCAGATTTTCCAAAAATAATAATGCTGACCGTCTGTTTTTACAGGTTGAGAACGGTGGAGTATCCGGTAGGGGATATGTATGTAATGAGGAGGGTAAAAACGGATATCTGGATGATTTTTCCTTCCAAATGACCGAAGTTAAGAATGTATTTATCGGGGAGTATATGGGTATGGAGGCTCTGGGATTTAATGCCAGAGTGTCTAATTTGTACGGTTCTAAGAATGTACAGATTATACTGCCTCAGTTAAAGAGTATGAACCTGGTGCTCAGTCTGATTAACAGATTAAAGAGCGGTGCGGAGATTAAATCCGATGAAAGCCGTATCGTACAGACCAAGGTGGAGGAGGCTCCCAAGGAGGAGGCAGCACCTACGCCTGTAAGTGTTGCGGCAGCCAGAGTGCAGGCAGAAGAAGCGCGCCAGGCAGCACAGCAGCCTGCAGCCGAACCTGTTCCCGAGGTTAAGCCTGTAGCACAGACTTCTGTAAATGCTGCGGCAGCTGAAGAGGCAAGAATGTCAGCTGACGAATTCCAGAAGAGAATGGATAAACTTACTGTATTGAAGGAATGCGGACTTCTGGGAGAGAAGGAATTTAATGCAAAGAAGATCGAACTGGTAAGTGAGTTCTGTGATTTGGCTGAATTCAATGAGAAGATTCAGAAGCTCATTGTTTTAAAGGATTGCGGTCTGTTATCCGAGAAGGAGTTTGAGGCAAACCGTAATGATATTATTAAAGAGTGCTGCAACGTGGATACTCCCGATTTGGAGGAGTACAGAAAGAGTGTGCAGAAGCTTATCTTCCTGGAGATGGGCGGTGTGATTTCTACAGAAGAGTATGAGCACAACAAAGGTGTTCTGCTGGAGGATGTGGAACTGAAGCTGGAAGACAGTAAGGATGTGTTTGTCAGAAAGTTGCGCAGATTGCCCATTCTCAGAGAATGTCGTCTGATTACCGAGAAGGAACATAGACATGCAGTGGATGCTATGTATGAAATGATTGAGGTTTCTTCAGATGACGCAGTTGAAAACCTGGCTAATAAGTTAAATAAATGGCCTATTCTGGCACAGGAAGGCCTTATCAATTCTGCGGATTTGAAGCAGAAGCAGAAGAGTCTGGTGGCTAAGTATCTGAATACTGACTGGAGTACTCCTGCAGAGCTGGAAGTTCTGATCAGAAAGATGATGGCCATGAAGGAAGGTGACTGGCTTACCGAGATGGACTTCTTCGGCAGGAAGGAAGAAATTACCCGTAAGGTGGAGGCGATTTCTGATTATTCTACCAAGATTGAAATGTATATGATGTTTGTTTCAACCGGCTTTATAACCGATAAGGATTATGAGAAGCAGAAGCAGAAGTGCATCGATGATATCTTCAAGACCAGCGGTTCCATGGATGAGTTCAAGATTAAGGTAAATAACCTGCTTGAACTGCAGAAGGTGGGTATGATTTCCGAAGAAGAATTTACTACATTAAAGACAAAGCTGATGAGCGAATTATAATCAGAAACGGTATATTAAGCTGATAAATTACTGAAGTACAGAGAGGGGCAGCCTATGTCTATTATAGAAAGCATTTTACACGCGGCTCATGAAGCAGGGGCCAGTGACGTGCATATTACGGTGGGTATACCGCCGAAAATGCGTGTGCACGGTCACTTGTACAGCATGGATTTTCCGTCCATAGAGCCGAAGGATACACTTGCTATATCTGTTCATATTATGAATCAGGTGCAGCGTGAGATTTTTGAGGAGAAGGGCGAGTTTGATATGTCTCTTACACTGCCCGGCTTTGGCCGTTACCGTGTAAATGTATTCAGACAGCGTGGCTCCGTGGCGCTTGCATTTCGTTTGGTTTCTACGGAAATCCCTCATTACAAGACGCTGGGTATTCCGGAGTCTGTAGTAGATTTATATCAGAGAAAAAGAGGTCTGATTCTTGTTACGGGACCTACCGGTAGTGGTAAATCTACTACATTGGCTTCTTTGATTGACAAGATTAATCATAACAGAGATGCACATATTATTACCTTGGAAGACCCTATCGAGTATTTACATACCCACAATATGAGTATCGTAAATCAGAGAGAGGTTGGTATGGATACGCACAGCTATGCAGATGCGCTCCGTTCAGCACTCCGTGAAGACCCGGATGTTATTCTGGTAGGAGAAATGCGAGACTTAGAGACCATCAGTATAGCAATCCGTGCGGCAGAAACAGGACATTTGGTGCTTTCTACATTGCATACCATTGGTGCTGCGGCGACGGTGGACCGTATCATTGACGTATTCCCTCCGCATCAGCAGCAGCAGATTCGTGTACAGCTGGCTACAGTATTAGAAGCTGTTATTTCTCAGCAGCTGATACCTATGGCGGATGGTAACGGACGCGTGGCTGCGTTTGAAGTTATGCATGCAACGAATCCGGTTCGAAACCTGATCCGTGAGAATAAGTCTTATCAGTTGCCTAACGTAATGCAGACCGGTAGAGGTATCGGAATGATTACTATGGATGATGCTATTTTACAGCATTATATCAATGGCACCATTGATAGGGACAATGCAATACAGTTTGCACAGAATCCCGAAGCGATGCATCAAAAGATAAACTAAAGTTTTGAAAGTAATGATGAATAACAGGAGGCGCTGCGGGTGAAGTGAATTGCACCGGGTGCCTTTTGTGGTCTTTTTTCAAAACTTTCAAAAGTGACAGGAAACTTGAAGGTCATAAAATATTGTGTTATAATACGATGCTCGACAAAAATGTAGTGCTTTCGGCAAGATAAAAACTGCACTTAGTACTATAGATATTGCTAAATGCGGTCGAATGTTGTAAAATATAGGTAAGAGGGAAGATTATAATTTATAGGTGGCATTATGGCAGGATACAGCGGTAAGAAGATACGTCTCGGCGAGGCGCTCGTACTTAGTAATACCATTACTGAAGAGCAGCTGGATGAAGCATTAGCGGAACAGAAAACAACAGGCAAACGTTTGGGTGAAGTGCTCATTGAAAAAGGCCTGATTACTGAAGAATTAATTGCGCAGGTATTAAGTGCGCAGCTGGGATATCCGGTAGTAGATTTACAGAATATCGATATTCCGCCTGAGGTAAAGGGTATTGTACCCACTCATGTGTTAAAGAAAAATAAGATTCTGCCGATAGAATATGCAGAGAATAATATGAATATTCTTCGAGTGGTTATGGCAGACCCCATGGATATGGATGCTATGGATGATGTATCCATTATTACCGGATGTCAGGTAGAACCACTGATTGCAACTCCCAGAAACGTGCTGATGGCAATCGACCGTATCTACGGATCGGCAGAGGTTGCATCTGCATTGGAAGAGTACGCAAAGGAACGTTTCGGTAACGACGAGGTGGAAGAAATTAACGAGGATGTTAATAATTCCCCTATCGTTGTGCTTGTAAAGGAAATGATTGAAAAGGCCGCACGCCAGCGTGCGTCCGATATACATATAGAACCATTGGAGAAATCCGTGCGCATCAGATACCGTATCGACGGTGCCTTGTATGAGAAGGCAAAGTACGACATTAAAATTTTGCCTGCCATGTCAGCCCGTATTAAGATTATCGGTGGTATGGATATTTCCGAAAAGAGAAAACCTCAGGACGGTCGTATTACTCAGATGGTAGACCGTTTGGAGTATGATATCCGTGTATCCATACTTCCTACCGTATACGGCGAAAAGACGGTTATGCGTCTTGCTTCCAAGACGGCACTAAACAGAGAAAAGAGCCAGCTGGGTCTGAAACCCGCAGAAATGGCTAAGTTCGATCATATTTTAAAGAATCCCCATGGTATTTTGCTTGTTACCGGTCCTACAGGTAGTGGTAAGTCTACCACACTGTATACGGCCCTCAGTGAGTTAAATACGGAAGACGTAAACATTATCACTGTAGAAGACCCTGTAGAAGCAAATATCGACGGAATCAATCAGGTACATGTAAATCCCAAGGCAGACCTTACCTTTGCAAGTGCACTTCGTTCTATTTTGCGTCAGGACCCGGATATCATCATGATCGGTGAGATTCGAGACCAGGAAACGGCAAGCATAGCAGTGCAGGCATCTATCACCGGACACTTGGTGGTAAGTACCCTGCATACAAACTCATCTGCCAGTACTATTACCCGTTTGGAGGATATGGGACTGGAGCCTTATCTGATAGCGGATTCTGTGGTAGGTGTTATAGCCCAGCGTCTGGTAAGACGTCTGTGTCCTAATTGTAAGAGGCCCAGACTTGCTACTGCAGAAGAGAAAGATTTGATGCTCTGTGACCAGAATCAGCAGGTGACTATATATGAACCTTGTGGTTGTATCCAATGTGATAATATGGGTTACAAGGGACGAATCGGTGTATACGAAATCATGGAGATGACTCCTGATTTGAAACGTATTATCAGTAGAGGCGGTAATGCAGATGATATCAAGGACCAGGCCATGAAGGAAGGCATGAACACTCTGAGAATGAGTGCCACCAAGCTGGTGCTGGAGGGTATAACTTCTTATACTGAGATGTTAAGAGTATCATTTGATTCATAAAATAAACGGACATGCGGCGGTGCCGCGTGTAAGGAGGATACATGGCAGCTTATGGTTACGAAGCGCTGAATGGCGCAGGTAAAGCGATAAAAGGCAGTGTGGAAGCGGAAAGTTTGGAACAGGCCAGACAGGAACTGAAAAAGATGGGATATAGTGTTTTGTCCATCAAAGCACAGTCGGCACTCACCAAAGATTTGAATATCCAAATCGGCGGTTGGCCCAAGCCCAGAGATATGAGTATTTTCTGTAGACAGTTTGTAAGTATGTCCAAGGCCGGTGTTACCTTAGTGGAAACCTTGAAGATGCTTAGCGAGCAGACAGAAAATGATAAATTAAGGGAAGCTACGGAAGGTGTCCGTGCCAGCGTGGAAAAGGGTGAGACTTTAGCACGCTCCATGGAACAATACCCTAAAATATTCCCACCTCTGTTGATAAATATGGTTTCGGCAGGTGAAGCCTCCGGTAGTTTGGATGTGGCATTGGAGAGAATGGCTGTTCATTTCGAAAAGTCCTCCAAGACTCAGTCCATGGTAAAGAAGGCTATGGTTTATCCCGCAGCGGTAGTAGTAGTAGCAATAGTGGTTATTATCATTATGTTGACTGTGGTTATCCCTAACTATACAGATATGTTTGCGGATTTGGGTACGGATTTGCCGGCTATTACATTGGCTGTTGTTGCCTGTAGCGATTTTTTGATGAAATACTGGGTGTTTCTGCTGATTTTGGTAGTGGCAGGAGGAATTGGTATTAAAACCTTCGCAGATACAGATAAAGGCAAACATTTCTTCCATAAATTACAGTTAAAGATTCCTATGTTTAAGGATTTGGTAATGAAACAGGCATCTTCTCAGGTGGCCCGTACCATGAGTACCCTGATGGCTGCCGGTGTTCCCCTGGTGGAGGCGGTGGAGATTGTAGCCAATACCATGGATAATGTATATTACAAGGAAGCATTGCTGGATTGTAAGACGGAGATTATTATCGGTCAACCTTTTTCCAGACCTATGGAGGAATGTGGATTGTTTCCGCCTATGGTATATCATATGACTAGAATTGGCGAGGAAACCGGTAACACGGAGGATATGCTTTCCAAACTGGCTGATTATTATGATGAAGAAGTAGAAGTGGCAGTACAGTCCTTTATGGCTGCGTTGGAGCCATTAATTATCGTAGTGCTGGCAGGTATCGTATTGATAATTTTGGGTGCATGTATGGCTCCTATGTTAAAGATGTACGACGCTATAGGCGGTATGTAGAAGAAAGTTGGTGCATATGAAAAAGCAGATGCGAAATAAAGGAATGACTTTAGTGGAACTGATTATTACCATTGCTATTATTGCGGTATTGGTTGGTTTTATGGCACCCCAGTATCTGAAATATGTACATAACACAAAGGTGTCTGTAGACATCAGAAATGCCCAGGCGATTGCCAAGGCCTGTGATGTGGCATTTGCTGCAGGAACTGCAGGGTATGAAGCCGGGGATAGTCCCACGGTCCTTCCTGACGGACAGAGTTTTCCTGCCGCTGCAGTAAATGGCTCTACCAACTGGAATGTAACCATTGGCAGCGCAGGTGTAAGCAGCATCACATTGGACGGTATGGCTATCTATCCGGAGCCTAAAGTGACCGGCGGGTATTATGATGTTTTGTACAGATAGAGAGGATAATGTATTTGAATTAGAATGTAGCGGGTAGGGCGCTCATTTTAAGATATAAATCAAACACAAAGAAAAAAGGAGAGATTACTATGAAAAAGTCAATGAACAACAAAGGTTTTTCCCTTGTAGAATTAATCATCGTTATTGCTATTATGGCAGTTCTGGTAGGTCTGTTAGCACCCCAGTATCTGAAGTATGTAAACAATTCCAAGGTATCCACTGATATCAGCAATGCACAGGAAGTTGCAACTGTATTTAACGTTGGTTTTGCTGACAGCAAGGTTTCCTCAGGTACATACTCTACCGTTCCTTCCGGTTTAACCATGGCAGCATTCCCTTCCAGCAAGTTAGATGCTTCTTATGCTTGGGTCGTAACTGTAAATGATAACGGTGTTAGCCAGATTACTCTGAATGGTCAGGCTATTTATCCCGATCCCAAGGTTTCCGGTGGTTACTATACAACTAACTACAAGTAAGATTTGATTTGAAAGGTCCGTCTCATGAATATAAACCCTACACTAATGAACATAAGTATGTATATCATGGTTTTCCTGTACGGTATCGTCATCGGTAGTTTCCTGAATGTGGTAATCTGCCGGATACCCAGAGGAGAGAGTCTGGTAAAGAACCGCTCCCATTGTGAGGAGTGCGGTTATCAGCTGAAATGGTACGACTTGGTACCTGTGTTCAGTTACATATTTTTGAGAGGAAAATGTCGCAAATGTAAGGCGGTTATATCCATTCAGCACCCTCTTATAGAGGGGCTGAATGGTGTGCTTTACATCATTATCTTTGCAAAGTTCGGGCTCAGCATCGAAACTTTGCTTTTCTGTCTGCTGGGCAGTGCTTTGATTGCCATGAGTGTGATTGATTTCCGCACTTATGAGATACCTCCCGGATTTCCCTACTTTATTACCGGGCTGGGTATTGTGAGACTGCTGACGGATTTGGCTGATTGGAAGGAATATGTAATAGGTTTCTTTGCTGTCAGCTTGGTATTAGCATTGATTTATTGGTTCAGCGCAGGCCGCGCCATGGGCGGCGGTGATGTGAAGCTGATGGCAGCCTGTGGACTTTTGACGGGCTGGAAACAAAATGTCCTGGCTTTGATTCTGGGATGTATTTTAGGAAGCATTATCCATATTATCAGGATGAAGCTTTCCGGAGAGGGTCGTGAGCTGGCGATGGGGCCCTATCTGGCTGCCGGCGTCATGATAGCATTATTGTGGGGGCAACCCTTTATTGATTGGTATATGGGTCTGTATGGCCTGTAAGAGAGTGAAAAACAAACCCGTACAGGGGAGAGAACAGTGAGGGCTTTATATGGCTAGCAAAATACTCAGTATTGAAATCGGTAATTCCATTACCAGAGTTTGTGAAATGGATTTTCGTGTGAAAAATCCCAAGATTTATAAGAATTTCTGTATACCTACTCCGCAGGGGGCGATAGAGGATGGTTTTGTACGTGACAGCGCAGAATTCGTGGCTGCAATGAGACGTGCACTGACAGTAAATAAGATTTCGACAAAACAGGCAGTGTTTTCTGTTACTTCCAGTAAGATTGTTACCAGAGAAGTAACGTTACCTGCCCTTAAGATAAATCAGGTTGGTCCGTATATTAAGGCCAATGCAAATGACTATTTCCCTATTGATTTGTCCATGTATGAACTGGCACATGTAGTGCTGGGCAACGAGACAGACGATGAAGGAAAAGAAAAACTGCGTGTCATGGTTATGGCAGCAGGCAAGGATTTGATTTCCGATTATTCCAGATTTGCAAGTGATTGCGGTCTGAAGTTTGTATGTTTAGATTACTCCGGTAACGGTATTTACCAGATAATGCGTAATGAATGCGGTAGTGAGACTACTTTGGTGATTAAGGTAGAAGACAGTGCTACCGTGGCTACGGTTATTTCCAATGGTGATATGTTGCTTCAGAGAAACCTGGCATATGGTATTGAGCGTGCATGTAATGCGTTGATGGAATCCCAGGAGCATTATGTAGGTACTTATACGGAAGCCTTTAATACCATGACACAGAAAGAATGTATCAAGGTAGTATTAAATGACAGAACCAGAGTACTGGAAAGCGATACTGTATTTAACGAGACAGAGGCAGAGTCCGATGCAAGAGCTGCGATTACCAGAACTTTCTCCCAGTTAATCAGTAATCTGGCCCGTGTAATTGAGTTGCACAATTCTAAAGCAGCAGGCGGCAGTATCAGCCAGATTATTCTGATTGGTATCGGTGCGGAAGTACAGAACCTGTCCAAGCTGTTTACCAATGAGCTGGGTATTCCCACCAGAGTACTGCAGAATCTGTCCGGCGCAGGTTTTAATGCGCTTACCGCTGAAGATGCGGCTCTGATCGGCAGATATGTAGCTGCAGTGGGTGCGGCCATTGCGCCTGTAGATTTAGTATTAACAGATAAAGCAAAGCGTACAAAGAGTAATGTGAATTACGGGTTGTTGTCTGTTCTTACAGTGATATTAGGTCTTTTGTTAATTTCGGTTATGTTGTTATCTGCGTATCTTCCTTATAAGGAAGCTAAAGATAAACAGGAAGAGCTACAGCAGAAAGAACAGCAATATGCAGAGGCAGAACCTGTTCATTTGCAGCATATGGCTATTCTGGAGCTGGAAAAGGCTGTTTCCAATATGTGCCTCCAGACTACTCATGCAAATGACACCATTGTGGCATTCCTGGAAGAATTGGAAGCGAAGCTTCCTGCAGATGTGGTGTTAACGGAAATCGTTTCCAATGAAGAGTCTGCAGAATTGGTAATGCGTGCGGCAGATTATGAGCAGGCTGCGAAGGTGCTTCAGATACTCAGAGGATTTGAGTCCGTTAAGGATGTAAATCTGGGAGATGCTGCATCTAAGCAGGATAAAGAAGAGGATAAGGAAGAAGGCATCCTGTTTAGTGCAGTATGTACATATTATCCCATTGTGTTGGATGACAGTACATCTGATGCTACAACCAATTAATAGGAGGAACCGGGATGAAAGATAAAGCACAAACAAAATTTTTACTTACTTTAGCGATAATCGTCTTGTTGTTTCTGATTAGCTATATGTATTTATATAAGAACTGGAATCAAAAGGCGGATGAAATCACCGCATCAAACCAGACCTTGGAAGCAAGAGTGAATGAACTCCGTGGTTACTATGAGATGATGCCGGAGTATAAGAAAGAAATTATTGATAAGACCAACTATATTAATTCACAATTGAATCAGTATCCCAGCGATACCAAGGAAGAAGATGCAGTATATCTGGCGCTTAGAAGTCTTGATGAACAAATCGGTGTGGCATATAAGGCGATTAAAGTGGGTTCGAGAGACATGGTTGACAGAATTCCCAAAAAGACAGTAGTAGAGGCATCCGTGCAGGGACTGGACAAAGACCTGGTTATGAGAGAGAGAACTACTACCTACAGTAATATAACCAATTATGCGGAGCTGAAGCGTCTCCTTGCATGCATGAACGACGGGCAGGAGCAGTTGGCGATTACTTCTATTTCTTATGCCATCAATGAGGATAAGATGTTGGAAGGTACTGTAGATTGTACTTTCTATATGTTGGAAGGTACCAATAAGGAATATGTACCCAAACAGTTTAAGGACTACACACTGGGTGTGCCTGCACTCTTTGGAAAATAAAACGAACGAAGCAGAGGTAGGATGGTGAATAGAATGAGACATCTGATGAATCGCAGGAAATTAAATAATAAAGGTATGACACTCATTGAAGTTATGCTTGCTGTGATTATTTTATCTCTGGTAGGTGGTGTCCTGTTAAAGAGTTTTTCCACTTCTGCCCAGGTGAACAGAGATGCCAAAGAAAAACAGCAGGCCATGGTACTTGCCCAGAGTTTGATGGAGAGTTTCAAATCTTACGATACAGATGCTCTTGAAGTGCAGTTTGGCAGTGTGACCAATTCGAACTTTGAACTGTACGAATTAGGCTCCGGAGCCTCTAAGAGTTATTCGGCCGATGCATCAAATAATAAGTATTTCAATCTGATGAATATTGAGTTTGACGGACAAAAATATGATGCCAAAGCTAAGATGACTCCTACGTCCGTGACGGCACCGTTGGTGGATATATCAGATTCCAATGTATATAAGGATGCTATTTTCAGAGGACAAGAGAGTGCAGAGTTTAATGGTTTCCATGATGTAATTGAAAATACTCTGCTTGCATTGGATGCCAAGCCTCTGGCACCGGGAACTCATTATCAGCTGGATGGTGCGGTCACTATTGACAGTCGTGTAATGACCATGAATATTCAGGCTAATACTGTGAGCATAGGGGTTAACTACACGTTCACTGTTACTAATCTGGAATATACCAAGCTGGATCCGCTGACGGCTACAGAATCTACCGAATATTACAGCGGTACGTTGAATCATAGCTTTACTTATCTGACGGAGTATGGTCAGAGTTATGACAATACCACCACTATGGCAGCACTTGAAAATGTATATTTATATTATTATCCCCTTTACGATATCAGTGGTCATTTGGATTGCGGATACGATGGTTTGATTATTGAAAATGCCAGCAGCAGTCCTAAAAATGTGTACGTGATTAAGCAAAGGAG
>JAFXEW010000104.1 GCA_017513625.1 Lachnospiraceae bacterium | reverse complement strand
CATGTATCCATGCGACACTCGTCATGTATCCATGCGACACTCGTCATGTATCCATGCGACACTCGTCATGTATCCATGCGACACTCGTCATGTATCCATGCGACACTCGTAGAAAGAGAGGGCTTTGCCCTCTCTTTCTACGAGGCGTGTTACACACGCCAATGAAAACGCAAAAGAAAGCGGCGCCCCATGCAAGCATGGACGCCGCTATTTTTACGTTTTCGCTGTCGCTTGAATATCACGACTATTTCAGAGTAACCTTTGCTCCTGCCTCTTCCAGTTTCTTCTTCAGCTCTTCAGCTTCTTCCTTGGAAGCGCCTTCCTTAACTACCTTAGGAGCGCCGTCAACTACGTCCTTAGCTTCCTTCAGACCTAAACCGGTAGCTTCACGAACAACCTTGATTACGTTAACCTTCTTATCACCAACTTCGGTCAACTCAACGTCGAACTCGGTCTTCTCTTCTGCTGCTTCAGCAGGGCCTGCTGCTGCTACAACAACACCAGCTGCTGCAGAAACACCAAACTCCTCTTCACAAGCTTTTACTAAATCATTTAATTCTAATACAGATAACTCTTTGATAGCATCAATTAATTCCTGAGCTGTTAACTTAGCCATTTTATTTTCCTCCATTTAAAATATTAATAATAGTTTCTTTGCTGATTATTCTGCTGCTTCAGCGGGAGCAGCTGCTGCACAAGCTGCAGCGCCACCTTTTTCTGCAAGCTGATTCATAACGCGTGCGAAATTGGTGATAGGGCTCTTCATGCTGCCCAGTAATCTGGAAATAAGTACCTCTCTGGAAGGAATATCTGCGATTGCAGCCATACCCTTTGCATCATATACGGTACCTTCCACAACACCGGCTTTAATCTCAAGCTTAGGAGCGGTCTTAGCGAACTGTGCCAATACTCTGGCAGGTGCAGTAGCATCATCTTTAGAAATAGCAATTGCACGGGGATCATTTAAGTACTCACATAAACTCTCGAACTCGGTGCCCTTGAATGCGAAGTTCATCATGGTGTTCTTGTATACCTTGTAAGTAACACCTGCTTCACGTAAACTCTTACGAAGCTGGGTGTCCTGCTCAACGGTCAGACCACGGTAGTCAACTAAAACTACGGAAGCCGCATCCTTGATGTTAGCAGAAATCTCTTCTACTATAGGCTTTTTTAATTCGATCTTTGCCATTTTTGTACCTCCTTATAGAATTATCGCCGAAAGGAAGTTTCATATAGAAAAACCTCCCCAAAAACAGGGAGGTGTTGTTCATCAATATCAACTCACTCTCCTCGGTAGGCGCTATGCTTACGTCCTTAGCGGACACCTACTGTCTTCGGCATGGTTTATAACCTTTAGCATAATATCATGCTTCAGCGCCCCTGTCAAGCACTTTTTCTTTATTAGTTTTACATTCTTTTACATATAGTATAAACGCAGTTACAGGCACCAACACAATCACCAGGGCCGATATTATGTTGGATATGGTCTGAATCAACGTCCCTTTGTACCAAACCTCAACGGAACCGTTCATTTCGGAAGGCAGACTTATATGCACCAGTCCGTCCTCTCCTCTGCTTACTTCCAGTTCAGTGACATTACCTTCCCAATCAAGTATCTGCGCCTCATAACCTTTATAATACAGCAGCGGAGCAGCATATTCCCTACCGGTCTCCTCATTGATTTCAAAGAAATAGGCATTATAACCGGAAGTTCCGAATGCAAGAGGTATTCCACTCTCTGCACGCACCGTACGAGCACCCTGTCCATTAAATATTTCCTCCGAAATGCCCTGAGGCACCCATTCACCCTTTCCTACCCAGTGGTTATTTTCGTAAACATATTCCTTACTGATGGGTGTACGTGTGCCGAAATTCATACAGGTCCGATTCTGCCAGATACCGCAGACCACTGCAAGTACCGCCACAAACAAAAGCACCTTTCCAGTAATCACGCCTGCATCTTTCTTTTCCGCAAATATACCCATCATTCCCGCCACTATGGCAAACAATGCATAAGGATAAAAACGGTAAGTAAACTGGATCATATTTAACGATGTCCCTTCCAGCATTTTCCAGGGAATCACATCCGTCATTGCCACCAGCAGACACACACCGAAAATCACCATATAATCAGCCCACTTTTTCCTTGTCTTACCCAAAAGCACACGGCTTGCCAGCAGAAAAAGCACCGGGATGCCTACACCGAACTGCGCGGTATACATAAATACACCCACCGGGGCAAAAAAGGATTCCGCAGTCTGCGTATACTCTCCGATATGCGCCCAGGGCTGTTCAAAACGGAACTTTCCGCTTAACATCTGTTCCAGCATCGGCCATATGTAATAGCTTACAGCCAGTACCGAAAGCAGTGCTGTCACCATCAGACGCACCAGACGTTTCTTTTCAAATATAGTCTTTCTGCCCTTGTTAAAAAACAGCATGGACAAAAAGATAATTACCGTAAGCAGCAGACCGATATAGGTCATAATGGTGTGAGAAAGTACAAGCCCCACAAATGCAACCCCCATTAACCAGGTCTTCCTGCCCTCGCATACAAAGTAATCATAAATACCTGCCGCCAATACAGGCACAAATACACATGCAATGTATTCACTTAATCCGGCCCGATTACTGATATCCGCCAGATAATAAGCAGACAACATCAGTACGCAGCTACCCACCAGCGCACAGTTACGGTTGCCGCACATATACTTTATGGCAAAATAAGTAGTACAGGTCCCCGCCACCGTAAGCATGAGCAGAAAAAGCTTATAGGATAACAGCAGTGAAATGCCGCACATGTTCATCAGTGCCGGAATCACCAAAAAGATATCCGGATAAAACAGCGAACTTCCGTATCCGTATCCGTCAAAGAAGATCGGATTCACCGCCGCCGGATAGCTGCCGTATGTAAGAGCCTCTTTTACAGATTCAATGCGCAGCAAATGATAGGTCAAATCCCAGATATCCCCACCGATTCCTCTGGGAAACAAAGACAATCCGGTCACCAATACCATTACCAGGGCCGCCAATCCCAACATTAGATATTCATTATATTTTTTAAACATATTTATTTCCCCGTTCAAAAAAGGGAAAGGTATATCCTTTCCCTTTGTGGTTCATATAATTAGAACTTAGCAACAGAAACCTTTACGCCGGGTCCCATGGTGCTGGTTAAAGTGATGCTTCTTAAGTACTGACCCTTTAATGCGCTGGGCTTAGCCTTAACGATTGCATCCATAAGTGCATTGAAGTTCTCCTGTAAAGCTTCTTCAGAGAAGGAAACCTTACCAACGGGCACATGCACGATATTGGTTTTGTCAAGTCTGTACTCAATCTTACCAGCCTTGATATCAGCGATAGCCTTAGCCACATCCATGGTTACGGTACCGGCCTTAGGGTTGGGCATCAGACCCTTAGGTCCCAGAACCTTACCCAGACGACCAACCACACCCATCATATCAGGAGTAGCTACTACTACGTCGAAATCCAACCAACCATCGTTCTGAATCTTGGGAATCAGCTCCTCGCCACCTACGTAATCTGCACCTGCAGCTTCAGCCTCGTTAAGCTTATCTCCCTTTGCAAATACCAGAACTTTAACAGTCTTACCGGTTCCGTTAGGCAGCACTACTGCACCACGAATCTGCTGTTCAGCGTGACGTCCGTCACAACCGGTTCTAATGTGTACTTCTACAGTCTCATCAAATTTTGCAGCTGCAGCCTTCTTAACAAGAGCAATTGCCTCGTTGGGCTCGTAGAATACGGAACGGTCTACAAGCTTTGCAGCCTCTACATATTTCTTTCCATGTTTCATTATTATACCTCCTAGGTTCCAGCGACAATGTTTAATTGTCTCCCAAAAAAATTAATATAACCGGAAGAATTGCCGATGCAATTCTTCGGGACAAAACTTAGAATTAGTCAGGTGCGGTTCTTTGCACCTTAGTAATTCTCTTGTCCTTTATTCTTCTACAACAATACCCATACTACGTGCGGTACCTGCGATCATGCTCATAGCAGCTTCTAAGCTGGCAGCATTTAAATCAGGCATCTTTAATTCAGCGATTTCCTGAATCTTTGCCTTGGAAATGGTAGCTACCTTAGTCTTGTTAGGTGCTGCAGAACCGGATTTCAGGTTGCAAGCTTTCTTTAACAGTACTGCTGCAGGAGGAGTCTTAGTAACGAAACTAAAGCTTCTGTCAGCATAAACAGTGATAACTACGGGAATGATTACATCGCCCTTATCAGCTGTTCTTGCGTTGAACTGCTTGGTAAATTCAACAATGTTAACACCATGCTGTCCCAGTGCAGGACCAACAGGCGGAGCCGGTGTTGCTTTGCCGGCAGGAATCTGTAACTTAATATATCCTTCTACTTTCTTTGCCATAATGGCACCTCCTATAATGTGGTAATTCGGCGCATACTCCCGCATTCATGCAGCATGCCGCACAAATCGTTTCTGCTCCCACTTGTTGCCAGAGTCCCACGGACTCTATATATTCAGAAACATCAACCCCGAAGGCGACATTTCAAAATACCAAATAAATTAAAGTTTTCTGACTTCTGCAAAACTGATTTCCACAGGAGTCTCTCTGCCGAATAATTCGACATTAATCGTCGCAGTCTGCTTGCTGTAATCCAGCTTCTGTACTACTCCGACCGTATCCTTCCATACGCCCGCTACCACAGAAATGGTATCGCCCTCTTCGAAGTCGATGGAAACATTCTCTGCTTTAATGCCCAGAGGTTTCATCTCCGCTTCGGTAAGAGGAACCGGCTTGCTTCCGGGGCCTACGAATCCGGTAACACCACGGGTATTACGAACAACATACCAGGTGTCATCGTTCATTTCCATATTAAGAAGTACATATCCGGGGAAGAGCTTCTTCAAAACGGTCTTTTTTACACCGTTTTTAATCTCAACAACTTCCTCCATGGGAACTCTGACTTCTAAAATCTGTTCTGCCAGATGCTTGTTGTTCTCGATGGTCTTCTCAATATTGGCTTTGACTTTATTTTCATATCCGGAATAGGTATGAACTACATACCAATGTGCCTCTGCCATACAATCACCCTCGCTTTATGAAATAGATGTTATGAAATTAACCCCATACTGAATAAAGAAATCCAGGATAGCAATAATAATTCCAACAACCAATGCAATACAAAATACTACTATGGACTGCTTAACGGTTGACTGTCTGTCCGGCCATGTGATTTTCTTAAATTCAGACTTTACACCCGCAAAAAAACCGGGACGTTTCTGCTTTTCTTTGGAATCTCCCATATTAATAACCATGCCCTTTCCATAACCTGCGAACTTTGGGCCGCAGGCACAAACTCGCGTGTGAAAAATCTATTTTCACACTAACCTCCCATTATAGTGAAGCTGATTATTTGGTTTCTTTGTGCATTGTGTGAGTCTTGCAGAATCTACAATACTTCTTAGTTTCCATTCTGTCAGGATGAACCTTCTTATCCTTGGTAGTATTGTAGTTACGCTGTTTGCATTCGGTACATGCTAAAGTGATTTTTGTACGCATTTCTCTACCTCCACGTTTCTAATCTGTCGAATTAAATACAAAATAATTAATGAAATCTTTTTCGAAATTTAAGCATAAAAAAAAGACCTAAATCTTATCTCGCTGAAACAATATAACACACTTCCATGGCGCCGTCAACTGTTTTTTGCAATAATGTAAGCAAAATAGGGCGTTTGCCCCTTGTGCATTGACATAAAATATGTTATGATTTAGTCATAAAAGTGGGATTTTATACACATTTATGTACGTATTCCAGTTTATCCCACCATTTATCATATGTCAAGATTTTATCTCACGGTTGAGATATATCATTTAAAGTCACCGGTTTCACGGAAGAAAGGAGGGCGACTATGGGTTTTACGTTAAATAATGTCTTAAACAACTATCTGACCACTTACTCATCTAAGAGTGACGGCAAGTACGACACTCATAAGAAGAGTGAGCTTCAAAAAGTCTATGGTTCCATTGTCAAACTGAATAAAGACGCCCCCTGGTCCCTTCCTGCCACCGGCGAGGATACCAAGCACTACGCTCTTTCCCTGAAGGAAAATGCACATCGCATGCATCATACCCTGGCAGGGCTGGGTGCGTTGGACGAAGAAGGTCTGTTCAGCCAAAAGAGTGCTTACTCCACCGACCCTTCCCTGGCAACCGCTGCCTATGTGGGTCCCAAAACCATTTCCGCCACTGCCCCCGGCTTTGAGGTGCAGGTGGAAAGCCTGGCCCTTCCTCAGGAAAATCTGGGAACATTTTTAAGCAATGACAAGATTAAACTTCCTCCCGATACCTATTCCTTTGACGTGGCCATCAATGACATGAATTATGAGTTCCAGTTTACCATCAATGAGGGCGAGACCAACAGAGGCATCCAGGAACGTCTGGTGCGTCTGATTAACAACGCAGACATCGGGCTCCACGCGCAGCTGGCTTCCGCAGATAACGGCACTGCGCTGCGACTGGTTTCCGACAGCAGCGGCATCTCCGCACCCCACACCCTGACCTACGCCATCACCGACGATCGGACCAGCAAGTCCGCCGGCGCCGTAGCATATCTGGGACTGGACCGTGTACAGACATATCCGGACAATGCCCGGTATACCATAAACGGAGAGCCTCACACCGCAGACTCCAACCGCTTTACCATAAGCGGAATGTTTGATGTGGAATTACACGGGGCAGCTCCCGGCCGGACCGTTCGAATCGGACTGAAAACCGATGTTGAGTCCTTAACAGACAATATCCTGCGTCTGGTATCCGGCTACAATGAATTCCTGCGCACCGCAGCGGACGCTCCCGTGAGCCAGGCCGGCAGCCGCAAGCTGATCCGTGAAATCACAGGCATCGCCTCCGTCTACCACGACACCATGGCCTCCATGGGCATCCATATGGAAGCGGACGGTTACCTGAGTGTGGACGAAGAAGCCCTGCGCAGTACTGCGCTGGAATCCGAGGATGTATCCTCCACCTTCCGTTACCTGAAGAATTTATCCGGCAGACTGCTGCAAAAGAGCACTGAAGTGGCACTGAATCCCATGGAATACGTAGACCGCAAGATTGTGGCTTATAAGAATCCCGGACGTAACTTTGTCAGTCCCTATACACCCAGTGCATACAGCGGCATGATGTTTAACCGGTACTATTAGTAACAACGCCTTACATATAAACGACAAAAAGAGTCAGGACACGCATCCGTTACGGATGTGTGTCCTGACTCTTTTTATCATACCTTATTTCGCCTTCTTGGTCTTGGACTTGTACTTTTCTACCTGTACATAATCCTCCATGATGCCCAGCACCTTGTCCCGGCCTTCCTGATTCAGCTTCACATAATACTGCATCACTCTGTTTTCCAGCAAAAGTGCACCCAGGGGTGCCTCTCCCTCTAAAGTGGTAAAATCCACAGGGTT
>JAFXEW010000103.1 GCA_017513625.1 Lachnospiraceae bacterium | reverse complement strand
TAACAATAACAGCGGAAATACCACCGGAACACAGTTTGAATGTGAAAACATGACTAAGAGCGGTCAGTATACAGGTAATGTAAATTCTCCTTTTACAGGTGTTGCACTGTATGCAAACAATGACAAAATTTCTTTCTCACATAATTTCTCAAGTGCAACACATGATTTTACCTTAAAAGGTGCTTCCAATGGTAACAACACCGCAAAAGTTGATTTAGTCATCGGCGGTCAGACTAAAGGTACCTTTACCTTTAACAGTGCATCTGCTTCCGAAGATACCATATCCAACGTATCACATGGCACCGGCAATCAGACTATTGAATTGGTAGTTACTACTGATGACGGCAGCTGGGATGCTTATCTGGATTGTCTGACCATCAGCAATGATGCATCAAACAATAATAACAATAATAACGTCAATAACAATTGGCCCGGTAATAATAACTGGCCCGGCAACAACAACAACAATAATAATGGCGGAAACACCGCTTCTTCTCAGATTGAATGCGAAAACATGACCAAGAGCGGCCAGTACACGGGTAATGTAAACTCACCTTTTACAGGCGTTGCCCTGTATGCAAATAACGACAAAGTTACCTGCACACAGAACTTAAGCGGCAGTACCCATCAGTTTGTACTCCGCGGTGCTTCTAATGGCAACACTCCTGCCAAGGTAGATTTAGTAGTTGGCGGACAGACCAAGGGAACCTTTACCCTTACCGGAACAACACCTGCTGAATACACTATTTCCAACGTGTCCTGCGGCACCGGCAGTCAGACCATCGAGCTGGTAGTTACCACAGATGACGGTAGCTGGGATGCATACTTAGACTATTTAAGCATCCGTTAATTATTCTGTGTTTTAAAGGTTTTAAATGCACTAAAAAGGGCTACCGCATCTACGACTAAAATCGTAGGTGCGGCAGCCCTTATACTTTGTCTATTAACTTATTTAATTATTCTTCGTCAAATCCTGCCTTATCCTGCATCTGCATTGCTCCATAATATGCAAACTTAGGCATATTCAGATTGTCAAACAGTGCCGGGTTACGCTCTCTTCTCCAGGACATCTGATCATTGATACCCCAGAAAGTCAGGGAATCCATCTTTACCTTGCCCTCATCTACCAGCTGGAACAAACCATTTACCAGGTTGTAGTAATGTCTACCCTGCGCTCTCTGATTTGCCTTTGTCTTGGGTGCGATAACGGGCCAACTTCCCAGGCAGATATCCAGTTCTGTCAGGTTAACCTTTAAACCGGTGGAACCTAATCTCTCAACAGTACTCAGATACTCATCCATATCATCCTCTGTATAAAGATGTGCCTGCAAACCAATACCGTCAATCAGGCTCTTACCTTCGTCGTCTACCAAAGTCTGTACGAAATTATACAAGGTCTCTGTCTTAAACTGCTCATTATAATCATTATAGTACAGGTCTACATACTCGGGAGCATACTTATCTGCATAATGGAATGCATACCACATATAATCATCACCAATGGTCTTTAACCACAGACAATCACGCTTTGTACCATCTTCCATCCATGCTTCATTAACAACATCATATGCATAGAAATGCTCTAAATATCCGCCTGCTTCCAACTTTTCAAATGTCTGACGGATAAAGCTTTCCATACGCTCCAGCATTACTTCTCTGCTCACTAAAGCTTTGCTCTCATCGAAGTCTTCATAGAAAATCCAGTTAGGGGTCTGGCTGTACCATACCAGAGTATGTCCGCGCAGCGCCATATCATTCTCCACACACCAATCAAGCAGATTGGTAGTTGCAGGAGTAAACTCTACAGTAAGTTCTCCGGACGCCTGGCTCGCATTCTTGCTCAAAATAACTTCAGGCTTTAAGTTGTTTTCCAAAGTGATACTGTTAAAATTGGTTTTGATAATAGTCTGTACTCTTCCGTTTTGCAGCATCTGCTCTGACAGACAGGTGCCTGCCTTGATACCGCGCTCTCCGTACAGATATTTCAGGGTTTCCGTGTCAATTACTTCTTCTGTTTCAGATGTCTCAGTTGCTTCAGAAGATTCAACAACTGACTCTTCCACTGACTCTACAGTGGATTCCTGTGCACTTGAATCCACAGGTACGTTCGTGTCTTCTGCTCCGCAGGCTGTTATGGAAAATGCCATTAACACTGCAAGAAGACCGGCTGTCCATTTTTTCATAGTAATACCTTCTCCTTTTTATAAAACTAAAAACTAATTTGAACTATATTATTATACTGTGTTAAAGCGCAAAAAACTTTTCATCTGTTGTTATTTACTCTCTGTTTCTTGCTAAAATAATCTTTTTATGTTTCCAAAAAAGAAAAACTGCCGCTGAAACACGGCAGTAATACTCTAATTACCCATTGCTGCAATAGCATTTAATGGCTTCACTGACAAACACTGCCGTGCCATCACAACACTTATCAATATTGTTTGTGAAACGTTCATCCGCAACATACATCTGTCCCAGACCGGCTAAAATCTCCTTTGTACAATGATAATAGTTTTCCGTAATATAGCTCTGCAGCTTTTTCACAAGATGCTGCACTTCACCGGACCCGGGCTCCTCATTATTTTTCATGCATACCGCAAACTCTGCAAAAATATCATTCATTTCTCCGGCCAGATTACTCCACTTATCTTTTGAATAATGTCCGGATTTTTCAACATATTCCTTATATGCTTCAGACCTCCCCCATCTTTCCTTTGCTTCAGACCTGTACTGTTCAAATTCACCGCTATCAAATGCTCCCATTACATTTTCTCCTTTCATCGCATCATCCAGTGCGCAAATCAATCGCTCCAGCCGCTCTTTTTTCAGTATAAGCAGATGCTTTTGCTCCTTCAGCGCTTTATTTGTATCATAATCCGGAGATGATAGAATCTCACCAATACTCTTTAAAGGGAAATCCAGTTCACGATAAAATAGAATCTCCTGCATCCGAAGCAGTGACTTATGGTCGTAATAACGATAGCCTGTGTTCCCGTCCACATAGGCAGGCTTAAGCAGTCCTATTTCGTCATAATAGTGAAGTGTGCGTACACTTACCCCCGTAAACCGGGCAAATTCTTTAATCTGCATTTTCATTCCATCACCTCTACGCTACAGTGTAAGCTATGACGCATCGTAAGAGTCAACTGTAATTTTCAGGTCGTCACCGTTGTAAGCGTTCTGAATATTTCAGCACTACTCCAACATCACCCTCCAATCATGTACAAATCAATATATTGAAAAAACGATAATCCTTTCCCGCTGCTCATTCCCTTCAAACAAATCGCTGCAATCTATTTCATCATAAAATTCCAGTTCATCCACAGTCATAAGATAGGAAATGTATTCTTCCGAGGGATAATAAAAAAATAAAAGCATTTCTCTGGGATTCCCATAATAAGATTCCCTGATCCGAGCAATTACTTTCCGCAGCAGTTCTATCGAGAACGGGTTAAAAAAGTAAAATCTGTTCGCTTCCGGCGGTACATCATATTCTTCTGCCCTCACCGGTACAAACTCTGTCCTTGCCTTGGAAACAGCAGTCTTCCTGTTTTCCAGTGCCATCCTATAAATACGCTCATCATATTCAATCCCTATGGTATTTGACTTAGTCTGATAAGAAAGGAAAAAGTCCACACGACCTTTCCCGCAGCCGTAATCCAAAACCACATCCTTTTTACGGATAAGCCCACTATTAGCCAAACGCTCCAACACACTATAGGGCGTGGGTTCATAGGGATAACGGTATTGGTCCGCTCCGGAATCATCCCGGCCGGTTGTCCTTATTTGCAGGAGCTTATCCCATGTATTTTCGCTATTTGTCATTATTCTTTCCTACTCTTCATTCAGTGTCCAGCCATGGTCACCGTGATAAATCATCAGTCTGGTCTGTCCGCCATCGATACAGATATTTTCACCTGTGATAAACCCTGCTTTATCTGAAGCCAGGAACAAAACCATATGCGCAATATCAAGCGGATTACCCACCCGTCCCGCAGGCTGCTGCTTTGCATCCGGTCCTTCGTACGTCGTAAACTCCGTATTAATCCATCCGGGTGAAATTGAGTTTACCCGTACTCTTCCGGCCAGACTCACTGCCAAAGCATGGGTTAAGGCTGCAATACCGCCCTTTGCTGCCGTGTAGCTTTCGGTTTGCGGCTGACTCATACGGTCACGTGAAGAAGAAATATTGATCACACTGGCTCCCTGTGAAAAATAAGGAGCAAACAGTTTACACAGGTAAAAGGGGGCTGTTACTCCCACATTCATGGCGTTTTGGAACTGTTCCCATGTGCAATCATCAATTCCATGCATCTGAGGCGGCGCATTGTTTATCAGTATATCCACCCTGCCGTACTTTTCGATAACCGTCCGTGCAAAGCCTTCCAGTTCCTCTTTATTACCGATATCACCCACATAATGGTCCCCCTCAGAACTGTCAATCACACATACATGAGCACCTTGTTTTTTGAATTCCTCTGCAGTACATAGACCGATTCCATGGGCACCGCCTGTAATTACAACCACTTTGTTTTTGAAATCCATTTTACTTCACTCTCACATTTCCGGTACATACCAAATTACAAAATCAAGACCATTCGCTTGCATATCCTTTGGTTTGCCGATACCAAACCATAAAGCACCGATATTCTGTGATGCAAGATACAAATCAATCTGTTCACCCATATATCCAATGTTTCGCAAGTATTCATTCTTGGTTTCACTGTAGAACAAAATGCAGAATTCCCCACCTCGTTTACAGGTAGTATCCTTTTCGGGAACAATGCAAATTTCTGTCTTAATTTCAGCATTAAGCGGTTTTACAGTTTTAATAAAATCTTATAATTCTTTGATTTCATCACACGTAAGTGTATCCGTATCTTTGAAAATATGAAATGATTTACGTTTAAAAATCTGCTTATAATAATCCATACATACTCTCCGCCCAAGTGCAATTTGACTATCTCTTTTTATAAATAACCAACTCCGGATTTTCTCCATTTTCTTCGTAAGTGCAAACAAGCAGAAAATCCATATTAGCGGCAATGCCGAAACAACGGTCACCGCCCAATTCGCATTCCAACTGATTGCCGAGATAGGTGGCGTCATCATCAAGAAATTTTACTATCTGACCGTTTGGAAGACGATATTCCAAATTGATAAAACTGCCTGACAACACATTAAGGTCATTTACCTTGGGTAAACCTTCAATATGAAGCAAGGTATTAAATTCATGGATAAGCTGTTGCTTAAACTCTTCAAACTTTTCTTTTCCCCCCAGCCCTCTATATTTCTCAAAAAAATCAAGAGTATATTCGCCATCTGCATAACACCACTTGCAGTATTCCTCGTTAAAAGCACCGTCCTTTTCGTGACTGACATTGCTATCATCAAGGGGCATACCGCAACACTCACAAACAAGCTGTCTTGGTGAATCAAGAAGTGTGTTAATCGAAACATCAAATAGTTTTGAGAGTAGTTTTAATGTTTCAGTGTTTGGAACTGTTTCTCCCGTTTCCCAGCGAGAAACTGCCTGACGGGTTACGAACACTTTTTCCGCAAGTTCTTCTTGCGACAGACCTTTTTTTGTTCTCAGTTCAAGAATAATATCTTTTGTTTTCATAGAATCACCACCTCGATATGATAATAATACACCATGTGCAAGTTCACAAGCAACCCACTGTTGCTATCCACTTGATATCCATCTATCAGATGTACTATCTTCCCTCGCTATGAGTGCAATGCAACCTCCATCTTCGAAAACGCTTCGCGTTTCCTCGATGTCGTTTGCATTCCTATGGAATATAAAAAGAACGATTTGTCCTGCAAGCAGTCCAATCGTTCTTTGTTATATTCTGCACTCATAGCTTATTCGTTCATCTTTGCCAGTTTGGCTGCCTGGTCGGCTGCAATACATGCATCAATAATATCCTGGATATCTCCATTCATGATTTTGTCCAGTTTATATAAAGTAAGGTTAATTCTGTGGTCAGTTACACGGCCCTGAGGGAAATTGTAAGTACGGATCTTTTCGGAACGGTCACCTGTACCAATCTGGCTGCGGCGCAGCTCAGCTTCCGCATCGTGACGCTGCTGCTGCTCAATATCATAGAGCTTGGCCTTCAACAGTGCAAATGCCTTTGCTTTATTCTGCAGCTGGGATTTTTCCGTCTGGCTGTATACTACGATTCCTGTAGGATAATGGGTCAGACGCACTGCGGAGTCAGTAGTGTTGACGCACTGTCCGCCATTACCTGAGGCACGCATAACATCGATACGGATATCCTTTTCATCGATTACAATATCAATATCCTCATCTACCTCAGGCATTACGGCCACACTGATAGTAGAGGTATGGATACGGCCGCCGCTTTCTGTTTCGGGCACACGCTGTACCCGGTGCACACCACTTTCATATTTCATCTTGGAATAAGCACCCTGTCCACTGATCATGAACTGTACTTCCTTCATACCGCCGATACCGATATCATCCACATTCATGGTTTCCACCTTCCAACGGTGACCTTCTGCATAGTGCACATACATACGGTAAATTTCTGCAGCAAAAAGAGCTGCTTCGTCTCCGCCTGCGCCTGCACGGATTTCCACGATTACATTCTTATCATCATTAGGGTCCTTGGGAAGCAACAGAATCTTCAGCTCCTGCTCCAGCTCTTCCACACGTTTCTTGCTGTCGCTTAAGGTCTCCTTAATCATTTCTCTCATATCATCATCGGATTCTTCCTCCAGCATCACCAGGGAATCCTCGATATCCTGTTTTGCATTCTTATATTCTTTATACGCATCCACAATGGGAGTCAGGTCGCTCTGCTCCTTCATCAGCTTGCGAAAACGCTCCTGATTGTTGGTTACGGTGGGTTCATTCAGTTCCCCCATAATCTCTTCAAAACGAATTAATAAATCCTCTAACTTATCAAACATTTCTATACCATGCCTTTCATTCTGCATTTCCCACATAGGTAGCATATACCACCCTGTCCAGTCCTGCATAATCTTTCACTGTCTCTATCTCCGTAAACCCTGCTGCCGCCAATATATTACTGACACATTCAGCCTGGTCATGACCGATTTCAAAATAAATTCCGCCGCCTTTGTTTAAGTACTTACCGCTTTCCTCTGCTATCTTTCTGTAAAAAAACAGTCCATCCCCGCTTCCGTCCAGTGCAAGCATGGGCTCGTACTGTTGCACTTCCGGCATCAGCGTAGGGATAACCTGCGAAGGAATGTAAGGAGGATTAGAAACGATAATATCAAACTTCCCGTCCACTGCTTCAAATAAATCACCCTGAATGAAGCGGTAGTCCGTCTCCCTTCCATTCAAAAGCGCTTCTGCATTCTGCTCTGCCACCTGCAGGGCTTCACCGGAAATATCCACTCCGATTCCTTCACATCCGTTGGAATAGTGAAGCAGGCTCAACAGGATACAACCGCTTCCCGTACACATATCTAATATACGCATACCGTCGTGAAGTTCTCTAAGCACTTCTTCCACCAGTATCTCTGTATCCTGACGGGGAATCAATACTTTATCACTGACACGGAATTCCAGTCCCATAAATTCCTGCACACCGGTTATATGTTGCAAAGGAATCCGCATAGCCCGCTTTGAAATAATTTCTTCATAGCGCTTCCGGTTATCCTCTGAAACTTCTCTGTCTCCGTGTACCAGCAAATCATTCCGGGACGTGCCGCATACATACTCAAGAAGCAATCTGGCATCCAGTGGGGCTTCTTCTATTCCAGCCGCCGTCAGAGCTTCCTGTCCCTGTAGATAACACTCTTTGTAAGTCATTCTTCTGCTCCGTCCTCAAGTTCTGCAAAATCAAACTCATCCTCTGCTGCAATTTCTTCTTCCATCACAGGCGTTCCCGTTTCTTCTGAAGTATACTCTTCATTCTCTGTTTCCAGATAAGCAGCCTCATCTTCCGCAAGGGCTTCCTCTGTAAGTTCTTCCTCTTTATATCCGAAATGCTCCTGCAGATAAGCTCTCCAGTCAAATACAGCTTCCACGGACATGATACCCACTTCAATCATACTGTCATCCGGTTCCCGTGTGGTCATGCGCTGAATCAGCATTCCGGGTGCAGACAATATCTTCACAAAGAAATTATCACTGCGACCTGCCAATCTGATAATCTCATAAGAAATACCCGCAACCACCGGCATAAGGGCAATTCTGAGCAGTACTCTCTGGATGGGATTATCCACCTGTATAAAGAAAAACAAAATAATACTTACAAACAGAACAAAAAACATAAAGCTGGTGCCGCATCTCTTATGCAGCCTGGAGCTTCTTCTGGCATTACGTACCGTAAGCGGTCTGCCGCGTTCGATACAGTTAATGCACTTATGCTCCGCACCATGATACTGGTACAGTCTGCCGATGTCCTTCATCCAGCTGATTGCCCACACATAAAATACAAAAATAAAAATACGGATCAGACCTTCTATAATCGCCATAAGAGATCTGTTCTGGATAAAATCATCAAACAAAGATGCCACGAAATAAGGCAATACAATAAAAATACCGATAGCCAGCACCAGGGACAGCATGGTCACAAACACGGTAAGTACCTTTTCTCCATTGCCGCCGGTAAGTTTATTCAGGGCCTGGTCAAATTTCGTCTCCTTGGCATCTTCCTCTTCGTAAAAGTCGGCAGAATGGTTAATCGCCTTCATACCCAGCGTCAGCGAATCAATAAACTGGAACACACCTCTGATAAAAGGAACCTTTTTCATGGGATTCCCCTGTAACAATTCCTTATGTGTTTCCACTTGTATATCTACTTCCCCGTCAGGCTTTCTCACGGCAATCGCGTATTTATCACTGTTTCTCATCATAATGCCTTCCAATACGGCCTGTCCGCCGATACCGGAATAATGTTTCGTCTTTTTCTTTGCCATTCATACCACCTCTGCTTTCCTTATATGAAAAGAATATATAAAGGAAAAGGTTGAGATAGAAATACCTCAACCTTCTTAAACATCTTATTTGATACCGTATTTCTTGTTGAACTTATCAACACGACCATCAGCTCTAACAGTCTTCTGCTGACCGGTGTAGAAAGAATGGCATTTAGAACAAACTTCTACGTGAATCTCGGGCTTGGTAGAACCGGTTACAAATGTGTTGCCGCAGTTACATGTTACGGTTGCCTGATAATAGGCAGGATGGATTCCTTCTCTCATATCTTTCACCTCTCTATGAAAATTAAGTTTACATCTGTGTTCTCATCCGCACTGCTTATGCACCCACAAACAGCTTTATTATTGTAGCACAAGGATTTTATTCTTGCAATACTTATTTTACATGATTTTACAGATTTGCCCAAAGAATTCCGTCCTGCATCAGTGAAATATTAAAAAATACGGTTCTTCTTTACGCTTTCCATGAATTCCTTATTATTTTTGGTGTGTTGGAACATATCCAGTATACGGTCTGTTGCTTCATCGGATTTCAGGCCGTTTAATGCTTTACGCATGATATTAATTGCTTCCAGTTCATCCTCGGAAAGTAACAGATCCTCTCTTCTGGTGCCTGACTTCTGCAGGTCTATGGCAGGGAAAATGCGTTTCTCTGAAAGCTTTCTGTCTAAAACCATTTCCATGTTACCGGTTCCTTTAAACTCCTCGTATACTACATCATCCATCTTACTGCCTGTATCCACAAGTGCCGTAGCCAGAATGGTCAGACTGCCGCCTTCACGCATATTACGGGCTGCGCCAAAGAACCGCTTGGGCATATGTAATGCGGAAGGATCCAGACCGCCGGACAATGTACGTCCGCTGGGGGGAACCACCTGATTATATGCTCTTGTCAGTCGGGTGATACTGTCTAAGAGAATCACTACGTCCTTTTTATGCTCCACCAGACGCTTGGCACGCTCTACCACCATCTCAGATACTCTCTTATGGTGCTCAGGCAGTTCATCAAAGGTAGAATAAATAACCTCCACATTTTTACCGTGAATAGCCTCTTTAATATCGGTAACTTCTTCGGGGCGCTCGTCAATAAGCAGTATCAGCATATGCATGTCCGGATTGGAGCGCAGAACCGATTTAGCCACCTCTTTCAGTAGTGTGGTCTTACCTGCCTTGGGAGGGGACACAATCATCCCTCTCTGTCCCTTTCCTACCGGGCTTACCAAATCCATTACGCGCATAGCCACGCTGCAACCCGGTGTCTCCAGTCTGAGACGCTCATCCGGGAAAATCGGTGTCATATCTTCAAAAGTGCCTCTTTTTACCGCTTCCTCTACGGTAAAACCATTTATGGAACGCACATATAGTAATGCGCTGAACTTTTCCTGCTGGGTTTTTACTCTCTTATTACCCTTAAGAATATCTCCCGTCTTTAATCCGAAACGGCGTATCTGGCTGGGTGCCACATATACATCATTCTCTCCGGGCATAAAGTTCTCACAACGGATAAATCCATAGCCATCCGGCATTACTTCCAATATGCCGCTTGCTTCTTCCCCACTGTCCAATTCTTTGGGGAAATTGTTTTCAGCCTCCTGACGCTCTCTGGCTTCCTTCTCATCCTCCGCCAGCATAGCTTCCACCAGTTCACTCTTTTTCATGGCAGAAGTGCCTTTTATCCCGCGTACTTTGGCTAATTCTCTTAATTGTTGCAGTGCTAATGATTCATATTTTTCTCTCATATACCCTCGCCTTTCACCATATGCATTTATTTCTGCTTTATCTTGGGAAACATATCATGAACTATGATATCGAACTGTTAATCTAAAGATTGAATGATTGAATATTCAGAAATACTTGTTTACACATTATATACCATTTTTTATGAAATAGGAAGTACTATTTTTATCCCCTGTACAGATTTCCTATTCCCTAAAAAAACCTTGCTAAGCCCCCGAAACTATTATATGATACCTATGTTAAGTAAGCATATTCCGGGTGCAGCAAACTCTAAATCCGCCCCGCACTTTATCAATAATCATGAAATAATTATTTAAGAAAAGAGGCAAATCATATGACAACCGGCGAAAAAGCAATTATGATGCACAAAGAATGGAACGGCAAACTGGAAATCACTTCCAAGGCACCCGTAAACTCCAGGGAGGACCTGTCCGTGGCATATACCCCCGGTGTAGCAGAACCCTGTAAAATCATTGCAGAGGACAAGGAGGCAGCTTATCGGTACACCATGAAGGCTAATACGGTAGCTGTAGTGTCTGACGGAAGTGCAGTACTGGGTTTAGGTAACATCGGGCCCCATGCAGCTATGCCCGTTATGGAAGGCAAAGCTGTTTATTCAAAGAATTCGGCGGTGTCAATGCCATTCCCATCTGTTTGGATACCCAGGATACGGAAGAAATCATCAAAGCAGTAACCTATCTGGCTCCGGGCTTTGGCGGTATCAATCTGGAAGACATCTCCGCTCCCCGTTGCTTTGAGATTGAGGAAAGATTGAAACAGATATTGGATATTCCCGTGTTTCACGATGACCAGCACGGTACCGCCATTGTCGTACTTGCAGGTATTATCAACGCTCTGAAGGTAGTAGGCAAAGCCAAGGAAAACTGTCGCGTGGTAGTAAACGGTGCCGGCAGTGCAGGTGTTGCCATTACCAAACTACTGCTAACCTACGGTTTCCCTTATATCATCATGTGCGATAAGGTAGGTATTGTGTCCCGTGACACACAGGGCCTTAACTGGATGCAGCAAAAAATGACCGAGGTAACCAATCCCGACAATCTGACCGGTACTCTTGCCGATGCCATGAAAGGTGCGGATATTTTTATCGGTGTATCTGCTCCGGGCATCGTATCCCCGGAAATGGTTTCCTCCATGGCACCGGATGCCATTCTTTTTGCCATGGCAAATCCCGTTCCCGAGATCATGCCTGATGTGGCTAAAGCCGCAGGTGCCCGCGTTGTAGGAACCGGCAGAAGCGATTTTCCCAATCAGGTAAACAATGTGGTGGCCTTCCCCGGCATTTTCAAAGGTGCTCTGGAGGGACGCGCCCCCCAGATTACGGAAGAAATGAAACTGGCGGCTGCCCGGGCCATTGCTTCCCTGGTACCCGAAACCGAATTAAACGAAGACAATATCCTGCCGGAAGCATTTAATCCCCTTGTGGCAGAACATGTATCCCTGGCAGTTAAAGCTCACATTCACTAATACATAGTACAAAGGAAGATTCTATGCTCAAACGGGACTGGCACGGCAAACCCTACTATTCTCTGGATGCCTATTGCAAAAACACTTTTCACCATAAATGCTATAAGCTTGCTCTGAATGCCCATCTGTCCTGCCCCAACAGGGACGGCACATTAGGTACGGACGGATGTATCTTTTGCAGTCGTGGCGGCAGCGGTGACTTTGCAGTTGATATCCGCGGCAAAAGCATAACGGAGCAAATCCGGGAAGCACGCAGCCTGTTTGGAAATAAAAAAACCGGAGAACAATATATCGCCTATTTTCAGGCATACACCAACACCTATGGTCCGGTTTCTTACTTAAATCAAATATTCAGACAGGCTCTGGATGAGCCCTGCATTGTAGGTATATCCATTGCCACCAGGCCTGACTGCCTGCCGGAGGAGGTTCTAAACCTCTTATCAGATTTACAAAAGTTTTATCCCTCCAAATTCATCTGGCTGGAGCTGGGACTGCAGACCGTCCATGAAGGCACCGCTGCTTTCATCCGTCGCGGTTATCCGCTGTCCTGCTTTGAAGATGCCATGGCGGCACTCCATAGCCGCGGATTCCCGGTAATCGTTCACCTGATTTTGGGACTTCCCGGTGAATCACGGGATATGCTTTTGGAAACCATAGCATATATAAACAGATGGCATCCCTTCGGTGTTAAACTACAGTTACTGCATGTTCTTAAGGACACTGATCTGGCCACTCTTTACGAGCAGGGCTTATTCTCCCTTCCGGACAAAGACACCTATTTGGACATGGTCACCGACTGCCTGGCACACTTATCTCCGGACATCGTAGTACACAGAGTCACCGGTGACGGTCCCAAATCCCTGCTGATTGCCCCTCTATACAGCGGCAACAAACGTGATATGCTGAACAGTCTCCATGGTCTGATGCGCTCCCGCGGCATATGCCAGGGCATGAAATATAACAGAAAGGACATATAACCATGACCCAGGATCCTTTAACATTATATAAATTAATCGTTCTTTACATGTTGAATAAAGTAAGCTTCCCCATGACCACCGCACAAATCAGTGATTTTATTCTGGACAAGGAATACACCAATTTCATGACGTTGCAGCAGGTCATCAACGAAATCACTGAAGCAGGGCTTATATCTGCCAAATCCGTAGGTAATCGTACCCATCTGATGCTGACGGAAGAAGGTTCGGAGACATTACATTTTTTTTCAAGCCGTATCAGTGATGCTATTAAGCACGATATTGATACCTATTTTAGTGAAAATGAATTTGCTCTTCGCAATGAAGTATCCATTCTGGCAGATTACTATAAATCCACTTCCGGAGAATATGAAGCCCATCTGGTAGCCAAGGACCACGGCATCCGGCTGGTTGACATTACACTCTCCGTACCTTTAGAAGAAATCGCTGCCTCTGTCTGTGATAACTGGAGACAAAAAAACCAGGAGATATATCAGTATTTAACCCGTGAATTATTTTAAGGGCGCCTGTTAGGCGCCCTTTTCCATACTCTGAAACTATTCATTCTTGTCAGCTTCCAGTTTTATCCTTTTCATGTGTTCCTGAATCTTTTTTTCATATCCGTTTCCGTCCGGTACATAGAACTCCCGCCCTGTTAACTCATAAGGCAGATACTGCTGCTTACAGTAATGATTGGGATAATCATGGGAATACTTATATCCTGTTCCGTGCCCCAGCTTGGCCGCACCTTTATAATGGGCATCCTGCAAATGAGGCGGTATAGGCAGGTTACCACTGCTTTTTACCTCATCCAATGCTGCAAAGATGGCATTACAGCTAGCATTACTCTTAGGCGCTGTTGCCACATAGGTGGCTGCCTGTGCCAGTATAATCTGAGCCTCGGGCATACCGATACGTTCAATTGCCAGGGAAGCATTAGTGGCCACCACCAGTGCATTCGGATCTGCATTACCCACATCCTCAGCGGCACAAATCATAATACGTCTTGCTATAAAAGTAATGCTTTCACCTGCATACAACATCCGAGCCAGATAATAAACCGCCGCATCCGGGTCTGACCCTCTCATACTTTTAATAAATGCAGATATGGTATCATAATGATTGTCACCATTCTTGTCATACCTTACCGCACGTTTCTGTATACATTCCTGAGCCACGTCCAGAGTAAGGTGTATCTTGCCGTCCTCGCCCCTGCCGGTGGTTAATATAGCCAGTTCAATGGCATTCAGCGCATGCCTTGCATCTCCGCCGGATATGTCTGCCAGAAACTCTAACGCATCCTCCTCAATTACTGCATTGTATGCCCCCATTCCTCTGTCCGTATCATATACCGCACGCTTTAGAAGCTCTGCTATAGCCTCTTTGGGTATGGGTTTTAATTCAAATATCACAGACCGTGAAATCAACGCACTGTTAACTTCAAAATAGGGATTCTCTGTAGTGGCTCCGATTAATATTACGGTTCCGTCCTCCACAAAAGGCAGTAAATAATCCTGCTGCCCCTTATTAAAACGGTGAATCTCGTCTATAAACAGGATAGTCCTCTTTCCGTACATTCCCTGTATATCCTTGGCCTTATTTACCACCTCTTCCATATCCTTTTTACCGGCCACCGTTGCATTTATCTGGGTGAATTCAGCACTGGTGGTATTGGCAATTACCTTTGCCAGTGTGGTTTTTCCCGTTCCGGGCGGTCCATAAAAAATGATGGAGCTTATTTTATCCGCCGCAATGGCCCTGTATAGCAGCTTATCCTTGCCAATGATATGGTCCTGTCCTACCACCTCATCCAGGGTCTTGGGACGCATACGTGCCGCAAGCGGTGCTTCCTTCTCCATATTGGTACTTCTCATATATTCAAACAAATCCATAATACATTTCCTTTTCTAACCCTTATTCCGGGAAGTTTAAATTCCCGATAAATAATTCCTGAAATTCCTCATCCATGGCCAGGTTCACCACCTGTGCACCATCACACAGTTTCTTCCACTCACTCCGGATATCGTCAGCATTGCTCCATGTCTGTGCAGCTTCCAGTGCACCTTGCAATGACGCATTTCCTACTGCCCTTGCCTTGTCTGCCAATATTTCCGGAAGTAATCCCGTACTTACTGCTTCAGAAGGATTCAAAAAGTAACCGAAGCCGCCGGCCAGCAACACTTCCGTTATATCTTCTGCATTTATCCCGGCCTTGCGCAGTAGCACTTCTATTCCTGCACGGATAGCTCCTTTGGCAGTCTGAAATGCCCGCACAGCTTCTTGTGTAATACATACGCCTTCTGTAATGATACCTTTTTCAAAATAGAGGTCATCTAAAAGTCCTGTAGCATCCACAATCCGGTTTCGCAATAATCCGGCAAGTAAATGTACCATATCTGCTCCCCACACTCCGTTACAAGGCCCTCCCTCAAAAGCAGGTCCTGCCGCGGTGGCTGTCACAAACAGTCCATCTGAAGTTTTCAGTCCAATCTCTCCATTGGTGCCCAAATCCAGGTATAACACCGTTCCCGGCTTTTCCATAACACGATTCGTCCATAGTCCGGTCAAAACATCACCGCCCACAAAAGCAGATATTACGGGCACACAAACGCAGCGATATCCTGCCAGGCTTATAACATCCACATCTTTATGTTCCAAAGTAAAGGGCGCTCTGCCTAATTTCTCCGCAGGTAATCCCTTCAGCAAATACAGCATGGTGGTGTTGCCTGATAACACCATACTAACTTCCGAATTAACGGGTTCAAATTTATCAAGCAACTTACGGACTCCCATTTCCAGTACTTCCGTAACCAGGCGTCGAAGCTCCTCTGCGATCTTACTGTCTTCCGATGCTTCAATTCTGGATAATACATCTTGTCCGTACTGTATCTGAGGATTCACGGCAGTGAAATACTCTTCTGTGCCATTCTCCTTATTATAACATACCATGGCAATGGTCGTCGTCCCTAAATCAATCCCCAATGCAATATCTTTTCCGGCTCCGGCATTTCCCGAAGCTGTTTTCTCCTCATGGGAGTTCAATAATCTCCCTTCATGCAAAAAATTCACCAAAACTTTCACATCCCGGTGAATTTCTTTGCAACGCCCGCAGCCGGTGCATATACCACACCGGCCGCTATACTCTTTATTCACTTCAAATAAATTGGTTTTGCGTCCTGTCATACCGATAATTAATCTGCTCCAATTTCTGTTCAATTTCAAGCCTGTTTACATTTAAGTCTTCACACAGCCTGTCCAGGTCGCCATAAGTATCTCTCAGTTTTAAATTAATAAAACTAAGTAACATCACCGGATTCTTTGGAATCATAGCACCGCCTCCTTTTAACCTGTAAAACTTCTGGCACTCTTTTTTTTCATTTTTTCCTGATACATAATTTCATCGGCTTTTTTCATACAATTAATAAGTGTAGACTTCTTGCCGCAATATGCATATCCGATACTTGCTGACAACTGATATTCTTTTATCTTACTCTCATTGTATTCTGCTATCTGTCTGCGGATTTCATCCACCAGCTTGTCCACTTCCCCTTTTCGGTCTCCTTCAAAACAGATATTGAATTCATCACCGCCTACCCGGGCACAGTATACTCCGGGTTTTTCAACACTCTTCAGAATCCGGGCATATGCCTTTAATGCTTCATCTCCTTCCAGGTGACCATAATTATCATTAATGACTTTCAGCCCATCCATATCACAGCTGACAATAAAGAAGCCCTTTTGTCCCTGGGTCAGCAATGCATACTTTTGACGAATAACCGTTTCAAATCCTCTGCGATTATTCAATCCCGTCAACTCATCCAAAAGAGACTGTTCTCTGAACCGCATAAGATTTTCATTCTCATTATAGATACGCACCTTATCCAGATAATTAGCAACTGTCAGCATCCAGGATGTAAAGAAATGATTGATTTCTTCCGGTCTTTCCAACTGAAGCACCACATATCCTATACATTGGTTCTTGTAATGAAGAGGAAAATTATACAAAGGCCCGTCTCCCCGCCTGAACTTCTCGGGTAATATATCCTCTCGTCTGAATCTCTCATTGCAGAATACATAGTCCTTATCGTCCCGCAAAATGGCCTTTATTACAACTTCATCCGTAAATCTTTCCTCTACACCAATTTCTTCGTACTCATCCTGTTCTCTTTCGCAAAAACAAAAATAGAGCGCTTTATAATTAAAAAACACGGAATATTTGAATGCAACCTGAAATATTTCCTCAATGGCATTACAGTTCTCCATATCAACACTCAGATACGCCATTTGCAGAATCGCATTCTTCAGATTCTGCTTTTCTGAGTACAGTTCACGCATACTGTAGGACATATCTTTGACACAACCGCAACTTCCGCCTAAATTAATCCTTGTACCAATATAGGTACATTTGTCCCGTTCCTTCCCTGCTGTCACATCGGCAATTATCTCCACCGCTGTAGTACCCATTTTATAGAAATCTACAGCCACACCGGTTATGGAAGGATTATAATACTTGGCTTCATCTATACAGTCAAAACCTGATACACAGACATCCTGGGGAATTTGAATTCCTCTGTTAATCAAAGCATCACATACGGAAATCGCCATAAAATCGTTGGAACAGACAATTGCTTCCGGATACTCACTTCCGGACATAAACCATTCTACAGCTTCTTCCCCTTTATTCCTCCAATAATCCCCTTGAAAAATCATTTCATTTTCAATAGGAATACCATACTTACCCATGACGTTCAGATAACCATGCAAACGTTTATGGGCGTCCTCTAAATCCATACGTCCGGTCATAAAACAAATTCGTTTCAAACCATGCTCCGTAATCATATGCTCTACCATACCTTCCATGGCAGATGTATCATCCGTCACAATACTGTACCATTTATCATCCTTATATCGCAGGGAAACAACCGGACATTGAGCATCTCTTTCTATTATTTCACACAAACTCTCATATGCTCCTACGATATCAAATGTATCAGGCGCCATAATAATTCCGTGATACTTTTTCAAATCAGGAAGGTTAATGAAATTCCTTTCACCTTCTGTATGAAGGAAATTATCTCCGAATGTACCGAAATTACTGAATATCTCTACTCTGTAGCCTTCTTTCTCGGCTGCCACTATGATACCGTTTATTACTTCCCACTGGAAAGTATGTAATATCTGTCCCACAAAACAGGCAATTCTCTTAATCAAAATATCAGTATCCCCCTTCCTAATATATCTGTTTACTATAATGATAACTCCATATCGAAAAAAAATCTATAGAAAGTCACATTTTTTTCGTACTTTAGTACTATTTTTTGTCAAATATCTGACTTTATGCCCTGCATCCGGCATATATAAATGCCGGAGCACCTTTTAGGGCACTCCGGCAGTGTAAATTAATCATCTTTTTTTCCTGCAGTGGCTGTTAATACGCCATCCTGCACTTCGATGCATATGCAGTCTCCCTGCGCCACTTTATCCTCCAGAATCAGTCTTGCAGCAAGAGTTTCCACATGCTTCTGTACATACCGCTTCAGAGGGCGTGCACCGTAAACAGGATCATAAGCTTCCTCCACAATGAAATCCACAGCCTTTTCAGTAAGGTTAATTTCCAAGTCTCTGTCCTGCAGTCTGTCATTCAAATCCTTGATAATCAGGTGAATGATTCCGCTTATATTTTCTTTGGAAAGGGGCTTAAACAGAATAATCTCATCCAGACGATTCAGAAACTCCGGTCTGAAATGTCCGCGCAATTCCTCCATAACCATACTTTCTGCTTCGGCGCTGATATTGCCCTCAGGTGTAATCCCTTCCAGCAGATAATGTGCTCCGATATTGGATGTCATTATCAGTATGGTATTCTTAAAGTCAACTGTACGTCCCTGGGAATCTGTAACTCTGCCGTCATCAAGCACCTGTAAAAGTACGTTAAACACATCGGGATGGGCTTTTTCCACTTCATCAAAGAGTACTACGGAATACGGCTTTCTGCGTACTGCTTCCGTAAGTTGTCCCCCTTCTTCATATCCTACATATCCGGGAGGCGCTCCGATGAGACGGGATACGGAGAATTTCTCCATATATTCACTCATGTCTATGCGTACCATATTATTAGCATCATCAAAAAGTGCCGCCGCCAACGATTTGGCAAGTTCCGTTTTACCCACACCGGTAGGTCCCAAAAACAGGAAGGAGCCAATGGGCTTATCAGGGTCCTTAATACCGGCCTTGGAACGGATAATAGCCTCCGTCACCTTGGTAACCCCCTCATCCTGACCGATTACATGTCTGTGCAGTTCCTCATCCAGATGTAATGTCTTATTTCTTTCACTCTCTGTCAATTTAGCCACAGGAATACCTGTCCACCTGGAAATAATCTTGGCAATTTCCTCTTCGGATACTTTTTCATGAACCAAGATCAGATCTTCTTCATTAATCTTGGCCTCTTCCTCCTCCAATTGCTTCTTTAACGCAGGCAGCTGACCATAGCTTAACTCCGCCGCCTTTTCCAGATTGCCTTCCCGCTGTGCTATCTGGATTTCATTATTGATGTGGTCAATCTCCTCACGCAGCTTGGAAAGCTTTTCCACCGATGTCTTTTCATTATCCCACTGAGCCTTCCGGTTTGCAAACTCTTCTCTCTGTTCAGCCAGTTCTCTCTGTAAAGCCTCCAGACGCTCCTTGCTAAGCCTGTCATCTTCCTTTTTCAGAGCAGCCTCTTCTATCTCCATCTGCATCACACGTCTCTGCAATTCATCCAATTCAGTAGGCATACTGTCCAGTTCCGTCTTAATCAATGCGCACGCTTCATCCACCAGGTCAATAGCCTTATCCGGCAGAAAACGATCCGTAATATAACGATGTGAAAGAGTTGCCGCACTTACCAGGGCATTATCCATGATTTTAACACCATGGAATACCTCATAACGCTCTTTGATACCACGCAGAATGGATATGGTATCCTCCACAGAAGGTTCATCCACCATTACAGGCTGGAAACGTCTCTCAAGAGCAGGGTCCTTTTCGATATACATACGGTACTCATCCAAGGTGGTGGCACCGATACAGTGTAGTTCTCCTCTTGCAAGCATGGGCTTTAACATATTGCCGGCATCCAGTGCGCCGTCAGACTTGCCCGCTCCCACTATGGTATGAAGCTCATCTATAAACAAAATGATCTTACCGTCACTGTTTTTCACATCCTCCAGCACTGCCTTCAGACGCTCTTCAAACTCACCCCGATACTTGGCTCCGGCTACTAAAGCCCCCATATCCAGTGAAAAGATTTTCTTGTCCTTTAATCCCTGAGGCACATCACCTCTTACGATTCTCTGTGCCAGACCTTCCACTACCGCTGTTTTACCCACACCGGGTTCACCGATAAGTACCGGGTTATTCTTGGTCTTACGGGATAAAATCCGGATGATATTCCTTATTTCACTGTCACGGCCGATTACCGGATCCAGCTTCTGACTGCGCGCCTTTTCCACCAGCTCCTGACCGTATTTCTCTAAGGTATCATAGGTAGCCTCCGGATTATCACTGGTCACACGCTGATTTCCCCTTACAGAAGAAAGTGCCTGCAGAAAGCCCTCTCTGGTAATATTGTATTCCTTGAAAACAAGGCCCATCTCTTTATTGGGCTGACGGAGCATGGCAAGGAAAATATGCTCCACGGAAACATACTCATCCCCCAACTGTTTCGCCTCGTCTTCACTGCTTATCAGCACATTATTTAAATGCTGTCCGATAAATACCTTGCCACCCTGTACCTTTACACGCTTTTTAACCGCATTTTCTGCGCGGCCCAGTATTTCCCCCTTGGATATCTCCATTTTAGATAATAATTTTAAAATCAGACTGTCCTGAATGGTCAGAAGGCTGAGGAATAAATGCTCCTGTTCAATCTCCTGATTCCCGTATTCATAGGCCAGTCTCTCACAGCCTTCCACGGCCTGCATGGATTTCTGGGTAAATTTCTGTATATTCATAACTTCTCCCTCCTGTGTTAGTAAGAACCCGCCTTATTTGTTCTATTACAAATATAACACTTGTCACATCAAAATCAATTAACAAACTATAAATTTTTTATTATCTGTTTTAGATATTACAACCTTTACTCCTCTATGTAAAGAGTTGCCCAAATATCAATTGACATTCTCTTTTCAGCAGTGATATACTGTGTTTCAATATTTATATTATTATGAGGAATTCTTATGAATTTATTTGTACTGTTTATGACTGCAGTGGGACTGTCCATGGATGCATTTGCCGTATCCGTGTGTAAAGGTCTTGCAATGTCCCGTATCACACTAAAGAAATGCGCAACCGTGGGAATATGGTTCGGAGGCTTCCAGGCCTTAATGCCCCTTTTAGGTTATCTGCTGGGGCGTCAGTTTAAAGCGTACATAGAAACCTTTGATCATTGGGTGGCTTTTATCTTGCTCTCCCTCATCGGTGTTTCCATGCTGCGTGAGGCATTTAGCAAAGAGGACGAAGAAGCAAACGACTCCCTGGATATTAAAACCATGTTACTGCTGGCCATAGCCACCAGCATTGATGCGCTGGCAGTCGGTATCACCTTTGCATTTCTGAAGGTTGACATTTTGCCTGCAGTAAGTCTCATTGGCGTTATCACCTTCATCCTCTCCGTAGCAGGTGTCAAAGTCGGCAATCTCTTCGGCACCCGTTACAAATCAAAAGCTGAGATTTGCGGTGGTATCATCCTGATTATCATCGGACTGAAAATCCTGCTTGAACATACTGTTTTCCTATAAGCCAAAACATCCTATGCACCGTGCTACAGGCCCATCTTTCACGGTACAAAACATAAAACCGGCGGGCACCACGTCGTGCCCACCGGTTTCTTTTACCCTTTACAGAGACTCCATCTTTTCAAAATTCAGGGATGATATAATCATCAGAATGAGGCTTATCAGTACGGTAAAGAGCAGCATAAATACATATGCAAGCACTTCTCCGCCCATAAAGAAGCCTAAAACAGCGCCCAGCGCACCAGCTCCGATTCCCACACCCATGAGTAGCATGTGAATAAACTGTCTGGCCACCAGACCTAATGCGGTTCCGCATATGAACTCCGTCACCACCAGGGAATAAAGCTTATTCGCCATTAATGCCACATAGCAGATGATACACAATATCATAATTATAGGTTTGTAGCCTAATGCAATACCTGAAGGCACTATCATAATCACACCGTTCATCGCCGCAAGCAGAAGCTGCATCAGTGTTGCATAAAACAGCTTTTTAAAGGATGAATCGGGTATGAGATATGTATACGCATATTTTAACTCTTTATGCCATTTACCGTTCAGATTTGCAAAAATAAATACTATATATGCAATAATTCCGGGGATAATAAAGGGAGTTGCCTCTTCAAAATCCACACCCCAGATTCCTGCTACCACAAACAAAACTGCCACTGCAACGGCAATCAGTGTCTGACCGTCAAAAACAAAGAATTTCTGCTTCTTGTACTCCAGCAATTGACGATAAAACAATGCTTTTGCTCCACTACCTTTATATTCCACATCAGCCTGCTTTAAATTAGCCTTTTTCTTACCGATTCTGATTTCTGCACTTCCCTGCTTCTGTTTATTGCGAAGCTCTTCATAATCGTCTGCAAAGCTCATTGCCTCCTCATAGTACTGTCCCGTACATTTCATACGTACCGCAATTACCATGATTGCCACAAATGCCACCAGGTATGCTGCACTACCGATAATTGTCATCACAGTGGGCTCCAGGATAATCAGATGAAGTACAGCAATATACCAGCCGATAAAGGGTACCATCTTCAAAACATCGGATGAAATAAAGAGTTGCACACTTTCCAGGGACAGGCCGTTTGTACCAATGGTATATAATCCCAAGATAAGAACGAATCCTATCAGCCCGTAAGCAACATAAACTGCTACTTTTCTAACCTTTTCAGTAATCTTTTCACTTCCGTACATGATTACCATGATACCTGCTTCCAATATATTTTGCATGAAAGTAGCAAACAGAAGGAACAGCACCATCTGCACCGGTGTAATACCGAATATCAAACCACTTATTATCATGCCGATGACACCAATAATCAGGTTGACAGGCAAGCCTTTCATATGGGCATACACCAGCATCAGCTTGGGACTTATGGGGGAAGGAAAAGCAAAATGCACATCACAGGGCATAAATGCCAGGCCCTTTCTCTTGGCATAAGCTATAATATTAGCAGGTATCAGCATAAAAGCCAGAAAGCTCATAGCAATTACCATGCCATTGGGAGAATCTATTTTCATATCCCGGGCAATTTCCATCAGTCCATAGGGCACCATTACGATATAAAACAGGATAAACAAAAGCCAAATAATAGTAACAGGCTTTTTAATGGCACGTTTCATACGGTTTACTATTGAACGCTTGTATAAATAAAAGAATGCTCCCATACTATTCCTCCTGTCCCGTTACCTCAAAGAATAAAGCTTCCAAATCTTCATTAGCCACTTCTTCTCTGGCATAGGTACCGATAATATGTCCCTTATTCATAATAAAGGTCACGTCCCACAGTTCCTTTACCATTTCCAACATGTGGGTACTGATGAGAATAGTACACCCCTTATCACGCAGTTCCAAAATCATAGCTTTTAACTCTTTAATTGCTGCAGGGTCCAGACCTACCATGGGCTCATCCAGCAGGATTACTTTGGGTTTAATAGCCAGTGCACACAAAATGCTGACCTTCTGCATCATACCCTTGGACAGCTCACTGCCCAACTTATCAGCCTTATCATCCAGTTCAAATCTTACCAATAATTCATTTACTTCTTCATCCGTAATGGTAACATTATATGCTCTTTTGATAAATTCCACATGCTCACGCACAGTCAGCATCTCATACATATTAGGAAGCTCAGGCACATAAGCAAACTGACGCTTTGCCTCTGTTTCCTTGGAATTAATTCCCTGAATCTTAACCTTGCCCTTATAGCGGAGCAGGCCTGCAATACTCTTGATTACTGTAGATTTACCAGCACCATTGGGTCCTAATAATATACCCACTTTACCGTCGGGCACCTGAAAGGTTACCTCATCCGCCGCCAACACCTTGCTGTACTTTTTGCTCAAATTAATTACTTCTAACATATTTCCTCCTTCTATCCCTTAAGGGATACTGTTTTTTATGATTAAACCGATATGTATGCTCCCAAACCGCACAATACTGCGATTCCGTATAAAATCAACAGATGCACCGGGTAGAATGCATAGAACAAATATTTCAGCTTCATGCCCCGTTCTCCGTTATAAAATGCAATGGGAATGAATGCCAAAGGCGCCGTAAACTCCCACAGGAATGCAATGCATCCTGCCACAATCTGCATGGTCTTATTCTTACGGAACAGATATATGGCCATGATGCAGATGATACCAATAAATCCATAATCCGTTAAAAGCATATCTGCTGCCAGTCCGCCGGCAATAATCACTATAGCCGTAAGCACTACTTCTATTACCTTAAACACTGCTTTTTTACCCGTCCATAACTTCTTCTCAAGTCCTTCACAGATAATCATTGTTAACAACCCGATTGCCAGTGTAAAGAATACATTCTGTCCTTCAAAATCCAAGATATTGTTTCTCAGTGCCAAATCAAAAGGAATCTCGGAAATCAAAGCAAATACCGTAAGACGTGCCAGGTATTTCCACTTATTACTTGTTTTCAGAAAACCTTCCACCATCAAAAATACAAAAATAGGAAATGCAATTCTTCCTATAAAACGGAAAACCCAGTATATGGCAAATGCCACCCAGTTATCCCCCAGCCATGTCATCAATTCATTGGGATCTGTGGTCATAAGCACGTCCATCATACCTCTTTTTACCAGAACACGTCCTAACAGAACTGCCGTTGTATGGTCAATCAGCATAGATATGATTGCAATTATTTTTAATGTACTTCCCGTTAGTCCCTTTTTCTTTTTGTTTACTTCCATTGTTGTAGTATCCATTTTCTTTTACCTGCCTTGTTGTATTAGTCACTTAATACATTAATGCATTGCTTTGTTTTTGTCAAGTGGTAAATTAGTATTACAGCTAAATTTTTTTAACTTTTTTATTTTGGGCGGTGAACGCATAAAAAAATAGGCTACCCTATCTTGTAGCCTATTCCCCAGACCGCCTTTAAAAGCTGCGGTTTTTTCGGATTTTCTTCTATTTTTTCCCTGATATGTCTGATATGCACAGGAATGGTATTTGCTGCACCAATGGGTGGCTCCTGCCAGATTTCACTGTATATCTCCTCTGCACTTAAGATGCGGCCCCTGTTACCTGCCAACATCCTGAGTATCTTATACTCAATAGGTGTGAGCCCTACTTCCCTTCCGGCTACCGTTACCTTACGCGCCTTGTCATTTATCACCAGTTCTTTGACACAATACCTTCTTTCGTTGCATTCCGAAGTCATCAGGGCATTATAACGGGCCACCTGGGCCTTTATTCGGGCCACCAGTTCCAAGGGACTCCTGTCAGTAGTCACATAATCATCACCACCTGCCTCCAGCGCCCTTATCTTAATTTCCTCCCTTACCGGTTCGGACACAATGATTATGGGAAGCTTACTGATTTCACGAAGCCGCCTGATAAACTCCAACTGGTCTGCATCGTCTTTTGGTCTCCGGAAAGCATCCAGCACCAGCGCATCTCCCCCCTCATTTGTAATTCTCTCCATCAGTACTGCTTCACTGCTAATCATACAAAGCTGCGCTTCCTCTTCCGGAAACAAATGGATAATGGCCTCCAAAATACGTGAACTGTTATTATATATCCAAACCATCTTTTTCATAGGTATCCTTTCTGCATCCTTCGCCCTATCAGGCAGATCTGACAACTGCCGTTTACCGGTTCTTTTGCCCCTCGTATATATAGACGAAATATGTATGCAAAAAGTTGCAGAAATAATATTCTTTCCAAATAAAAAATCGGATACATATCGGTGCAAACATATATCCCGCTGATATGTATCCATACATAAAAATAGTATTAAATTTTTTGCTATCTCCCGATCATCTTTTTATCTAAAAATTGAACTAAGCTGTGAATAGCATCTGTCACAGAAGTTTCTTTCCCCTTCATTATACCAGATAACTTCCGTAGGTTGTCCGCAACCACTGCAATTAACTTCCTTTTCCCAAGTCAAAAGCCCCACAGCCAGTACGATTACACCAATTATCAGGTAAGCAACACCCATTTTTTTGACTTTCTTTACTGCAGCCTCATCCTCTCTGTTTTCCTTCTTTGTTGCAGCTTTAGGATTAACCAAAATAAACACTCCCAATGCTCCAAACACTACCGCTAAAATAATCGGTATCATAATTAAATCCTCCTTATGTAAATTATTTAACTCCCGTATATTTTTAAATTTTAGTGAATACTACTTTATTGTTCTTAACCATGCATCAATCTCTGCATGCGGTATAATAATCTCCTTTACACCCTATTCCTCAAATTCTTTTATGGGCTTTTGTATTATTTTTTTACTATTTATTTGTTCCTTGTAAATTTCAAACTTTTAAGATCTTGGAATGCCGCTGATACTGTGTTTTTATTTTGTTATACGAGGAATTTCTCTTCCTCCTTACCCCCCTAATGAGTGCCACCGTAACATAGGCATTTCAGAGTGTCAAGAGATTTTATTGCAAATGCCAACGAAAATCTTTTTGCCTTAAGAATTGCTCAGCGTGCTAGTTACAAGTTACTACACTCTTAAAGTCTTCATACATTTTAAAAGTAATCTTCAAAATCTCCTCTAAATCCTCATATGTTCCGATAATGGGTTTTTTTATCCTGTAATTCCTATCAATAAGTCTTCTTGAATATGTACCCCAAGGAGCCCCAAGAAGCAACTCCTCATTCTTTCTGACTACCCAAACTAAATCAACCATTCCACCTTGCAGAATAATATGAACCCCCAAAGTAATCTTTCCAATTTGTTCTTCCTTGATTTTATAAAATTTTTCCTTTGCATCAAATAGCGGAGAATAGCCTAAATCTTGAATTATCTCCATAACCTCTTCACCATCAATATAAACTAAACGATTACTTGAAGGTGTTCTTTCAGCATTAAATTTATTAGACAACTCCTCATATCGCTTAATAAAATCTATTTTAATTAGAGCATCCTTAATCAAAGAATTTAATTCTATCATTTCACTTCCTCCGTAAATCTTAGAATCACATCATATTCAGTCGCAATTTGCTTATAATAATCAATATTACTTATATCGGCATTATTTGCAGGTATCTCTAATATATACTGCCCTTTCAGTTCTTGCCCATCAAGTTCAGGATATGCATTGGACCTAATTTTTGTTCCTTCGGAATATTTGTGCGAGAACTCTGACAAATATCCTCTATAAGTTTCTTCAGTAATTTTATCCAAATCTGTAGCTTTTCTAGAAATAATTTCTCCTGCGTCTGGGTCATACGAATCTAATCTTTTCCCATTTTCCAAATATACTTCATGATAATCATAAATATCTGCTTCACGTACTGTTTTATTAAAATTATTTCCTCTTGCTACAGGTGATTCTTTAGTCCAGTAATCACTTGCTTTTTTCCATTCTAATCTATCCTTGGGCGTTTGTCCCTTACTTATTTTTCTATTCACGTATGTTTGATAGTTGTTTTCTAACGTATCATCCGCAAATTTCCCCTTATCATCTAATAGATTAGCATCTAAACCACCCTCAACTTGTATGCCTTCTTTTGCAATCCCCGGATCCTCTATCTTAGGACCTGTCACTGTAGTTGCTGAGTCACCGGCACCTTCTATCTTGGCTCCATCCTTCGCTATGCCCGGGTCCTCTATCTTCGGTCCGGTTGCTGCCGCTGCTTCCATGTTGCGTTTTAAGTTTATTTCGGTCGCCTTATTTTGAGCATCTAATTCTATCATGGACTTTTCCAAATCGGAGCTATATTTTTCTGCAAAATCAATCTTTGACAGAGGAATTTCATTACCTGCACTATCAACCAGCCCGTTTTCTATGTTATAGGCTTTCGCATCTTCATAGGTCATTTTGTCCGTAGGCAGTTTTCCATTACTTCCGGTAATTGAATTACCTAGTGCATCTGCTCCTT
>JAFXEW010000102.1 GCA_017513625.1 Lachnospiraceae bacterium | reverse complement strand
GGGAACCATTTCCAGGCATAAAGAATATGTCCAAGTGCCGTAGCCGCTGCAGTGGGATATCTGCCGAAATCTCCTGCATCATGCCAGCCGCCTTTTACCTCAAAATGCTGAAGGGCATCCGCATTGTCCCCGTCCATAGCGGCATATTCCGTATAAAGAACTGCATCCTCCTCATGACAGGTGGTTCTGGCAAATATGCCTGCATACGTACTTTCCAACGCCATTCCACACCTTTGAAAATATAATGCTTTGCAAAGCAGTGCATTCAATTCCCCGTAAATTCCCTCACCAATTCTGAAGGAAACCGAGCATGCATCCTCTGCCCCTTTCACCCTATATACACCCTGCCTATTGAACTCGGTAAAATCAGCCTGCCACACCACATCGCCCGCTGCATCGTCAAGACCCTTATATACAGCTTCCGTTTCAAAAACAATATCTCCTGCTTCATCTACCAGTTGCACCGTTTTATTCTGCTGACAACATAATTCTTTCCTCTGTTCTGTACTTTCTGCCAGCACTGCTATCTTTTTGCTGCCCGGCAAATAGCCCGCCTGATTTACATATACATGCATATTTTCCTCCTTTGCAAAAAGCCGAAATGTGTGTTCCTGTGCAGAAACACTTTCATTCCGACTTTAAATCTTATCATTTATAATCCCAGAATGCCTGCTGCAATCTTGAAATACACCACCAGAGACAACGCATCTACAATACTTGTGATAAAAGGATTAGCCATTACTGCAGGGTCGAAGCCCAAACGCTTGGCAAGTACAGGAAGCAGACATCCTACCTGCATCGCCAGGATAACCGTCACCACCAATGTCAGGCTGACTACGGATGCAACCATCAGCCCCAGTCCGTCTATCCACATGATCTTTGCAAAGGCAGCCACCGCGAGTGTAAGACCGCATATCAATGACACCCGTATTTCCTTCCAGATAATCCCGGGCACATCTCTGTAAGTAATCTCTCCAAGAGACAGTCCACGGATTACAGTAACGCTGGCCTGTCCTCCTGCATTTCCCCCCGTGTTCATCAGCACGGGAATAAATGCCAACAAAGCGGCATAAACACTGAGTGCTTCCTCGAAAGAAGCAAGAATAGCTCCTGTAAAGGTGGACAAAAGCATCAGCAAAAGAAGCCAGGGAATCCTCTTTTTGTAAGTTTCCCATGCCCCCGTTCTCATATAGGGCTTGTCACTGGGGACAATCGCCGCCATCTTTTCCATATCTTCCGTGGTTTCTTCTTCGATGATATCCACGATATCGTCGACTGTGATGATTCCCACCAGTTTATATTCATTATCCACTACCGGCATGGCAGTAAAGTCATATTTTTTGAATTGTCTTGCTACTTCTTCCTGGTCTGTAAGGGTCTGTATGGCAATAACATTCTCATGCATGATATCACCGATAATCTCATCCCCGTCACTAAGCAGCAGATAGCGCAGTGCCACCGTACCCAAAAGCTTACGCTGGGCGTCCAGTACGTAACAGATATTAATGGTTTCACTGTCCACACCCACTTTACGGATACGTTCAATGGCCTGGTTTACCGTGAGACTTTCCTTTAAATCCACATACTCCACGGTCATAATACTTCCTGCGGAGTCCTCCGGATAACGGAGCAACTGATTAATATCCCTTCGCACCTCCGGTGTTGCATTTTTAAGCAAACGCTTTACCACATTGGCAGGCATTTCCTCCAACAGGTCAACCGCATCATCGGCCATCAGATTGTTGATGATGTGAGCCGCTTCCTTATCCGTCATGGATGTAATAATCATCTGCTGGTTATCCACCTCCAGATAGGAAAAAACATCCGCTGCCAAATCCTTGGGTAATATGCGGAACACCTTCAGCATTTCCTCTTCTTCCAGTTCATCCATGAAAGTAGCGATATCCGCATCGTTCATCTCACTTAAATACTGACGCAGTCTGGTATATTGCTTAGTTTGCAGAAGTTCCTCCAGTGCTTCCAATTCCTGTCTTTCTTCCATAAGCATTCTCCTTTTGATGGTTTTTTACATAAATCGGGCTCCGCCCGGGCAAAGGGTTATCGTTACTACTGTGACTTTGCATGAAACCACCACCTTTCGAATACTTTTCTCAATCTTAGAACATTTTATCCCCTTGACTTCTCTTTGTCAACGAAATAGACCTCATCTTTTACATGAATGTGAGCCCTTCCGCTGGTAGCCTCGGTAATTACCCGCTGAAGCATGACCACATCCTCCGCAGGCAGCTGCAATTCAAAGGTTACCGTATCCGTATACAACGTATCTAAGGGCTGTATTTCGTACTTGTCCAAAATATACTGAATCTTTCCCACGCCGTTATAATCGGTCTGTATCTCCAGTTCCCTGCCAAGGCGCATCCGTCCCACAGTGCAATTTTGTAATGCGGCCTGCACTGCCTGGGTATAGGCCCTGACCAGACCTCCCGTCCCCAGCAATGTACCGCCGAAATAACGGGTTACTACTACACAGATATTACGGATTCCCTCGCCCAGAAGCACCTCCAGCATGGGCCTTCCTGCCGTACCGCTCGGTTCTCCGTCATCACTGCATCTTGTCAGTTCCCCGCCGGCTCCGATTACCATTGCGGAGCAGTTATGTCTGGCATCCCAGTACTTTTTTTTCATTTCTTCTATAAAAGAAACAGCCTCTGCCTCATTCTCACAGCGCCTGATGTTTGCAATAAACCGTGATTTCTTCTCCACAATCTCGCCTTCTCCGCCTTCTAACAGCACTCTGTAAGACTTTCCCTCCATCTGTTCCATCTCTCATCTACCTCTTTGGAAAATTAAATTATCTGTCCGCATTCAGAATAGCATAACTGCAGAAAAATGTGAAACAATTATTAATAAAATGAAGAAAACCTTTATTTACATAAGCATTTTTGATATAATATGGTGGTCCTATGATTTTAGGCAGAGAGGTGAAGTTAAATGAACTATGGTAAAAAAAGTGTCCGCAGGAAACAAAAGGCACTGACTTCTAAAACAACAAAAATCAAAAGAAAATCTTTTTTAACAGTATTTCAGGTAATATTAATTGGTGTAATCGGTGTAGGCATCTGTGGTGCAGCCACTGCTTTCGGTATGTTCCACGGCATTCTGGCCGGCACACCCTCCATCCGTCTGGGCGACGTAATTGCATCCGGACAGGCTACCATTGTCTACGACTGTGAAGGCAATGAGATTGATCAGTATGTCAGCACTAATTCCAACCGTATCCAGGTAGGCATGGACCAGATTCCCGACCTTTTGGGCAAGGCTTTTGTAGCCATTGAGGACGAGCGTTTCTATCAGCACAACGGTATAGATATCAAGGCACTTCTCCGTTCCGGCTATCAGTTTGTTAAAACCGGCGGCGCGGAAACCCAGGGTGCAAGTACTATTACCCAACAGCTATTAAAAAATACGATTTTTACCGAATGGACCTCCGAAGGTAAAAATATGATCAAGAAAATCAAACGTAAAATACAGGAGCAGTATCTGGCGCTTGAAATCACCAAACAGTTTACCAAGGATGAAGTACTGGTAAGATACATGAATGCCATTAACCTGGGCCAGAATACCCTGGGTGTGGAGTCTGCATCCCTGCGCTATTTCGGTAAATCCTGCAGTGACCTTACTCTTTCCGAGTGTGCGGTAATTGCATGTATTACCCAGAATCCTTCTTACTACAACCCCCTCCGTTACCCGGAGAATAATGCCAGACGTCGCAAAGATTGTCTCGACAAGATGTTGAAACTGGAATTTATTACCAAGGCTCAATATGACGAAGCCATGGCAGATACCGAAGCGGTCTACGAGCGCATCGGTCTGTACGATATCGATTATCAGGCAGGCAATTCTACCACCGGATCCTATTTCTCAGATGCAGTATATGAGCAGGTTAAACACGATCTGGTAGCTGCAGGCTATACCCAGGCCGTTGCGGAAAGTATGCTGACCTCCGGCGGATTACGTATCGAAACCACTATGGATCCTGCCATTCAGGCCATTGCCAATGAGGAATTTGCCAATCCGGACAATTATCCCTCCAAAACCAACTGGTATCTTACTTATGCATTGACCCTGTATGACAAGGACCGTAATACCATCAACTACAGCAAAGAAAATATGATGTCCTGGTTCAAAAAAAATAAGGATAAGAATTTCAACCTGATATTTCCTTCCCAGGAGGACGCTTATGCTGCAATTGATTTATACCGTACTCAAATGATGGAAGAAACCGGAATTGAAAATATACCGGAAAACTATGCGGAAAGCATTTCCATGACTCCTCAGCCCCAAGCGGCATTAGTAGTTTCCGACCCTACCACAGGATATGTGGTTGCCATGGTAGGCGGACGCGGTGTAAAAGAAGGTCGTCGTACCCTGAACAGAGCCACCTCCATGACCCGTTCTCCCGGTTCTACCTTTAAGGTGTTGGCCTCTTTCGGACCGGCAATTGACAGTGCGGGCCAGACCCTTGCTTCCGTGTACAATGATGCACCGTTCAACTATGTTGACGGTACTCCCGTTAATAACTGGTACAAAACGGGCTATAAGGGCATCTGCTCCATCCGTTACGGTATCGAGCAATCCCTGAATATTGTTGCGGTAAAGACACAAACGGTTATTTCTCCCCAGTTGGGAATGGATTATTTATACAATTTCGGCTTTACTACCTTAACCGACGGTGTGGAAATCGGTGGTGAAATCCACTCTGACGTAAACCAGACACTGGCACTGGGTGGTCTGACCTACGGTGTTTCTCCTTACGAGCTAAATGCGGCATACGGTTCCATTGCAAACCACGGCCTGTATACCACTCCCAAGCTATACACCAGAGTCACCAACACCAAGGGTGAAGAGGTCCTGGACAATACCCGTATTGCAACCAGACAGGTTATTAAAGAATCTACCGCTTATCTCTTAACAGATGCCATGGTAGATGTGGTCACCAAAGGTACCGGCACCCGTGCCCGCTTTAACAAAAAGATGGGGATAGCAGGCAAGACCGGTTCCTCCACAGGCTACAAAGATGTATGGTTTGCAGGCTTTACCCCCTACTATACCTGCACCACCTGGTCAGGATACGATAACAATATTGACATGAAGAGTGACGGAAATAATATTGAAACCAGAACTGCACAGAATCTTTGGAAAGCAGTTATGTCCCGTATTCATGAAGACCTGCCCAATAAAGAATTTGAACAGCCCGAGGATATCATTGAAGTACAGATTTGTACCCAGTCCGGCAAACTGCCTATTCCCGGTCTTTGTGATGCTACGCTGGCCACTGAATTGTTTGAATCGGGAACAGAGCCTATAGACAGCTGTAATATCCATTATCAGGGCGACATCTGCTCTTATGACGGTTTACCTGCCAGTTATGCATGTCCGTTCAAATATCAGGGCATTATGGTACTTCCTTTACTGGAGCCCACTTCCCTGCTTAGCGGTTCCACCATTATCGTGGAAAATCCTGACGGTACACAAACCATCAATACTCCGCTTACCCGGGACCATTGCCAGCATGATGATATTTTCATGGCTAATCCCAACGCCCAGTCCATTATCCAGTCCCAGCAGTGGGAATTACAAATCCGTGCGCAGCAGGCAGCAGCGCAGATGATGCAACAATAACAGTGACCTCCCTTAAAGGACAAAGACATTAAGCTCCGACCACGATGAGCCGACCTGTGCAATGCCCTTTAAAGGAGGTCTTTGTCTAAGTTTTCCTTATTGCTTCTGCATAAAAGGCAAAGCAAATATATAGACTTTATTTCGTATATATGCTATAATAAATCCTACCATTTAACCATCAGGAAAGGTGCGTACATTATGCAGACCTCATATACCACATCAACTGTCCACAATGAAATAGAGCTGTGCGAGATAAATAGTTTGGAATGCAAACAATTGATTGAAAAGGAATTCCTTAAGAATCATATTTCTTACTATGTGCGCTGGCCCAAGCCCTCCTTTTTCGGACGCAAAAAGGACCTCTGCATTATTTGTGTGCATGAGGATGTGAAAGAAGCTGCCGAAACCATTGTACGCAGCATTTGTGACGAGGCAGGCTACTCCGTTAAATTCCTTATGAAACGCAGTGTAAATCATTTCTTATAGACTATATAAACAAAGCCCCGGATTCGCTCCGGGGCTTTATCCGTATCATCTTTTATTCATTATCTGTCAAGTGCTTTACGGATATCCAGCACATACTGTTCTACCTTCTTCTGCGCCTGACCTACATTGCGATTCATGATATCTACGATGGCACTGCCGATTACGATACCGTCACAGCACTGAGCAGCCGTATCAGCATAATCTATGGGAAGTGCACCATATTCCATACAAAAAGGCACTTTGCTGCTTTCACGAATCATCTCACACATATCCAGGAATGCCTGATCTTCCCTTGGATTGGGTACCCGTTCCTGATTGGAAGAAATGCAGTACAGATAACCCTTGGAAGCCGCTGCAATCTTACGTACGCGCTTACCTGATACGGGAGACAAAATATTAATGCTGTACACGCCGTATTTATCTGCATACTCTGCAATCTCATCATGCTCTTCAAAAGGCATATCCGGTACGATTACTCCGTCAATACCCAATCTGCTGCACGCCTCAAAGAACCGCTCTTTGCCATAGGCGAATATGGTATTTAAATACATGGACAGTACTATGGGCTTGTCGCACTCTTTTCTAATAGCAGGAATAATTTCAAATATCTGGTCCAACGTGGTTCCTTTTTTCAGGGAACGTAAGGAAGCCTTCTGGATAATCAAATCCTCAGCAATAGGATCTGAAAAAGGTACTCCCAGCTCTACGATATCCGCACCGTCCTGAAACAGTTCCAGTACTGCCTGACGTGTGGTATCCATATCCGGGTCTCCTGCAGTAGTACAGGTAATAAGTGCTTTTCTATTCTGCTTTTTTAATTCCTCAAAACATCTGTCAATTCTGTTCATGGTACCATCCCTCCTTAACTGTTCTCAATATTCTCACCGCGATAACGTGCAATGGAATAAACGTCCTTATCCCCTCTGCCGGATAAGTTAATCACCATAATCTGATCCTTACTCATGGTGGGGGCTATTTTCAGTGCAGCCGCCACTGCATGGGAGGACTCAATTGCAGGAATAATACCCTCTATCTTGGTCAGATATTCAAAAGCACATACCGCTTCTTCATCTGTAATTGCCACATAATCCGCTCTGCCAATGGAACGCAGATAAGCATGCTCAGGTCCGATACCGGGATAATCAAGTCCTGCAGAAATAGAATAAACCGGCGCTATCTGACCATAATCATCCTGGAGGAAAATAGACTTCATACCGTGGAAAATACCTGTGGTGCCCTTCGCAAAGGTAGCTGCATGTTCTTCGGTATCCACACCACGTCCTGCTGCTTCAGCACCAACCAGACGTACGGACTCATCTCCGATAAAGTCATAAAATGCACCCATTGCATTGGAGCCGCCACCTACACATGCTACTACACAATCCGGCAACTTACCTTCCGCTTCCATCATCTGGCTCTTAATCTCTTCACCGATAATCTTCTGGAAATCCCTAACCATTTCAGGATAAGGATGAGGCCCCATCACAGAGCCGATACAATAGAAGGTGGTTTCGATATTGGTACACCAGTCACGCATTGCCTCATTGATAGCATCCTTCAATGTTGCAGTACCGCTTTCCACCGCCACTACTTCCGCACCCAGAAGTCTCATACGGTACACATCAGGGATTGACGCTCCGTATCCTCCTTACCCATATACACACAGCACTGGAGTCCGAAAAGGGCACATACCGTTGCAGTAGCCACGCCATGCTGTCCTGCACCGGTCTCTGCAATAATACGCTTTTTACCCATCTTCTTAGCCAGCAGAATCTGACCCAGCACGTTATTAATCTTGTGTGCACCCGTATGATTCAAATCTTCTCTCTTGATGTAAATTTTTGCACCACCCAAATCCTCTGTCATACGCTGTGCATAATAAAGCAGGGAAGGACGGTTTGCATAGGAGCAATAAAGCTCAGCAAGCTCCTTTTTAAACGTTTCGTCGTTCTTATACTTTTCATATGCCTCTTCCAGTTCCACCACTGCATTCATAACCATCTCGGGAACATACTGTCCGCCGAATTCACCAAATCTTCCTTTTTTGCTCATCTGTTTACTCCTTTACACAATAACTCTTGTCTGTGTCCGTATATGCACACCACCATAGTGCACAAATACATTCATGGCATACACCTTCCATTGCATAAAAAAACTGCCCTCCGCTGAAATCGCAGTTTCTGCAATCTCAAGGGACGACAGGACTATGCCTTCGTGGTGCCACCCTTATTCACTCCCCGCTTACGCAGGCAAGCCTTGACAGGTATTCGTGGAAAATAAAAAACATTACCTATCGGTAATGCTGCAATTTCAAGTCCAAAAAACAAGTACGCAGCTTCCGCATCAATACCCTTTCCTTTTACGCAGGAATACGGCCCGGGCTACTCGTCATCCTTTCACCCTGCTCCTCACAAACCCATTCACATCTACCGTACCTGCAACGCTCTCACCTCTGCGCCACTCTCTGGAAAGCCGACATAAATGCTACTTACTTTTGATCATCGGATTTAATATATTCTATTCTGAACATGGTTATTGTAGCACACTATATTCAAAAAAGCAAGAACAAAGAATTATAGTATATGAAACCAATAATCATCCGCTCATACAGCAGACATGTTTCCTAATACAATAAACGGCGCGGAATAATCCGCGCCGTTTCCCCTCATTTAGTTCATATCATCCTGTTCAGGCTTTATAACAGCAGATGCTGCAACTGCATTATCAGTCTTAACAGGCTGTGCTGCTGCAGGTGCACCCACGTGGTTGGAAATGGTTCCACCCAAGAATCCGGACAGTACTGCATTCAAATCTACACCTGTGGATTCCTTCAGACCATCGGTTACCTGTACCACGGTATTCATAACATCCTTCATCAGCTTTGCGGAATTGCCATCACCGTACATGGTAATCTTATCCACATTGGAAAGAGGAGTTGCTGCATTCTTAACCACTTCGGGAAGTGCCTGGAAGTACATCTCAAGCACAGCAGCCTGGCCCATCTTTGCCATAGCCTCTGCCTTCTTCTCAATACCTTCTGCCTCTGCAATAGCTTTTGCTCTGATAGCCTCTGCCTCTGCCAGACCCTTGGTACGGATACCTTCTGCTTCCTGTTCCATAGCATATTTCTGCGCTTCCGCCTGTGCCTTCAGCGCTTCTGCTTCCTTTTCGGTCTCAAACTTCTTAGCTTCAGCTTCTCTCTGACGTTCATAAAGCTGTGCATCAGCCTCCTGCTGCTTTGCAAACTTTTCAGCTTCTGCTTTCTTCTTAACCTGAGCATCCAATGCCTGCTCCATTACTTCCGCTTCTTTTTGCTTTAACAGAATCTCTTTTTCCTGCTTTGCAATATTTGCTTCTGCAGTAGTGATTTCCACAGTCTTTCTCTGCTCTTCTTCCTGAATACGGTAAGCAGCATCTGCTTCCGCTTTCTTGATATCGGAAATCTTTTTCAATTCAGCCTGCTTAATAGCCAGGTCATTCTGCTTGATGGCAATCTCAGTTTCTGCGCTGATTTCTGCGTCGTTTGCTTCCTTTTTAGCCTGCGCTCTGGCCTTAGCAATTTCCTTCTCACTGTCTGCTCTGGAGATAGCAGCACGCTTCTGGATCTTAACTACATTATCCACACCCAGGTTTTCAATAACACCATTTTCATCTACGAAATTCTGTACGTTGAATGAAACGATATCCAGACCCATGGATGCCAGATCGGGCTCAGCATTTTCCTTAACCAGATCCGCAAACTTCTGACGGTCGGAAACCATCTCTTCCAATGCCATCTTACCAACGATTTCACGTACGTTACCTTCCAACACTTCACGTGCTACACGGCCGATATACTCGGGATTCTTGTTCAGAAAGTTCTGTGCCGCCAGATTCAGGCGCTCCTCATCGTCACTTATTTTTACATTTACAGTTGCATCCACATTGATGTTAATGTAGTCTGCAGTGGGTACCGCACTTGCTGTTTTTACATCGATGGGTATCAGTTGCAGATTCAGCTCATCCTTTTTCTCCAAAAAAGGAATCTTAATACCCGCTTTACCGATGAGTACCTTGGGTTTCTTGCGAAGACCTGAGATAATGTATGCAGTATCCGGTGATGCTTTCACATAACCGCTTGCCAAAATAATAATGACAATAATTGCAATTACTACAGGAACCGCGATTTTGATGATTAATTCAATAGGCATGTTTTACTCTCCTTTGTATTATATTTGCCGCCGTAAACCTCCCCATGTGCTTCGGCTACTCTTTTATTGTAATGCTTTATTCTGCTAAAATCAAGAGGAGGATTTAATTCACTCCTCTTTGTTTCTTTACCTTTCCTCCGTCCAATAATCCCTTACTGTTCCTTGTCCTTTTTCACTTTCTTTACTGTAGTAAACGCTAAAACAGGAAGTGCAATTAAATCAATTACCCCAATTATTCTTACCGCAATATCCGACATTTCTATTCCAATAATATGCCCTCCGGCCAAAATAATAGTTGCAATCCCTATAACCAATAAACTAATGCTCCAAACTAAATCATTTTTCTTTTTCATCTTTATTTTTCCTCCGTAATATTTCAAACTTCCGCTATTTCTTCGCTAACTGCTCGGAAAAATATTGTGCCGCAACCGCATACTCCGCATCATCCTCTATGTACATCACAATAGGATTGTTCTCTTCATCTTCCTCTACTTCGTATAGCATAAAGCTTTTGGAAAAATCCAGTTCCTTTTCCCCCTTAAGAGGAAGTAATGCAAAATACTTTTTGCTGTTAATCCCAAAATACGAATACACTCCGCACTCTACATTTGTTCCGTCTTCAAAGGGAAGTGTCACCACGATATCCTCTAATTTTTTACCCATAAAATCCATAATATGCTCTCCATTCACCTACTTACTTAAAATACGCTGTATCAAATACTTCCAATAAATTCTTTACTGCCGTGACACCTTCAGGAACCTCTCTGCCGCTTCGATTTACCCATATTGCGTCTATTCCCACAGACGTAGCTCCTGCCACATCACTGCTTAAAGAATCTCCTATATGTACTACCTCATCAGCAGACAAACCGGCGCTCCGCAACGCCAATTCAAACAACTCCTTTCGGGGCTTGTACGACCTTGCGTCCTCACTGGTAAAAACTCCCTGAGGCTTCAAACCATGATACTCGATAGCCGCCAAAATATCCGC
>JAFXEW010000101.1 GCA_017513625.1 Lachnospiraceae bacterium | reverse complement strand
TGCAGACCAAAACGGGGATTTACTTGATACCTTAAATGAATATTCCGCACAGTATTCCGCATTGGGATTGTCAGCGGATCAGTTTGTTACCGGACTTATCAATGGTGCAGAAGCAGGTGTTTTCTCCATTGATAAAGTCGGTGATGCAGTTAAGGAATTTAACTTAAGGGCAAAGGACGGAAGCAATACAACTATAGAAGCATTTCAGGCACTTGGGATGAATGCAGATGAAATGACGAAACGGTTTGCTGCCGGAGGAGAGAGTGCTGAGGAGGCCTTCTTCGAAGTTGTGAATGCCTTAAATAATATGGATGACCCGATTGCAAAGAACACAGCTGCGGTCAATCTGTTCGGCACACAGTTTGAAGATTTACAGGCAAATGTACTTCCCGTGCTTGCCGGGATGAAAGATGGGGCGGCTGCAAGCTATGATGCCCTGTCGCAAATTAATGAAATAAAATATGCGGATTTGGATTCTGCATTGGAGGGAACGAAACGCTCCATTGAGGGTGTGTTCCTTCCAACGGTAAGCCAGATGTCCGCAGGAATAACGGATGTATTTTCCACACTGGGAAATGCAATCAATGAAGCAAACGGAGATTTCAGTCAGATAAGTGTGGCAATCGGAACAGCCATAGGAGACGTGGCAGCCATTATCACAGAGCAGATGCCGATGTTCCTTGAGTTAGGACTTAATATCGTGACCTCCATCGGAGGTGCGATTCTGGAAAATCTGCCGATTTTGATTGAGTCTGCGACGAATATTGTACTGACCATTCTGAATTCACTGATAGCCGCCCTTCCTCAGATAACCGAGGGAGCTTTGCAGTTGGTGCTGACATTAGTCAACGGAATTCTTGCGAATCTGCCACAGTTGGTCGAGGCTGCGATTCAGATGATTGTCACACTGGCAACCGGAATCGGAGAGGCACTGCCACAGCTGATTCCAACTATAGTTGATGCGGTAGTTTTAATATGCACCACTTTGCTGAACAACATGGATAAAATTCTGGATGCCGCTTTTTCCATCATTACCGGATTAGCCCAGGGACTTCTGAATGCACTGCCGAAATTGGTGGCTGCTTTGCCTCAGATTATTTCGTCCATCATCAATTTCATAACCACAAATCTTCCTAAGATTATTGAGATGGGTGTTAAATTGGTGGTTCAGCTGGCGGTTGGATTGGTTAAGGCGATACCACAGCTGGTGGCAAGTTTACCTCAAATCGTGACAGCCATTATTTCCGGTATTGGAAAAGCTGCGACTTCTATTGTGAGTGTCGGAAAGAATATCGTGACAGGACTTTGGAGTGGTGTTTCTTCCATGATTTCGTGGGTAAAGAATAAGATTTCCGGTTTTGTCGGGGATATCGTTGGCGGTATCAAGAGCCTGCTCGGTATCCACTCGCCATCCCGTGTGTTTGCCGGAATTGGTGACAATATGGCCAAAGGTCTCGGTGAGGGCTTTACGGATGAAATGGATAAGGTGTCAAAGGATATTAACAATGCCATTCCTACAGACTTTGATGTAGATGCAAGAGTAGGAGCGAATACACAGACTTCCGGTTCGGGAAGCGGTGGAACGGTGATTACTTATACCGGTCCGCTTGTGAGTGTGGCACAGATGGTAGTACGAAGTGAGGATGATATCCGAAAGGTATCACAGGGATTATATAACCTGATGCAGTCGGGAACGAGGGCACAGGGAATTATACCAATCACCTAAGAAGGAGGAGAAGCATGGGATTTTCATTTCAGGGAATTCATTCAAAGGAAAAAAAGCTGAAAGCAAGAATTACGGGATATCCCATGCTTCCGGCTTTCAGAAATAATACGGAAAGCATACCGGGAAGGTCAGGGATACTGGATTTTGGAATGGAGTATTCTGAGCGTATCATTCCGGTGGAATGTTCCGTGTTCCCGGAGCAGGATTTTTCTGCTCTGGTACATAGAATAGACGAAATCAATGGGTGGCTGAATCCGTACAGAGGGGTTCAGCCATTAATTTTTGATGAGTATCCGGACAGATATTTCATGGCGAGGCTGAATACAGAAATCAGCATGGAAAGGGTATCAAGAGCAGCAGGTACGTTTTCTTTGGAATTTATCTGTCCTGATCCATTCGGTTATGCCGTAGAGGATGAAGTGTTTTCTATTGCAGCAGTGGGCAAGACCACTGTAAACAGACAGAAGGGCAATCTTATATCTGAACCGATTTTTGAATTAAAAGCGGTCATGGACAGCACCTCTTCCTATGTGGATATCGAAGTAAATGGGGAGTTGGTTCGTGTAAAAGGAAAACTTGCGGAGGGAGAAACCTTTGTGCTTGATACGTCAAAGCTGACAGCCAAAGTGGTGGATTCGAATACTGGGGAGACGTTGAGAAACGGTCTTTCACAGCTTGACGAGTTAGTGTTCCCAGAACTGAATCCGGGAGGCAATGAGGTTCGGATTTCTGTAAGTGGTGCAGCCTTTACGGAGCTTATGATACAGGGAAGGAGCAGGTGGGTGTAATGGGACTAAAACTGCTTGTAAATGCAACAGAGGATTTTACGGGCGAATTTCGGAAAACAGCCAATACACAGGCACAGTGGAAAATGAATGATTCACCGAGTGGTGATGATACAACTCTGCACGATTCGTCCGGTCATGCGAGAAATTTTACCATCAATGGCTGGTCGGGAACAACAGCATCTACCCGTGCCGGAAAACTTGGGAAATTTTTTCGGTTCAATACCGTAAATCCGGCAACGGAAAAAACACATCTGAGGGCAACGAATACGGGGGATTTCTTCACAGCATTGGGAAAAAGAATTGTGGCAGGAGGATGGATATACCCAACTACTTATTCGGTAGGGACAACATTTGTACCTATTTTCAGTACCAGAAGCGGTCCGGGAAATCCTCTGTTTTATCTTTCCCTTCGATCAGGAAGATTACGAAATATGCTTTATGATTCTTCCGGTACGCTGATTCATGATGTCATTGAACCGGACCCGATGGGAGTGGTGCTAAAAAATAATGGTGCGTATTTTATTGGAACGGTCATTGATTTGGAGAAAAAGACCGTACAGAGCCTTGTTTGTGACAGAAGCACAGGGGATGTGTTTAAGACAGCAATCCGTTCTTTTACCGGAGAACTGAATCCTTCCTGTACTGCAGATATCGTCATGGGAATGTATGCAGACAGTTACTACTTTGCCGGAGGATTTGATGACTGGTTTTACGAAACGGACTCTGATTTGACAATTGATGATTTGGAAGCACACTTTCTTTCCGGTTTGTTAGCAAATGGTGCAGATGTGGACTCGTCTGTGGATGCCATATCAAATCCGGGAAGTGTGACCTTAAAGCAGACGGATGGCGTATATGCAGAAAGCGGTGTTCTTTATACAAGGATTTTAGACCTTGGGGAAGGTGGTCTTGCCGGAGCGGGAAAGATACAGCTTGTAGGTACAGTGGATGCAGGAATTACTTCTATTTCGGAAGTTAGGACAAGAACATCGGATTCCTTGGAAGAAGCATCTTTTTCAGATTGGGAAGCGGTCGGAACGGATGGAGTGATACAATCTCCAAATTTAAGATATATTCAGATACAGATGACGCTTTCTACAACAGATACCTCTATGACACCGGAACTGAGTGCAATTCAGATATATGAAACACCAAAGGCTCCCTATTCTAAATTGGGATATGCAAGGCCGGTGGTGTTAAGTGACAGCGGTATCAGGGAAGCAGTATTGGAAAATGCTTATGACATTATTGTTACGAGTGAATTGAACGGTTCTGACTATTTGGAATTTTCCATTCCATTCAAAGATGGGAAGCGGTCATATCTTGATAATGAAAAGAAACTGCAGATTACTAAGGACATTTACCGTATCCGAACAGTCACGGATGATAAGGGTGAGGACGGAAAGACAGTAACGAGCATTTATGCGGAAGCTGCGTTTTATGACCTTGCGTATTCTGAAAAGAAAAGTGAACAGACATATGAAGCGGAAACTGCAGAAAAGCCGATGGCTTATGCATTGCAGGGAACCGGATGGAGTGTTGGGAAAATAACGGTATCAACGAAACGTTCCTGGCAGTCCACCGATAAAAATGCCCTTTCCATGCTTCGTACCATTCAGTCCATTTATGGCGGTGATTTGGAGTTTGACAATGTAAATAAACAGGTCAGCCTTCTGACACAATCTGGAAGTAACAGTGGTGCTGTGTTTGCCTATCGTAAAAATATGAAATCCATACAGCGGGTGGTGGATACCAGAAGTCTTGTGACAAGACTCTATGCTTATGGTGCAGATGGCATGACCTTTGCAAGTATCAATAACGGAAAAGAGTATGTGGAGAATACGGAGTATTCTACAGAAATCAGGGTATCAACGCTTGACTGTTCCTCTTTTACCAATCCATATCAGATGCTTGAATATACCGAAATGCGACTGGCAGATTATTCTAAGCCGAGTATTTCTTATGTCATACAGGTAATGGATCTGTCTGTACTGACTGGATGGGAGCATGAAAGTTTCGGTATCGGAGATGTGGTAACTGTGGATGACAAGGATTTGGGAATCCGAATCAGCACGAGAATTATCCGTATGGATTATAACGTGCAGGAGCCTTGGAAGACCGTCATTGAACTTTCCACCAAGTTAAAAGAACTGGGTGATTCTTCTGCTTCATGGGAGAAGGCGGCAGATACTCTTTCTTCATCGGATTT
>JAFXEW010000100.1 GCA_017513625.1 Lachnospiraceae bacterium | reverse complement strand
GTTATGATTATACAATAATGTTTTGCATATTGCAAGACTTTTTTCAACAAATCATGCTAACTCCCAAGACATATATCAGCAGATGATTTTCCATACAGATGCAGAAGCCGCATAAAGTCCCATGGCTTCCAATGTCGCAATTTTCGCCCCATCCTCCTCAAGAATCTGCAAATAGGGAATCCCTCCTTTATCTTTGGAACGGTTGATAGCATAGGCTATCAGAGAACACTCGGCATCACTGCTTTCATATCCCGGCTCCATAACAGGCCAAAGGACCGCACCGTCAGCTTCCGTGGAAATATATCCCCTGGGCTGTTCCCCCTCATAGACCGCATAGACTTCTCCATGGCCGGCAGGCAATACATTCTCCACGGCCTCCGGCACTTCTGTTTTTCTGATATCCCTGCAACGTACATACATGGCATCCTTCAGGGTATAACATACATTCCGAAGGGGCCGGCTACTGACTGTGCCGTCACTCTTTCCATCCTGCCGTGCCTCCCGCACCATTGATGCCGCAAAGTCCGGCATGGCATAACACACGCTGCAGTCTGCAGGCATTATATCCAGCATCTTAATCACTGCTTCTTCATGGTCCGCCGTAAGCATACAGGTCCCCGTACGCCTGCTATATAATAAAATATTGTCTCCCTTATGATACAAGGGCAGACCATTACCGGAAGCAAGCAGTTCCATCATATGAATATGGTTTCTTTTCTGCTTGGAAAGTTTTTTAATCAGACTCTCATTCCTCTCATATGCGGCATACAAATCCGGTCTGTTTTTCCTGGTACGCTCTATGGACTGCTCCAATCTCCACTTATTTATTTTTTTGTGGTCCCCGGATAATAGTACCGCCGGAACCGCCTTATCCATCCATACTTCCGGTCTGGAGTACTGAGGATATTCCAGCAAATGCTTGTGAAAACTTTCCGTTTCCGCAGAGCTTTCATTGTTTAACACACCTGGCACCAGTCTGGAAATGGCATCAATCATTACCATAGCAGGCAATTCTCCGCCGGTAAGTACATAATCACCGATGGACACATAATCCGTAACGATTTCTTCCAGTACTCTCTCATCCACACCTTCATAGTGTCCGCAAAGAATCACCAATTCCTCTTCCCCGGCCAGTTCCTCTGCCATGGACTGGGAAAAGGTTTTTCCCTGGGGCGTCACATATACGGTACGCATCTTATGTCCGTGACAGATACTTTGATAGGCATCGTACACGGGCTGTGCCTGTATCAGCATACCGGCGCCGCCACCGTAAATATAATCATCCACCTTACCATGCTTGTCCGCAGTGAAATCCCTGATATTCACAGCACTGATATCCAGCAGTCCGGCCTCCACTGCCCGTCCTGTTATGCTGGTATGCAACCCCTGTTCTATCATTTCAGGAAATAAAGTCAATACATGAAATTTCATATCAGCTCTCATTCTGCCGCAACTGCGGCCCATACTTCCTAATCCAACAAACCTTCCAACACATGTACCTTTACAAAACCGGCTTCCACATCCACCTGCAGTACACATTGTTTAATAGCCGGCAACAACAATTCTCTGCCGTCAGTCATGCGGATTACATATACATCATTAGCACCGGTTTCCAGTACATCCTCCAGCGTACCGATTTCGCCGTCCTGTTCATCCAGCACCTTTAACCCCATCAGGTCCGCAATGAAATACTCATCCCTGCTTAATCTGACTGCATTCTTCCGAGGCACAAACAATTCCTTCTGTCTGTACTTCTCCACATCATTTATATTATCGATACCCTTGAATTTTAGGATTACAAACTGTTTGAAAAATTTTACTCCTTCAATCTCAAGGTTTATCCGTTCTTTTCCCGTATCCAGTATTACTTCCTTTAAACGCTTAAATCTCCGTGCATCATCGGTTGTGGGAAATACCTTTACTTCCCCCCGCACACCATGGGTGGTGGTAATCACACCCACCTTGAAAAAATCTTCCATAAAATCCGTCCCTTCATTGCAAAAATGGGGCGCCTGAGTGCGCCCCATCTGTTTTAGACGATTTCCACGTCAACTCTTTTATTGTCCTTTGTAGATGCTGCTTTTACAACAGAGCGGATTGCTTTTGCAATTCTGCCCTGTTTACCGATAACCTTACCCATATCGGAAGCGGCAACATGAAGTTCAATCACTGTGTTCCTGCCTTCTGTTTTTTCAGTAACTACTACCTCTTCAGGATGGTCGACAAGAGCTTTTGCCAAAACTTCTACTAAATCCTTCATATAATCCACCTCCAAAGATTACACTACTATTTCTCGATACCTGCAACCTTTAATAACTTAGCAACAACTTCTGTAGGCTGAGCACCGTTTGCAAGCCACTTCTTAGCCAGCTCTTCGTTAATCTTTACGATACTGGGGTCACCACTGGGATCATAGGTACCGATTTCTTCGATGAATCTTCCATCTCTGGGGGAACGGGAATCAGCTACGATGATTCTATAAAAAGGAGCCTTCTTCTGTCCCATTCTTCTTAATCTGATTTTAACTGCCATTGTTTTGTCCTCCAAAAAAATAATAATTTATATGTTTGGGCTTATGCCCTCTATGCTAAAAACAACCTGCACCGGTGTCCGGCGGCATTGTTCTTATGCGCTTCTGTTACAAACAGTCCGCAGACCGTTACTTGGATTAAAAAGGAAATCTTCCGCCCCGTCCCATACCGGGGAATCCGCCGAAACCGCCGTGCTTTTTACCACCGCCGAACTGCTTCATCATCTTTTGGGACTGCTCAAACTGTTTGATAAAACGGTTTACCACCGCTATATCCACACCGGCTCCCTTAGCAATTCTGTGCTTACGTCTGGGATTTAAAAGCTTGGGATTCCTACGTTCCTCTTTGGTCATGGAAAGAACGATTGCTTCCATATGCTTTAACTGCTTTTCATCTATCATGGAATCCAAGTCCCCTGCTTTGATACCCATACCGGGCAACATACTCAGGATACTGGACAAACCACCCATATTGCGCATCTGCTTCATGCTTTCCAGGTAATCCTCAAAATCGAATTTACCCTTCTTCATGCGGCCTGCCATCTCCCGGCCCTTTTCCTCATCCAGGTCTATACTTGCCTGAGCCTTGTCAATGAGGGAGAGCACATCGCCCATACCTAAGATACGGCTTGCCATTCTGTCGGGATAGAACTGCTCCATATCGGAAAGCTTCTCACCCATACCTACATACAAAATAGGTTTGCCTGTTACGGCTTTTATGGAAAGTGCGGCACCACCTCTGGTATCACCGTCCATCTTGGTCAGTACAACACCGTCAATGCCTACCTTTTCATCAAATTCCTTGGCCACATTTACCGCATCCTGACCGGTCATGGCATCCACAACCAAAAGGGTCTGATGTACGGCAACCTGTGCCTTTACTTCCTGCAGCTCCTGCATCATGTCTTCATCCACATGCAGACGTCCCGCAGTATCCAGAATCACTACATTATGACCGTTTTTCTCGGCATATGCAATGGCCTGTCTGGCGATTTCCGCCGGCTTATGGTCAGTTCCCAGTGAAAATACATCCACTTCCTGTTTCTTACCATTGATCTGCAGCTGTTCAATCGCCGCAGGTCTGTATATATCACAGGCAACCAGCAGGGACTTCTTACCCTTTAACTTCAGTTTACCTGCAATCTTAGCTGTGGCAGTGGTCTTACCTGCACCCTGAAGACCCGCCATCATAATCACAGTAATGGCTTTACCGGGTTGCATGGCAATCTCCGTGGTCTCACTACCCATCAGGGCAACCATTTCTTCGTTTACAATCTTAATAACCATCTGTCCCGGATTCAATCCGTTCATGACATCCTGTCCGATTGCACGCTCTTCCACGCTCTTTATGAATTGCTTAACTACCTTGAAATTAACATCCGCCTCAAGGAGTGCCATCTTTACTTCCTTTAAGGCAGCCTTTACGTCTTCCTCTGTGAGACGGCCCTTGCTTCTTAAGTTTTTAAATACATTTTGCAGTTTGTCCGTCAAACTCTCAAACGCCATGGAATACTCCTCTATAACTCTTCTAATATACTCTTGGATAAATCTCTGATTTCCATCATCCCTGCCGCATCCGGCTCATGCTCCGTCAGCTCCACAATCCGGCCGATCTTATCCTTAGCCGATGTGAAACGCTCCACCAGATGAAGCTTGGCCTCATAATCCGCCAATATCCTGTCACAACGCTTTATCAGGTCGTGTACACCCTGACGGCTGATTCCCTGAAGCTCGGCGATTTCACTGAGGGACATATCATTATATACCGCATCCTCATAAACCGTCCGCTGATGTGGTGTCAGCAATTCACCATAAAAATCGTATAGTAAAGTTTGTTCGAATATTTTATCCATACTTTTACCACCCGTACTATAATACACAAAGAAACATCGGGTGTCAAGTATTTTTTCTTTACACCATATAAAGGACCCGCCTTTTAAGCGGGTCCCCAAAAACTATGGCCTAAAATTAATAAAAAACTACATCCTCTCAGGTGCGCTGAAGCCCAGTACATCAATACATGCTTCCAATACATCCCTGGTGAGAACCAGCAGTGCAATCAATCCTGCTTTATGCTCGGCATCTTCCTCACCCAGAATCTTGGTCTCGTGATAAAAATGATTAAATGCATTAGCCAAATCGTAAATATACGCACAAACCCTGTGAGGAGCAATTTCCTCTGCCGCTGCAGGCATCATGGTGTTAAACTGGGTTAACTGCATCATCAGTTCCTTCTCGGAACCGTTCAGAGGCTTGCAAAGCTGTGCGGCTGCTACATCGCCGCCCTGCTCGGCATATTTGCCCAGAATGGATTTGATACGCACAATGGTATATAAGATATAGGGACCGGTATCTCCTTCAAAGGAAGTAAAACGATCCAGGTCAAATACATAATCCTTAGGAGCCTGATTGGACAAATCTCCGTAAATCAGAGCAGACACGGCCACCATATCAGCCACCTGCTTTGCCTCTTCATCGGACATCTCACGACCTTCTTTAATCTTGCGGAACATTTCATCCTTGGTATCGCGAATCAAAGTCTCCAGGCGCATTACACCACCGTCACGGGTTTTAAAGGGCTTACCGTCCTTACCGTTCATGGTACCAAAGCCCAGCCACCTGAGTTTGGTATCCGGTGTAACCAGTCCTGTCTTTTTTGCACAACGGAACACCTGGTCAAAATACAAATCCTGACGTTTGTCGGTGAGATAAATCATCTCATCGGGATGATACAGACGCATACGCTCCATAATGGTAGCCAGATCCGTGGTATTATACAAAGATGCACCATCGGACTTCAGAATCATACAGGGAGGCACTTCCTTAGTGTCGGTCTCTTCCTTTACATCCACTACCAGTGCGCCGTCACTGATATAAGCGTATCCTTCCTTTTTCATATAATCCACCATCTCAGGGATCAGATCATGCACATCTGACTCACCCTTCCACAGGTCGAAATCCACATTCAGACTGCTGTAATTCTTTTTCAAATCCGCCAGGGACACATTCATGATATGTTTCCACAGCGCACGATACCCCCTTACGCCATCCTGCAGCTTACAGGTGGCCTCCATGGCCTTAGCCTTATATGCAGGGTCCTCCTTGGACTTGGCACTGGAAGCAGGATAAATCTCCTCCAGCTCGGAAATGGTAAAGGGTGCTTCTGCGGGATAATCTCCCTCATAGGAATCATCAAAATAAACCAACTCCGGCTGACGCTCCTGTACACCGCAGATTACCAGCCCCATCTGCAATCCCCAGTCACCCAGATGCACATCACCCAGTACTTCATGTCCCACATATCGGCAAATCCTTTTAATACTTTCACCGATAACAGCAGAACGCATATGGCCTACATGGAGAGGCTTTGCTACATTGGCTCCGCCGTAATCCACAATAATCATTTTGGGGTTCTCCGGCATATCCAGACCAAACTTCTCATCAGCTGCCATTCCTTTTACATACTCAAGCAAAAATTCTTCATCCAACTTTAAATTCAGGAAACCGGGTGCCACTGCCTCTGCTTCCTTAAATACCTTGCTGTCCTTTAACTGCTCTGCCACCTCATTTGCAATCATAATGGGGGCTTTCTTATACTGCTTGGCACCTGCCATGGCACCGTTACACTGATATTCACATAAGTCCGGACGGTTGGACACGGTCACTCTACCCAGGGCACCATCATATCCTGCGGCTGTAAAAGCCTGTGCCATTTCTTCAGTCAACATGTCTAAAATCTTCTTCATACTACAAACCCATCCTTTCTGTATTTTTGATTCTATCAGACTAATATAACGTATATTGTCCGTTCTGGCAATACATAAATTATGATTGCTATATTTTAGGGGTTCATATCCTCTTTGCAGCCCACATAGGCCCCGCAGGTAACAAAAAACAGCATACTCGCAATCTTCTGCACCGGTGTCACAATCAATGCAAGTATGGAATTCAATGACACATAGCTTGTCAAAGCCTCCACTCCTTTCATGGCAACAACCTGACTGATAAACCCATTGCAGCCGCTTATCAGAAGTCCTCCCACGTACCATATAACCAGTAAAATAACCACTTTTGCCACAGTTCCATCAGACTCTGTATTACGGAAAATACACCATGCCACCGTACACAATACCAGATGCAGGATTACCTGCAGACAATAATCTATAGGGAAGGCAAAGACTCCTGCCGTAGCCCCGCCCATATTGGTCAGTTCCTTAAGCGGAACCTGAAATACCGTAACTAAAACCATCATTGCCAATACCGCTACCTGTAAAATCAAAGCAATGGTCTGTAATATGACTACATTCTTCTTTTTCATACTACTTCTCCTCCCTGCAGCCCATATAAGCGCCGCATGCAACGCAGAACAAAATATATGCTATATTCTGTACAGGTGTTACTACCCTGGCCAGTATGGAATTCAGCGCACCGTAGCTTGCCAGAAGATTTTCACCTTCCATTGCTATCAGCCTGACTATATAAGTAGAACTCAGGGAAAGCAATATCCCGAATACACATGTTACAACAAGCAGCACAACAGCCTTAACCACAGTTTCCTTAGGCTGCGTTTTTCTAAAAATCCACCATGCTGCCACATACACTATCAGAAGCAAACCTACATTCAGCAGATGGTCTATGGGCACAGCAAACACTTCACACAAATCCCTCGGCACACGGGCCAGTTCCTTCAACGGGTTCTGGAATCCCATTACCAATAATGTCAACACCAATGCTGCCATATGTATACTTAACGCTATGGTCTGTAATTTAACTACACTGCTTTTTTTCATAATGATCTTTCCTCCTTCGAAAATGCGCACCCACAGTAATCCTGCCTGTACAAATCGTACTCCTTTGACAGTTCAATGGAACGCTTATAGCCCTCTTTTTTCTTAAAATCTGAAGGAAGCCAGCTCACACCGTACTCCGCCCCCATTCTTTCTCCGATTTCATTTAACAGGGGCGCATTCTTCAGGGGACTGATGGTCAGGGTGGTACCAAAGTAATCATAGCCTGCGGCCGCTGCCCGCCGCGCCGTTTCTCTCAGACGCATATCAAAGCAAATGCTGCACCGTTCTCCGCCTTCCGGGCATTGCTCGTATCCCTTCACAGCCTGTAAAAAAAGCTTGGGTTCATAATCCCCCTCCAGGATTTCTATGGGATGTCCTTTCCCTTCTCTATTATATGCCTCAATCAGGCGTTTTTGCTCCTCCACACGCTTCTTATACTCTGAGGATGCAGAAATATTAGGATTATAATAAAATACCGTTATAGCAAAGTATTTGCACAGGTATTCCAGGCAATAACTGCTGCAGGGCGCGCAACAGCTGTGTAAAAAGAGTTTGGGCGCACGCTCTCCCAGTCCTTCTATGATTTTATCCAGTTCTCTCTGGTAATTTCTCTGATTCATACTATCTCCTCTTACTATGATACTCATCACAATCACTCCCTTATTCTATCACACCTCTCTTCACGAGCCAAGTATTCATTCACAAACCACTCTTTCTCACGGAAAAGATGCCAAAAAGCATTGCACATTCCCTCCTTACTGTTTAAAATATAGAAAGTAAAAATGAGACTTTGACAAGGATGGATTTATATATGACAGAAAAATTATTTTATCAGGATATCCGGATGACCTGCTTTAAAAGTACGGTTATTGAATGTAGGCAAGATACTAAGACCGGACTTTACCGTATTTTACTTGAGGCTACTGCCTTTTTCCCCGAGGAAGGTGGCCAAACACCGGATAAAGGCACCTTAAACGGTTTGGAAGTGAAGGATGTACAGATAGAAGGGGATTTGATTTATCACTATCTGAAGCAGCCGCTGGAACCGGGCATCGCGGTAAGCGGACATGTAGACTGGACACAGCGTTTCGACTTTATGCAGCAGCACTCCGGGGAGCATATCATCTCCGGTCTGGTACACAGCCGTTACGGTCTGCGCAATGTAGGTTTTCATCTGAGTGTAAACGAAGTGACCCTTGATTTTGACGGCCCACTTACCATGGAAGAACTTCGGGGTATTGAGAAAGAGGCAAATGAGGCCATCTACGCCGACCTGCCCATATTGATTACATACCCCACTGCTGAAGAACTGGCTGAACTGGAATACCGCAGCAAAATCGAAATTCAGGGGCAGGTACGCATCGTTACCATTCCCGGATATGATGTATGTGCCTGCTGCGCTCCCCATGTGGAGACCACCGGCCAGATTGGCATGGTAAAAATTACCAATGTGCAAAGTCACCGTGGGGGTGTCAGAGTGAACATCCTCTGCGGCAGCCGTTCACTTCAGGATTACAGCCAAAAGCAGGACAGTGTATCCGCTGTATCGGTTTCTCTTTCCGCCAAGCCGGAGCTGATAGATAAAGCAATTTTGCGTCTGAAAGAGGAGAATCAGAAACAGCAGGAAAGGCTTAATGCATTACAGGCACGTTATCTGGAACTGGCCCTTACCACATTACCCGCACCGGAAGTATCCCCCCATGCCATACTTTTCGTTAGTGCCACGGATACCATTGCCATCCGTAATGCGGTAAATGTATTAATCGAAAAGTATCCCGGCTACTGCGGCATTTTTGCCGGAGAAGAAGCAACCGGTTATCAGTTTATTCTGGGCAGTAAGAATAAGGACTGCCGCGAGCTTGCCACGCTTCTTCGCAGCGAACTGGGCGCCAAATGCGGGGGCAGTGCCCCTATGATTCAGGGTAGTATCAGTGGTTTGCCCGATGCTATCAGGGAACTTATCAATAGATAACCGCCTGCCTAAAATGTGCTTATCATTACAGGCAGTCAAAATCCCCATGGCAGTCTCCTGCTTCAACATGGGGATTTTCGTGACTTATTTTGCCATAAAAAGGACTGTATGATTCCAAAGAGAAATCACACAGTCCTATATTTTATCTACTATTAATCAAACAGTTTCTGTCACTACAACAGTCGTCCTCGTCCCAAAACTATGCCGTAGCCTTCTCTTTCTGCACTCCATATTTCATAAATACCAGGAATCCCAGTGTCAATGCAATACCAATGGGCAAGCTGATCCATGCACTCTTGGTAAGACCTGCCACGATATATGTCACAAAGGAAATACCTGCTACCGTAACAGCATAGGGAAGCTGTGTGGAAACATGCTTCACATGCTCGCACTGCGCACCTGCTGATGCCATAATGGTAGTATCGGAAATAGGTGAGCAATGGTCACCGCAAACAGCACCTGCCATACATGCAGAGATGGAAATAATCATTAACTGAGGGTCATTTGCAAATACATCTACAACAATAGGAATCAGGATACCAAAGGTTCCCCAACTGGTTCCTGTAGAGAATGCCAGGAAACATCCGATTACAAAAATAATCGCAGGCAGGAACATCATAAAGCTCTCTGCACTTCCCTTGGTCAGTGCTTCCACATATTCTGCTGCACCCAGACTGTCAGTCATAGCCTTCAGGGTCCATGCAAAAGTAAGGATTAAAATCGCAGGTACCATTGCCTTAAAACCTTCAGGAACACATTCCATGCACTCCTTCAGCTTCATCACACGGCGAAGCATATAATAAATCAAAGTAATTATCAATGCAATGGCACTTCCCATCATCAGACCGTCAGAAGCATCACAATTGGAGAATGCTTCAACAAATGCGGTACCTTCAAAGAATCCGCCGGTATAAATCATACAGATAACACAACAGATAATCAGAGATGCAATAGGCACAACCAGGTCAATTACCTTGCCCTTACCCTTGCCATCCTTTATAGCTTCCTCTGCCAGGTCCTTCATCTGGTCCATGGCATCCTCCGCCTTTTTCATGGAACCGAATTCCACCTTCATTAAGACAGCTCCTATCATAAATATGATGGTAAGAATCGCATAGAAATTAAAAGGAATCGCTCTTACAAACAGAGAGAAACCGTCCTCTCCCTCTACAAATCCGGTCACTGCTGCCGCCCAGGAAGAAATCGGTGCAATGATACATACAGGAGCTGCGGTAGCATCAATAAGATATGCCAGTTTCTCCTTGGATATCTTGTGCTTACCTGCTACGGGACTCATTACACTTCCTACAGTCAGACAGTTAAAGTAATCATCAATAAAAATCAGAACGCCCAGAGCGATGGTAGCCAGCTGTGCGCCTACCTTGGTCTTAATCTTTGCTGAAGCCCAACGGCCGAATGCCTCTGAACCGCCAGCCTTATTCATCAGACTTACCATGATACCCAGTATTACCAGGAACACCAAGATACCTACATTGTACTCATCGGACAGTACGCTTACCACACCGTCATTAAAAATGTGAAGCAATGCGCCTTCCAGATTAAAACCTGCATAGAACAAACCACCTACAATAATACCTACAAATAAGGAGCTATACACTTCCTTGGTAATCAAAGCCAGTGCAATCGCTACCAGGGGCGGAATCAGCGCCCAAAATGTTGCATACATCTTACGTACCCTAGACTGTCTGCCGGACACTACAGTATCCGTCTTATCCAGTCCCCTCTCAAATAGTTTTACCGTTTTACGGCATACACTTATTGTATGATAAATCCTGCCTGTCCGCAACTCTTATTTTTTCATATACTATCACACTTTTGCTTCTACCAGATTACGATACCAAATCAGGGTATCCTCATATGCCTTCTCCACTACTGACAAATCAATCTTGTAGAGAATCATCAGTCTGGATATCTCTGACCAATTGGCATTTTCATACTGCTTCACAAAGTCCAGTACCGGAGCCAACTTGCCGCTTCCGCTTATCAGGGCATCCCCGATATCCTTGGATACCTTTACCATCTCCAGCGCCTCATCCATGGACTTGTCCAGGATAACATCCAATACGGAAAACAGGCCCATCAGGAACAGCTCCTCGCTCTTTATAGCCAGTTCAAATGCCTTTGCCAGATTCTCCGCAAACTTTGCCCGAATCAGTGATAATCTGGTGATTTCATTGGGCTTATCCTTATACAGAGCATTTACCACTGCCGTATTAATCCACTTCTTCAGCTCGCGTTGTCCCAGCATTGCTGCCGCATGACGAATGGAGGTAATCTCAGAATTACGCGCCATACGATTCACCAGCTTTAACAGGGACAGTGTCAGCGCCGTATCATGTCCGATGACATCTGCCGCTTCTGTCAGTTCAAAATTAGAATCATTTACGATATTCAGCAAACGGATATAATTAACCTTTATGGGTGATACCTCATTATCACCTGCAGTAACCGGCATACGATAGAAATCGCCTTCATATATAGCGAATCCTCCCAATGCCTTTACAGCCTCAAAGTTCTCTGCCGTTTCAATATTTCCTGCACACAACTGCACATTAGGATACAGCTTGGAAAAGAATATCTTTGCCTTATCAAGCGCCACCTTTTTATTGTTCAGGAATACATAATCCATCAGCTTCAGTACTTCCTTATAATTCTCGTACTCACTGACTGCAAGCTTACGTATAGCCAGCTTGTATCCGCCATCCTTTAACTCCTTCAGCCGGTTTATGTACATATCCACCGGAGGTACCGTATTATCTATTAATAGAACCAGTCTGTCTCTGGGTGCGGTGCACTCATTTTCAATATCCGCAAATATGGAAATATTGGTAATCGGCACAAATACCACCTTGTCGGAAGACAGGGTGTCGATACCCATCTTTTCCACAAATTCCAAAGTACGCAATCTGGACGCACCGTCATTGTGTCCGGTTCCCAGCATCATGGGATTCAGCAAAAAGTTATCTTTCTGTGTAAAAATCGAATAGGCTGCCACAGCCTTGTTTTCATCAAATAATGGAATCAATGATACCAGCATAAAATCCCTCTTTCCGCATAAAGCAATTAGTCTCTTATTCTCTGTAAATTCTATCACACTTCC
>JAFXEW010000099.1 GCA_017513625.1 Lachnospiraceae bacterium | reverse complement strand
GTGCAACCATATTTTTGGCGGATTTGAGGAAGAGGTTGCTGCGCTGGGTGCTCAAAGCACGATTATTTGGAGGCTCCGTTTTCCGCGAAGCATTCTGGCCTTCCTGGTAGGAGGCGGACTGGCTCTTTGCGGCGGCGTGTATCAGGCCATCTTTAAGAATCCTATGGCGGATCCTTTTATCTTAGGGATTTCCTCTGGGGCTGCTTTTGGTGCAACTGTAGGCATCCTGGCTAATTTTTCAACGAATTTTATGGGCATGAATTCCACGTCCCTGCTGGCTTTTGCAGGGGCGCTGGTTTCCATTTTCTTTGTATATAACATCGCAAAGGTGGGCAGACAGGCGAATACCACATCCCTGTTACTTTGCGGTACGGCGGTAAACCAGTTCCTGACAGCGCTGATTTCCATCGCCATGCTGCTCTTCTCCACAGAAATGAAGAAAATCTATTTCTGGACTCTGGGCAGCTTTTCTGCGAAGGGCTGGGAGCACGTTCTGACTGTATTACCTTACGTAATCATCGGTCTGCTGATTATCCTGATCTTTTCCAAGGAAATGGATATTATGGTGCTGGGTGATGAAACAGCGGTAAGATTTGGTGTCGATATCGAGAAAAACAAGAGAATTTTATTCCTTGTGACTTCTCTGATTATGGCTGCCTGCGTATCCGTTAGTGGGATTATCGGTTTTGTAGGACTGATTGCACCACATGTGATTCGACTGATGATCGGACCGTCCCACAAGAAGCTGTTACCACTTTCCTTCATGCTGGGTGGCGTGGTGCTTTGCATCTGTGACACCATCGCAAGAAGTGTACTGGAAGCAGAGGTACCGGTAGGCATCGTGACAGCTATCATCGGTGCACCATTCTTCATCTACCTGCTGCGTGCAAGAAACTCGGAGGTGATGTAATGGCGAAGGAAATGTTAAGATTTGAAAATGTAACATTGGGATATGGTGACCGCGATGTCATCAAAGACTTTTCCTGCTCTATCGAAGAGGGAGAGTTCGTAGCACTGATTGGACCAAATGGATCCGGAAAGTCTACACTGGTCCACGCTCTTACCGGTATGGTGCCGTGTAAGTCCGGCGCTATTTATGTGAAAGGTCGCGATAACAATGGGCTTACATCCAAGGAGCGGGCACAGATTGCGGCTGTAGTTCCACAGAACTTCCAGCCTAACTTTGCCTTCAAGGCAAAGGAAATCGTAGCCATGGGCAGACCTCCTTTCCTGGGACGCATGCAGTCTGAAAGTGAAGAGGATTATCGTATCATCGATCAGGCTATGGCGGAGACCGGAACCCTGCATCTGCGGGACCGAAAGATTACGCAGCTTTCCGGTGGGGAGCGGCAGCGAATCATCATCTCTTCGGCATTGGCACAGCAGCCTCAGCTGCTGATTGTAGACGAACCGACCAATCATTTGGATATTCAGTATAACTTAGAAGTGATGCAGCTGATGAGCAGGCTCAACAAGGAAAAGGGCATTACTATTTTCGCTGTACTCCATGATATCAATATGGCATCCCGTTTTGCAGACCGTATCATCGTCTTAGATCATGGACAGAAGATCGAAGATGGTCCGGCAAGAGAAATCATCCGTGAGGAAATCCTGAAACCGGTATATAAGATCGACTTGGTGGTCCGTGATAATCCGCTGACCAATGCGGCGGAAATTGTGGCACTTAGAAGCAACAAGACGGCAAAACGTGTGTCTAACGGCAAACGAGTACATATCATCTGCGGTGGTGGCAGCGGCAGCTACTGGCTGGAATCCTTCCACAACAAAGGCTGGGAGGTATCTACAGGGGTTTTGAATGTGGGTGACAGTGATTACGAGCTGGCCCGCTCCCTGGGACTGGCAGTGGCAGAAGAAAAGCCGTACTGTGATATCGGTGAAGGTGCCTATGAGAAAAATCTGGAACTGATGGAAGATGCAGATTTGGTTGTTCTGGCCGATATTGATGTGGGCCACAGTAACCTGAAGAACATTCAGGCTTTAAAGCACATAGACTTTGATACGCAGAAACTGTACGTCCTCCGCGGTGAGGGCAAAGATTACACTGGCGGTGAGGCCCTTGCGATTGTGGACGGTCTGGCTGCGTGTGGAAAGGCGGTGGAAGTCGATAAAGAAGGGCTGGAGGCCTTGATTTAGACGCTGGAATCGGGTCCAGTATACCGAATTATAAAGAACAAGTCCGAATAGAGAACAATTTCCTGCAAAAGTTCTCTATTTCGGACTTATTTTAATTTTCGCGTATAGGAATCTCATAAACTACTACCTATGAGTGGGACACGTATTTGAGATTTAGGTAAATGGTCATACCTAATATAGGACACACTTTGTGTGGAAACTGTGGTATAAATAAACTATGAAAGGATCACAGTTATGACCAGAAAAAGAACTCTATTTACAGAACAACAAATTGAAATTCTAAAACAGAATCCGTTCACAGCCAGTGTTTCTGAAAGCCAGATTCGATTTACTGTAGAATTCAAAAGATTTCTGTTAAACGAACGTGAAAAAAACGGAACTCAGTGGAAACGTATTTTTCAAAAAGCGGGATATGATCCTGAAATTCTAGGAAAAACTAGAATACTTAGAATTGTAGACCGGGTCCGCGCGGAAGCGGCATCTCCCAAAGGACTTCATGACACTGTCGCAAAAAATCATTTCTCTAAAGAAAATGAACGCGTTCAAACACAAAAAGCAATACGACAGCTCCAGGAGGAGGTTCTCCGCCTTCAGCAACAGGTTGACTTTCTAAAAAAAACGCAAATGTTAAGCGTACTGGACGAAATCGAAGATTAGCATGCTATCTTTTAATACAAAAGACTTTTCAGAATGAAGATAATCTTCTAAGCATCAAGGAACTATGTGCACTTTGCGGCGTTTCAAGATCTGGATACTATAGATTTCTCTCTGCACCGGATGTGTTGTCTGAAAGAGAATCCCGTGATTTCGCTGATTTTCAGCTGATACTGGAGGCTTATCAGTTTCGTGGTTATGACAAGGGTGTGTGGGGAATTTACATGCGCCTATTGCGCATGGGGATTCGAATGAATCATAAAAAAATCCGTCGCCTTATGCGAAAATACAATCTTCGCTGCCCAATCAGAAAGGCAAACCCTTATCGCAGAATGGCGAAAGCTATGCGTACCAATGCTGTAGCAGATAATATGGTAAAACGGGAATTCAGACAGCATGGACCTAGAACCATTCTCTTAACGGACATTACATATATTCCCGTAAGGAACTCATATTGCTATCTTTCTGTCATCACAGATGCGTACACCAAGCAGGTTTTAGCATATCAGTTTAGCAATTCTTTAGAAGTTGATTTCGTATTGAAAACTGTGGAACTGCTTTTGAAGAATCACGGTATGACACTGAATGATAAGACACTGATACACTCCGACCAGGGGTGTCATTACACCAGTATTAGTTTTAGGGAACTTGTACGAAATGCGGGCTTACGACAGTCTATGTCACGAAAAGGAAACTGCTGGGACAATGCGCCACAGGAAAGTTTCTTTGGGCATATGAAGTCTGAACTCAAAATGCAGGCAGCTGGCTGGAAAACACCTGAAGAAGCCAGCAATGCCATCGACGATTGGATGGATTATTACAACAATGACAGATATCAAAAAGGGCTAGAAAACCTAGCCCCTAATGAATACTATCAATATACTTTGACAGGAAAATATCCAGTTTTCATGCAAGGAGCGGAAATTAACCTAAATTAAAAGCTCCGTGTCCTTGACATAGGTAGTAGTTTATC
>JAFXEW010000098.1 GCA_017513625.1 Lachnospiraceae bacterium | reverse complement strand
GTGCAGTGACCCTGACCAGTGCGTCCGCAAGTAAGAGCTATGACGGAAGTGCCCTGACCGCAGAAGAAGTAACCGTGGGCGGCGAAGATTTTGCAGAGGGCGAAGGAGCGGCATATACCGTAACCGGCAGTCAGACTCTGGTAGGAAGCAGTGAGAATACTTTTACTTATACATTGAATGAGAATACCAAGGCAGAGAACTATGACATCACCACTGTAAACGGTACTCTCACCGTAACGGACAGAGGTGAAGGCGAACGCTATCAAATCATTGTGGAAGCAATGGACGAGACTGTAAAGTATGACGGCAGTGAAAAAACTGCAGGTACACTGCAGGAAACTGCATTTGATATAAACGGCATGGTTTATACCGTGGAAGGCTTAAGTGCAAAGGGCACAGGAGTGAATGCCGGTGATTATGAAATCGCTGTTATGGGAACTCCTGTGGTAAAAGATGCAGCAGGCAATGATGTAAGCGCTCAGTTTGAAGTGATTCGTGAAAGCGGTATTTTATCCATAGAAAAGAGACAGGTGGTACTGACTTCAGCAGACAGCAGCAAGGTATATGACGGAAGTGCCCTGACAGCAGAGGAAGTAAATATAAGCGGTGAAGGTTTTGCAGAAGGAGAAGGTGCGGAATATACCGTGACAGGAAGTCAGACCCTGGCAGGAAGCAGCGAAAATACCTTTACGTATACTTTAATGGATAATACCAAGGCAGAAAACTATGATATTACTGTAGTATACGGTTCGCTTACAATAGCGGACAGAGGTGAGGGAGAGCGCTATCAGATTACAGTAGAAGCCAAGGATGCAACTGTAAATTATGATGGCAAGACTCAGTATGTAAGAGGACTTAAAGAAAGAAAATTTAATGTAAATGGTTTGATTTACACTGTGGAAGGCTTGAGTGCAGAAGGCATGGGTGTGGATGCAGGTACTTATGATGTGGTAATCAGCGGCACTCCCGTGGTAAGAGATGCGCAGGGCAATGATGTAAGTGCCCAGTTCGAAGTGATTTGTGAAAACGGTATCCTGACCATTGAAAAGCGTCAGGTGGTGCTGACCTCTGCAGACGGCAGTAAGATATATGACGGCAGCGCCCTGACCGCAGAAGAAGTAAATGTAAGCGGTGAAGGCTTTGCAGAGGGCGAAGGTGCCGCATATGCGGTAACCGGCAGTCAGACCTTAGCAGGAAGCAGTGAAAACAGTTTTACATATACCTTGAACGATAACACTAAGTCAGAGAATTATGATATTACTACCGTATACGGTACTTTGACGGTAGAACCTGTGGACGAAGTAACGGTAACCGTTACGGAACACAGCGGCAGCTATGTATATGACGGCAGTGAAAAGAGCGTATCCGGCTATGAAGTATCCGTAAGCAATCCTTTATATACCACTGCAGATTTTACCTTCAACGGTAATGCAGAGGTAAAGGGAACGGATGCAGGTACCTATGAGATGGAGCTGAAGGCAGAGGACTTTGTAAATACCAATCCTAATTTTGCAAAAGTAACCTTTGTCATCGTGGACGGCAGCCTGACCATCAGTGCGGCAGACAGCGTGGAAGTAACCATTCTGGGTGCAAAAGACACCGCAGTATATGACGGCGGTGCACATAGCGCAGAAGGATATACCGTTAGCATAAACAATGCTCTGTACAGCGAAAATGATTTTGTATTTACAGGAGATGCACAGGTAAGCGGTACCGATGCAGGAGTATATACAATGGGCCTTAGTGCAGAGGATTTCATCAATACGAACCCTAACTTTAAGGAAGTAGTATTTACCGTGGTAGACGGCGGACTGGAAATCGGCAGACGTGCAGTGACCCTGACCAGTGCGTCCGCAAGTAAGAGCTATGACGGAAGTGCCCTGACCGCAGAAGAAGTAACCGTGGGCGGCGAAGATTTTGCAGAGGGCGAAGGAGCGGCATATACCGTAACCGGCAGTCAGACTCTGG
>JAFXEW010000097.1 GCA_017513625.1 Lachnospiraceae bacterium | reverse complement strand
TCTTACTTATCCCGAATGCCTTGGCGGTCTGTCTGACGGTTACATTATTCTCGATAATGTAATTTGCAATATTGACAGCACGCTCTACAATATAATCCTTCAAAAAGAATCCCCTCAAACGCTTTTTTACATTGTATGAAGATTTCTTTATAGTTATGACTTTTCCTTCATATGGCCAAAACACTCCCGGATTTCCATCCGAGAGTGCACTTCATAATCGTATGCAATCTCTCAACCCTAAACCCAATATCCTATACCTGGCAGTACCACCGCCATCAGCGTTGCCATAACGGAACACAGTATACCGACAACTGCCCAAGTCTTTTTCTCAGTCTTATTTTTCAGGGCTACCATTCCCAGTACCACACCAAAGGCCGCCGCCACTATCCAAAAATAAACGATAATAAGCGGTACGCTTATGATCCCACATATTATTGACATGAGCGCACAAAAGTCTGTCTCATTTATTTTGGTTTTGCCCTTTCCGAACTTCAGCTGGACTATACATTCTAATAATACAATTGCGGTCATTAATAAAATACCAGTTAAACAGAGATTCACACCTCCGGGGACCGGAACGTTTTTAACCTCTTCCAGCAGGCAGATAATCATACAAGTTAATGCCAGGGTAAAATTAATCACAATTGCAGAAATGGTTTCTTTAAATACCGCTTCGTTTTCCGTATCCACATAATCTGCCACCTTTTCCAAGGTTTCCTTTGTTTCACTATTCATATTCTCACTTTTCCTTTCTCCATCGATAATCTCACGGATATCAACATCATAGAACTCAGCTATTTCTATCAGGATGCTTAGATCAGGCATATTGTTACCGGATTCCCATAGTTAAGGTTATTGTTTCCCCTGCGTACCGCATCCCGACACGCAGGGATGCGGCAGAAATACACATAAAAGAAGGACAATTGGAAATCACAACAGACGATGGAGTTGCAATTGTTCTGATAGAGGATTTGAATCAGATTATGGTACATGGTGCTAATATACGACTTTCTACAATGGATTTATCTATCTTAAGTCAAAATAAGTTACCAATGATTCTGCCGATTGAAAGTATGGAGGGAATTACGGAATGAGATTACTTGTTATTCTTAGTCCAACAGATAGATGGGGAACTAAAACAGAGTATACGAGGCTTCGAAAGTTTTTACATAAAGATGGATATTTGCGAATAGCACCGGAAGTGTATATGCGGATAGTGCAAAATAGGAAAGCGTCCGAAAAACATTACAGACGAATTGAAGAGTACGCACCTAAAACCGGAATAGTGAGACTTTTACGTTTGACAGAGAAGCAATATAATAATATTTATATGGTAGCAGGTGAACCAGATTATCAAGAAAAAGTAGTTGGCTCAAACAGTCATATTATGTTATGATGATACTTGTAACAGACTAATTATCTATATTTGGGGAGTTAATAAAACTTTTTACTAAATATAGTGGTTGAATGACCCGCCAAAAATGGTGCATCGTTCAACCTCTACGGGAACAATTTCCATCATACCGGATTCAATCTTTGAGGAATCCAGGATTTCATTCACAATGCTGAGCAACATAGCCGCAGAATCTTTTACATCTACAGCGTATTCCTGCACGGAAGACTCACTGCTTTCCCGAAGGATCATTTCATTCATTCCCATTATGGCATTAATGGGCGTGCGAATTTCATGAGACATTTTTGCCAAAAATTGCGACTTTGCCCGATTGGCATTCTCTGCCTCTGTCTTGGCCTTTTCCAGCTCTGCCGTCAGCTTTGCCCTTTCCAAGCTTCCACTGACAATATCAAACAAACTATTACACACTGATACCACAGCCACATATATCAAGCATCGGGGCACCACAAAGAACACCATTAAGTTTAGAACCGGATTAGCATTTACCTGGCTCAATATAAAAGAACCATCCATTACATAGTTCTGAACACTTCCACTGGTCAATAACACCATATTGGCATCACATAACCCCATATAGTAACCGCCGTAAACAATAATAATTGTGCTAAATACAGTCAGTACATACACATAAGACATTATTCTCTTGGATGAGTAAAGGGTTGCGTACAGAAAGGGTAATAAGGACACCAATACCACATGATAGGTAAGAAATACTCCCGTTATGGTAAAAACCAACACAATACTGGACAGTATAAAATATTTCACCCACGTTGCAGAAAGAGAAACAAACCTTGTAATAACAAATACTACCACATAAATAAATAGCGACGGAAAAAACGCCTGTAGCATCAAGCTTTGGTCAATTACAAAAATACCCAATATATTTAGAATAAATGCCACAGCATATACCAGCATTGTGACCGAGAAACAATTCATCACATAATTATTGGCAATGTATTCCTTGTCCTCAATATAAATTGCAATATCATCTGCCCGTTTTTCTTTTCTCTGCATAAAACAATTCTCCAATCCCCAAACTACTACCATTTTATTGTAATGCTCCTTTTACCCCCCATCTATTACCCCCTATGGGTAATAATCATACCCCCATAGGGTAATCTTCTTTTATGTATCAATGGCTTCCCATAAAAAGAAAGCCGGTACTTTAGTACCGACTTTTCTTACACTCCAGCCCTCAAATGCTATTGGTTTATTTTGGTAAAGAGCTCTTCTCTGCTGGAAATATGTAATTTTGTAAATATACTGGAAATATGTTTCTTTACCGTATTTTCTGTAATGTATAACTCCTCTGCAATCTCTTTTCGTTTTTTATCTGCCAGCATTTTTTCCAACACTTCCTTCTCCCGTACAGAAAGAAGCGAAATTTCCGGCAAAATCTCAATGGCCTGCTCCATTGTAAATACAGGAAGCGTACCAATGTAAGAAGCTCCCCTTCCATTCTGCTCTGCAATGGTTTCATAGTCCTGTATCATGCCATAAAGAAACAGCAACAGCAGTTCGCTGGCAATATAGGAAACTGCCAAAAACTCAAAATCCCAATTAATCAGCTGCTCCACCAGCCAAATGGCAATATTTAACAATACTACTGCCACCAGCAGGCCTGCATGCTTGCCGGAATCCACTTTCTTCTTTGCAACAGCATAACAGATTACACCGATCATCAACGCAAAGTAAGCAAACAGATAAATATAATATAAATTATGCAATGGTCCATATACCTTTACTAATTTCGCGGCTCCATCGATAAATACCAAGGACACTTCTCTGTAATATAAATCAAGGTAGCCTTGACTGGCGGCAACCAAAAAGACCAAGGTACTGATACCGATAAATACGCCCAACCATAGCTTCGATACACTCAAATGACATACCTTCGCAATTGTCATCAACATAAAAAGCGGCAGGAACACGCATCCCAGATATGCCAATCGATTGGCCAGCAAAGCCTCTTCCAATGTTTTGGATATAGAAAGGGTAAAGTAACCCAAATTTGCTACAAACACCGAAAAATACAGCCATATAAGCCAATTCTCTTTTTTGCGCATTAATGCACAATAACCACCGGCAAAAAGCAAAGACAACACCGTACATATTCCGTATATAAAAGATATTACCATTGTCTTTTCCATAAGTATCTCCCGAATAATGCTTTCTCTAAAAAATAGTATACCTCATAGAGTTTAAAAATCCCATTGTTTTTTTCTTTTTGTATCAATTTTCACTATCCGTGACCATATTTCCACATTCCCCCTCTAAAATAGAAAACCGCATAGGTAGCCCCTATGCGGTCTTACAATTTCTAATATATTCTGCGACCCTGTTCATCCGCAATACCACTCTTGCGATAGAAATAAGAGTTCACCTGGTCTCGCCACTCCTTGGCATTATGTAATTGACGGTCAAAGCGTCCCCGTACAGTGGCGTACACGCCGCCGTCAATCTTGCCCTCCAGGCTTTCCCAGGCCTTTATCATCTCCTCCACCTGCTCTACGCCCAGAAAATGACTGTCATACCAATGCTGAATCAGCGTCTTGCCACTCTTCAGTTTCCAGGTATAGGGTACATGGTGGAAGAACAACAGCAGTTCCTCAGGACAAGTATTCATATCATTGTACATGGAAGCATTGGGCTCATGATACTGCTGCGCATAGCCAGTACCCTTATCCGTCCGGTCTACACCCATTCCCAGATGATCTGCTCTGTGATAAGTACCCCAACGGGAGTATTCGTAGCCATCCACACTACAGCCATAGTGCTCATGGGGTGTTACCATCCAGCCGATGCCCATGGGAGTGGTATAATTTTCATAAATCTCTCTGGAAGGAAGCAGAATACCCAGAATAGTGTCAATTACTTCCTGCTCACAGGAAATACTCATACGAATCCATTCTTCCGCAATTTCTTCCGCAGAAAGACCGGTATTAAATGCCAATCTCGCAAAGCCATAGAAATTGGCGGCTGCCAAATCATTACCGGTCCAATTCGTATCATTACCGGTATTACATACTGCTGCAATGCCACAGTTCCTATTTCCAAAGGTTCGACCGCTGATTACATCAGCCACAGTGCCCTTTCCTTCCACACAATAGGTCTGGAAATCCAGAATTTCCTTAAACATGGGAATCAGATAGCACACATCAATCTGATGCCCGGTATACTCCTGTGCCACCTGTACCTCCAGCATCTGGTTGGTCTTCATAAGTCCTCCCAGCAAAGGTGAAATAGGCTCTCGAATCTGAAAATCCATGGGACCATTCTTAATCTGCAAAATTACATTGTCATGATAGTCCCCATCCATCTGGATGAAATTGTCATAGCCGGCTCTTGCACGGTCTGTTTTGTAATCCCTCCAGTCCTGGGTACAGTTATATACAAAGCATCTCCAGATAATAATACCGCCATAAGGCTTTACGATATCTGCCAGCATATTGGCACCATCTGCCTGGGTGCGTCCATAAGTAAAGGGACCGGGTCTGCCCTCAGAATCCGCTTTTACCAGAAAACCACCCAGATTGGGGATGGCATCAAACACCTCTTCCATCTTCAGCTCCCACCAGCTCTGCACTTCCGGGTCCAGAGGGTCCGCACTCTGAGGACCATCCAGCTCCATGGGTGCTGCAAAGTTCAGACTCAGGAAGAACTTAATCCCATATCCTGCGAAAATGTCTGCCACCTTAGCCACTTCATCGAAGTATTTGTCTGTAATCAGCCAGGTAGCACAATTTTTTACATTGACATTGTTGATTACCATCCCGTTGATACCCACACTGGCTACCATACGGGCATAATCTACCGTACGCTCATCTACTACCACCTGATTATTCTCAAAAAAGAAGGATTTACCGGAATAACCACGCTCAATACTGCCGTCCATATTATCCCAGTGATTATACATACGCAAAGGATTATCCGGATTTTCCACCAGACGGATACCGGAAAGCGATTTCTCCATTGCCACCATACGCAATGCATGGAACACACCGTAAAGCAGTCCCTTCTCATCCCGGGCCTCCACAGTCAGACAGCCGTCCTGCTCAGTTAACGCATATCCCTCTGCACAAATGGTATTTTTATCGGTTCTGCGCAGGCATAAACCGGTGGTACCCTGTTCCTCCTGTACCTGCAGTCCCAGCATCCCTGCTGCTCCCATTTTAACTTCTTTCACCGCGTTGGATACAATGGGGTGGGCAAGTTCAAAACCTTCTATCCAAAGTCTTTCGAAATAAATACCATTCCCACAATTCTTTTTTTCCTCATACTTCAGCCAAAGCTGTGTCCATTCCCTTTTCATGATGTAATCTAACCCTTCGTCATTTTATAGTTTATACCGAAATGCCTCTTCATCAAAGGCATCCCGTTGTTGCTCGGATTAAGCCAGTTTGGCAGGCACGTTCAAGATAATCTCGGTTACCTTTTCACCGGTCAGCTGTTCACTTCTGCTGTCAGGTGCCTGACCTCCAATATATACTTTTACGGTACCTTCTTCAATACGCAATACACCGTCTTCATCATAAAGACCGAAAGCTTCCTTAGGAAGATGCAGTTCTACAACGGTGCTTTCACCTGCTGCCAGGTGCAGCTTTTGAATGCCCTTTAACTGGGCATTGGGAGTACCTTCCTCACATACCTTTACATATACCTGTACAGTCTCTCCGCCGGCCAGATCTCCGGTATTGGTTACGGTAGCGGTGATTTCCACTCCATCCTCACCTACAC
>JAFXEW010000096.1 GCA_017513625.1 Lachnospiraceae bacterium | reverse complement strand
TCTGCAATCTTTTCATAAAGAGCGGTGTTGTCTCCCACCTCTGCCAACAGGTCACCGGCCTTGACTTCCTGACCCACAGTAACGTACACAATACTGACCGGGTTGCCGTCCTCCAAAAAGTACAGCTTCTCCTGATCTGCCTGGGAATAGTTGCAGCGGATTTCATTTTCCAGTACCAGGTCGCCCCGATATACCGGCAGCAATGTGTAGCTCTGCGGCTTGTAGTCCTGCAGCATAGGCGGCACAGGCCGCGCTTCCTCTGTCGGAATCAACTGGCAGCCCGGCAGCAGCAACAACAGCGCGGCCACACACACAAGATACTGTTTCGCCCGTTTATTCACAGATCTTTTCCCCCTTATTCATTCGCAACCATAAACACCTGGCCTTAAAAATGACAACATCCGTCATAATCCGTTGGTAGGTTGCTTTTACGTATGATATATTAGTATCTCATATGCACTTTTCCATGTCAACACCGCTTATTTCACAAAAAATTTTTCAGCCCCTTGTGTATATCGCACAAGCACCTTGCCTCGCAATAATATAAAAAAGGGGCTGTAAAATAACAGTCCAAGAAAAACGGAGGATTCCAGAAATGGGATCCTCCGTTGACATTTTGTATGCATTTGTTATGTGGAATTCTTTTTGTATGAAAAATGCGTAAGCCAATCACACCCCCAAGAATTTTTGGATTTCTTGGGGATACACACTGGATAAAATTAAGCTGCTTTTTCCATCGACAGTTTCTTCAGGTGGTATTTTTGGAGATTAAAACCGCAGGATATCAGTCCTAATTCCAAAATAACGCCCTCTATCCCTCTTCTGCGCAGCCGCTTGTATCCCCTATTCCACTTAATGACTCCAAAGGTACCTTCTGCCTGGATGCTCCGGTTCATTCTTAGAAGTGCTCCATGGACACAGTTCAGATTGTTCAGCACCTCGCTGTGGAATTTCGTAAGTTCCTCATTGATGTGGACAATACGGTTCTCTTTACTCTTGTGACACTTTTCTCTATGAGGACATCCGGAGCAATCTTCGCACTGGTAGAATTCTTCTGTCCGTCCAAACTGATTCCCTTTCACCGGTGCAGATCGAAGGAAGTGGAATCGCTTACCATTGGGGCAGACCATATATCCCTCGTGGTCTATAGCAAAGTTACAGGCCCGATAAGGATTGTCCCGGTATTTACTGTCTTTGGTTTCCCTTTCATACATGGTAAACTTCATGTACTTTTCCATACCATGCTGTTCGCAGTACATATAGTTATTGTAACTTCCATAGCCTGCATCCGCTACGGGATACCGCGGATAGGATCCGTATCTTTTATAAAATCCATCCATAAGCGGCTGAAAGCAGTCCGTATCTGAGGCAAACGCATACACGCCATAGTGGGCAATAAACTCGTCACAGATAACCATCTGCAGATTATATCCCGGAAGAAGCTGGTCATTCTTCATATGGTCTTTCTTGAATCGCATAAAGGTGGCATCATGGTCAGTCTTGGAGTAGCTGTTTCTGTTTTCGCCGCAGATTTCAATCTTTTGAGCATAGCTTTTCAGCTTCTGGTAGCAGTCATAAACCTTTTCGTACAACCGCTGGACCGTTGTTTTGTGTTTGCCCTTGCCATGCACAAAATCCTCTGTGGTCATTCCGGATGCTTCCACGAAGGTGTTGAGAATATATTTCACATATTCAATGACATACTCCTGTCGGATGTCAAATACTGCCCTCTGGTAAAATGCCATGAATGCATTGATATCCTCCAATATTATGGAGAGCTTTCCAAATACCTTATTCCGGCTTTTGATACAGTTTTTCTTCCAGACCCACGTATATTTGTTCGCATTGGCTTCAATCTTGGTGCCGTCAATATAGGCGTGGTTCAGATCCACACCCAACAGTCTGAATATGCTGCGATTGATATCATTGAAAACTGCATCCAGATTGCCGGACAGTTCCTTGTAGATGAAATTGCTTATTGTCATATGGCAGGGCGCATCCTCTTCATCCAACATCCAGAGGAAGCGGATATCCGTTTCACACAGCTTCTGGATAAACCGGACGGAGCAATACCCAAACTCCATGAAGGCAAACAGTACAATCTTTAACAGCTTTTCACGGTCATATCTGGGGCGACCTGTTTCGTGTTCCTTCTCCACGAAATATTTCTTTAGGTCGATATGGGCCATTACCTCACTGAAAGAATATACCGGATCATTTATTTTAATAATTCTTTCCATATCCACTGGTAATTTCAGTTGGATTGGTGTATAATTCATATCTGTAGTTTTCATTTGTTGTGGTGACTTTATGATACTACAAAACGGCTGGTTCTTCTACTGGAACCAGCCGTTTCTCTAAGAATATTTTGCAGGCTGCACCTTTCGGTGCAGCCTGCTTTTTTAGGGACTTATTTTACAGCCCCTTCTTGTAATTAAATGGAGCCTCTTTTGATGATTTCGTGTGGAATATAATCGAGGACAGGTGTGCTGTTCACGATATGATCAACAGCAGTTTTTGCAGTTAATGCTACATCATAAGATACAGAGTCCAGAATCAACCCCAATTCATCAATTAAACGGATGTTATCAAATCCAATAATGCCTGCGCCGTGCTTTTTGGCAATGTGGAGCAGCTTGATGGCATAGATATCAGTTGGGCAAATAAAAGCGCACAGTTCCTTT
>JAFXEW010000095.1 GCA_017513625.1 Lachnospiraceae bacterium | reverse complement strand
ATGCTGTTTGATGAGTACGGTAAAGCTTATACAGAAAAATCGGGTGTACTGAAAGAAAATAAGAAGCTGCTTCCGATTCTGGATATATTTTTAGAAAAGGCTTTGTACAGTCAGGAAGCTTTGCAAAGCAATAAGGATTTGATAAAAGTGATCTCGTATATGGCAGAGCATATGCAGGAGAAGCTTACGGTAGAAGATATTGCTGCGATAATATACATGTCACCAGCAGCTTTTTCCAGAGCATTTCACAAACACGTCAGCATGCCTCCTATCACGTTTTTGAACGAACTGCGTCTGGATAAAGCCAAGAAACTGCTTTCAGAAACGGATATCAGTATCAGTCAGATTGCAGAAGCGGTTGGTTTTGAGGATGAATTCTATTTTTTTAAAATCTTTGGCAGGTATGTGGGAGTTACCCCTGCTGTGTATAGACAGAAGAAAGATAACTCGTGATTAAAAAGTAGTGTAGTTTGTGTAGTCGCTGAAGGGTTATTTTACAGAGACTACACACAAAACTCGTGTACTGTATTCTGTGTAGTTTGTGTAGTATGTGAAATCCGAAAGTAAGTGGTATGATTGTTTATGCAACAAAAGAAAGGAGCATGAACAATCATGAAAGTAGTGGAAGTAACAACCACAGACAACAAGACCAGATACTATCTGGCAGACGATACGGGTGCTCCGGTAGAACCGGTGCTGATGTATCTGAAATTTATGGATGATGCAGGCTATGCAAGGAATACCTTGCGGATGCACTGCATTCACCTGAAGCATTATTTTACGTTTCTGCAGGAAACGGACAGAAAATTTGAAAAGGCTACGGTGGATACCCTGGCAAGGTTTACAGGGTGGCTGAAAAATCCCGATATCGGGAAAAGAATCATTCCTCTAAGGCTGGAGCCGGCACACAAGGCACAGACAATCAATGCAAATCTGGATACGGTGATTGCTTTTTACCGGTATCTGCTGATGCATGAGGGGATGGAGAACCATCTGTCAGAGAAGCTTGTAAAGTTCGTGAATACTCCGTCAAGGAGTTACCGCGGGTTCCTGCATGGCATTGCCCCGGATAAACCGGTGAAGAGCCATATGCTCAGGATGCCGGTGCCAAAGCAGACGATCAAGACCGTATCAAAGGAAGATGTGACTACGCTGTTAGGCGCCTGTACGAATGTCCGGGACTATTTTCTGCTGTACCTGTTGTTTGAGACCGGTATGCGGATCGGAGAGGCACTTTCCCTGTGGCTGGAGGATTTTGATATCACCTGCCGTACCGTATGGATCCATGACCGTGGGGAAATGGAGAACCTTGCTGAGATCAAGACGGTACACAGTACGAGAAAACTGAACTGCACCGAGGGATTGATGGATCTGTTCTGTGAATGCGTCTGCTTTTACCATGACGATGCCGTAAAGACAAACCATGTGTTTGTAAAGCTTATGGGTGTGCATAAAGGGGAAGCAATGGATTACGGAGATGTGGACAATGTATTCCGTACCCTGCGTAAGAAAACAGGCATCTATATCACACCCCATATGTTCCGCCATACCAGTTTAAGCCTGCTTCATTCAGCCGGCTGGGAGCCGGAACTGTTAAAGGAACGTGCCGGGCACAAAAACATCTACACCACGCTGAATACCTATGTACATCCATCCGATGAAGAAGTGGCAGAGGCATTCAGAAAAACGTCAGCCGGACTGAGCCTGCCTGACATGGGAAAGGCGGGTGACAGGTAATGGGAGCTTTGGCATATGCTCTTGCGTGGGAGGAGGCTGATGATAAATACCGGGAGATGACGGAATATCTGTCAAGCGAGGGAGGTTACTGGCTCAGAGAAGATAAATGGAGCATGGATGCAGCTGCTTTTAAGGAAGCAGGGATTGCCGTGCCTGAGGAGGGAAAGAACTGGATACTGGCAGATTTCAGTGCGTACCGGTCAGGGAAGCTGAAGCAGGAAATGAAGTATTATTATCTTTGGAGCATGAAAGGGAAATGGGTCACGGCAAATGGATTGTATCGTAATTATGGACGTGCGGTGCAGAAGCTTGGGGAATATATGACTGCCAAAGGTATGGAAAGCCTGAATGGCCTGGAAGCCCTTTCTGAGCCGGAAGAACTGGAAGGAACAGAACGGCGCTGCTATCAGCATCTTTATCAAACGGCAGCCAGATTCATAACTGATTTTTATGATGATAGGGAAGAAACCGAGAAGGATGTATGGATACTGGCACGGATTCCTGGAGTAAAGCAGTCAGCGGCAGATAAACGCATAAACCACAGTCTGGATTTCAGGGAAATACCGTTATATTACCGTGACATGGTAAAGCAGTATATGGCACGGCTGATCGTAAGGCGTAGTTATTCACTTTGTCAGGAGAAACTGGTGTATATCAGATATTTTTTCCGCGTGTTCTATAAAAACGGCTATGAAAATGGCTTTTTAGAAGCACTGAGAAGACAGGACATGGAGAAATACCTTGGATGGGTGGCTGCAGATTATGCGGATAAAAATGCCACTGTCCGCAGCAAAACGGTATTATATATCCGGCATTTCATAGATTATATCCAGCTTGCGGAATATGAACAGGCACCGGTAAAAGATGTAACAAGGCTGCTGTTTGATGATGACATTCCACGCAGGGAACGGGCGGAAGATACCCGTAATAAGGTCAAATATATTCCGGAGCCGGTAAAGGAACAGCTGGATGCCAGTGTTCAGGAGCTGGAACCGGAAGAAATGCGGCCGGTATATATACTTCTGCGTGAGAGTGGCTGGCGCGGCACGGATATATTAAACCTCCGCTATGATAACTGTCTGGATTATCTGTGGAGTGAGAAGGAAAAGGAATACATCCCATATCTCTGCGGGGAAATTACCAAGACCGGAATACCGGTATTAAAGATTCCGATCCGCAGGGAAGTGGCTGGAATGGTAAAAGAGCTGGCGGATAAAGTGAAGGAACATAGTACAGAAGAAAATAATCCGGAGCATTATCTGTTCAATACGTTTGAGGGGAAGAACAAGGGGCTGCCTTACAGCAAGCCTGCATTCTCTAAAGCAGTGCAGGAGCTTATCAATAAAAAAGGGATTTTGGACGGAAATGGGAAGCTTTATCATTTCCGTGCACACAGCCTTCGTCATACCCGTGCCATGGAGTATACCGAACAGGGGATGGCAATAGGAATCATACAGCAGATACTTGGCCACTGCAGTATTCAGATGACGGTTCATTATTCGAAAGTTTCGGAAAATATGCTGTATGAGAAATGGAAGGAAACGGAGAAGCTAGAGCTGTTGCACCTTGACAGCAGACCGCCGCAGAAAGCGCCGGTCAAAGAGGAAGGACTGCATTATGATTTTATACGCAAGAACCTGGATGCAGTAAAGGTGCCTTTTGGAGTATGTTTTAAGCCGTCGAAACTGCCCTGCCACCAGCAGATGAACCATTGCATAGAATGTGCGAATTTCTGTACGTGCAAGGATAACATACCGGAATACGAGGCTGAGATCGGGCGTGTGAAGGAACAGATTGAATTGGGAGTAAGCCTGGGCAGGAATGACTGGGTGGAAAAGAACCAGAATTATCTGAAGACACTGGAGAAGATGCTTGGAAGAATACAGACGGAAGGACTGGTCCATAAGAATGGGTATATCCGGGAGGAATGTAATGGCTGATAAAAATCTTACACTCCAAAGAAACCGGGAAAAACAAAGAGAAAAAGCCCATAATAAGGCTATGGAAGCCATCCAAGAACTGGAAGCAGCTGGTAAGGCGATAAATTTTAGTAGTGTAGGAAAGCAAAGCGGAGTGTCCAGGAGTTATCTTTATGATGATGAATCTGTACGGCGGATTATAGAAGAATATCGCACTGTAAGTGTGCAGAATGAAATGAATAGGCGTGCCAAATATGATAAAACATCCCATTCCAAGGATGTAATTATAAAAGCAAAAGATAAACGTATAGCAAGGCTGGAAGAAGAAAACAGAAAGTTAAAGGCTGAATTGATGAACTTAAGAGGCCTGTTATACGAATCAAGGTAACTACAGCGACTACATGTAGCCGCTGAAACAAATGCCGTAGTTATGGGGCGTTCAGCCCCATGACCACGAGTTTTAGACAGGAGAACAACAATATGAATAAGAAAGTATCCTTAAAAGAAATTGTCGGAACTAAAATTGTCTATGCTATCATCCTCACATCCTATTATTGGGTCTCACAGGCAAGGCGGATGCCCTCTATGCTGCCCGAGATCACTACCT
>JAFXEW010000094.1 GCA_017513625.1 Lachnospiraceae bacterium | reverse complement strand
GGCAGCTGGTTCAGCGGCATTGGTTGTTATAATTGCACTTATTATGAGTGCTGTAATGAGATTATTCTCTTGAGAACACGAAACTTTCAGTTTGTAAAGGTCAGCGGAAGTTTTGTTACACTTTTGTTACACTTGCAGATGATGTGCTGAAAAGCCCCTTTCTATCGTGTTTTTTTAGGTACAAATTCATTCAAGTCCCATCTTCCGCTTTTTATGTGGCGAAAGTTGAGAGAACAGTGCCGCTACTTTCGGTTGCTCAATGTACTGCAGAACAGATAATAAATCCTGTTTGTTCCTATTTGAAAAAGTGCTATAATGATGGATAAAGATAAATAAGCATTTGACAGTGCATGCAACTGTATATAAATCTACTAACTTAGGGAGGTACACAAATGGAATTTAAGTTTGAAACAGCATATAACCAAGAAGCAATAACCATTATGGCAAAAGCAATCAGAAAGACCGCACGAAAAAAAAGAAGTAAGCGCTCCCATATTTTCGGAATTATTGTCATTATACTTGCAGTTTTGCTTACGTTACCTCTTGGGGACAAAGAATTTGTTCTTAATTTCAAAACGATTATCACATGGCTTGTTGTTGCAATTCTCTTTATTTTCTTGATTTTTGAAGATCAAATTAACGGATATATTGCCCGCAAACGAATGTTGCCGGGATTAAATACGGCAACGGTAACATTCAACGCAGAAGGCTATCATTCAGAAACAGAAATTGGTAGTTCGGAATTCAAGTATAACACTATTATGTTACTTGCAGAAACGGCGGAATACTTTGTATTTGTGTTTAGCCAAAGCCATGCCCAGATTTATAACAAAAAAAGTATTACAGGTGGCACTATCGAAGAATTTCGTGAGTTCATTAAAGGTGTAACCGGCAAGGAAATTCATAGCATTTAGGAAGAACAATTTCAAACTCCATTTTTATAAATCAATAGAAACTCCATTTTGTTGGAGTAACAAGTCTCAACTTATATACTACCTAAGGAGATGCATATGAATATCCACACCATTACCCCATCTGATGAAATGTGGGAATCACTGAAAAACTATGCTGAGAATTGTTCCTGGAGAGCCGGGAAAGCATTAGCATACCATATGGACAACAATGGATTTAGTGACTGGGAAAGAGTTATCGCCTTGTCAGATAACGCAAATATATGTGGCTTTTGCACTGTTTCAAAAACAGACTGTATTCCAAATGTTGCTTACACACCTTATATCGGATATCTCTTTGTCGGAGAAAATTATAGGGGGAATCGATTGAGCGGGAAACTGATTCAATGTGCCATGGAATATTTAAAGTCTGTTGGTTTTAATAGAGTGTATTTGGTCAGTGACCATATAAATCTGTATGAAAGGTATGGATTCCATATTATAGACCGTAAGATGGCACCATGGGGAACAGAAGAAAAAATATATATGAAGGAAATAAACTGATTTTCTTGATTGATCTTATGAAAGGAAATGAAAATGCTGGTATCTCAATTAACAGAAGCCGAATTGACAGATGATATTATTGACAGATTGCTATATGCCGGCCTGGTGGACACCTGTGAGGGCATTCAAAGAGCCCGAAACGAAGCTCTGAACATCATTAACTGTGTACAAAATGGTGTGTTCCCGGATTTTGAAATATTATCTTGAGGAGCACTACTCTCCCGCATCATATACATTGCTTTCTACAGTCAGATTTCCTTCCTTGTCTTTTACTGCATCTTCAAGGGAAAACGTTTCACCGCCTCCCCATGCATCTAATCGCCATTCAGGCTTTTCTGCATGGGAATCTAATCCAATCACATTACCGGTCCAATACAGGCGGTAACGCTTTCCACGGTAAATGACATTGGCTTCCTTTGGGATTCTTTTGTTATATTGTACTCAATCAGCTGATTTATCGCATACATCAAAAAGAAAACAGAACATCCAAAATCAATCAGGTCATCCAATGTATATTTTAGGGGGGATAACTTTGTTTTTTTGTTTTTCTCCACTTCCCATATAACACATCCCAGTTCCAATAGCCGGGATCCTATTAAGTCATAAAGCACCCAAAATATACATGCACCATATATATTTTGATTAAGACCTTTCCGAAGAGATTCTTCCCATAAGTTCCACGTAACTTCTAATAAACGAATGCCTAATCCCCACCTGTCATTCAACCATATGCCAACAAGTAAAATTGCTGCCAACAATCTTATTGTCATATTGATTCTGATTATTCCGTACTTCTTTTCTGACAGCTGTTCTGCTCCGCCCCACAATTCTTTTACAAATCCAATAAGTGACATATTATCATTTCTCCATCTTTTTTCTTCTGACTATATTCTCTATTTTATCACATTACCGGAATTGTACATATACGAAATTCTTCGGACCGGTTGTTTAAATATCACACTTTCCATATTTTACCAAACTTTTTTCTTTCACATTGCAAATAAATGTAGAAATTTTCTGAAAAATATAGTAAAATAGCAAATAAGTAAAATATAATATAATTACTGAAAAACTATATTTTAGGAGGTATTCACATGAAACGTAACATTATTGTGGGACAATCCGGCGGCCCTACAGCTGCGATTAATTCCAGCCTGGCAGGTGTGTATCGTACCGCTATCGACCGTGGAGCAAAAAAAGTATATGGTATGCTTCATGGTGTACAGGGTTTGTTAAATGAGCACTATCTGGATTTATCCGATTATATCAAGACAGACCTTGATGTTGAACTTTTGAAAAGAACTCCTGCTGCATTCCTGGGTTCCTGCCGTTTCAAGCTTCCCGGCATCCATGAGGACAAGGCTGTATACGAAAAGCTATTTGCCATTTTGGACAAGCTGGATATTGAAGCTTTCATCTATATCGGTGGTAATGATTCCATGGATACCATTAAGAAATTATCCGATTATGCGATTCTCACAGGTCACAGCACCCGTTTTATCGGATGTCCCAAGACCATAGATAACGACCTGGCTTTAACCGACCATACGCCCGGCTACGGCAGTGCCGCTAAATATATCGGTACTTCCATGAAAGAAATCATCCGTGACAGCTTCTGTCTGGAATATCCCCAGGGTCTGGTTACCATCGTAGAAGTTATGGGACGTAATGCAGGATGGCTGACCGGCGCTGCTGCACTTTCCAAGTGTGAAGACTGCGACGGTCCTGATATGATTTATCTGCCCGAGGTAGTATTTGATCCCGAAGACTTTAAGAAAAAGGTGAAACAGCTCCTGACCAAGAAACCTTCCGTAGTAGTAGCTGTATCCGAAGGTATCCGTACCGCAGACGGACGGTATGTATGTGAACTTGGCAACACCTCTGATTTCGTGGATGCATTCGGTCACAAGCAGCTGACAGGAACCGCTTCCTATCTGGCAAGCTTTATTTCCAAAGAACTGGGCGCCAAGACCCGTGCCATCGAATTCAGTACCCTGCAGCGTGCAGGCTCCCATATTGCTTCCCGTGTAGATATTCTGGAAGCTTATTCCGTTGGCGGTGCTGCTGTTAAGGCTGCTGATGAAGGCGACTCCGGCATGATGGTTACCCTGCAGAGAACCTCTGAAGATCCTTATCAGTGCCAGACTGCAGTTAAAAATGTACACAAGATTGCCAACGATGAAAAATGTGTACCCAGAGAGTGGATTACCAAGGACGGCACTTATGTTACAGATGAGTTCGTAGCATATGTTAAGCCCCTTATCCAGGGTGATGTATCTCCCGTTATGGTGGACGGTATTCCCAGACATCTCTACACCCCCAAGGAGCTCTACAAAAAATAATTCAAAGCAATAAGTAAAGCAATGACCCCGGTTCACCAAGACCGGGGTCATTTCATTCATCTATACTTTATTATACGTTCTTTATCTCTGCACTCTTCCGGATGCATCGCCGCCTGCTAATGTCTCCACTTCTTTTCTGGTAACCAGATTAAAGTCTCCGGGAATGGTATGCTTTAACGCAGAAGCTGCCACACCAAACTCCAGCGCTTCCTTAAAGTCTTTACCATCCAGCAAACCGCAAATCACGCCGGCTGCAAAGGAATCACCGCCGCCCACACGATCAACGATGGGATGAATGATGTATTCCTTAGAATGGTAAAATTCACCTGTTTCTCCGGAATAAATACATGCGGACCAACCATTGTCGGAAGCCGAACGGCTCACACGCAGGGAGGATACACAGTGGCTGAAGTTAAATTTAGCCACCATCTGTTCAAATATGGATTTATAACCGGCCAATTCCAACTCACCGCTTGTTACATCAGTATCTCCCGGTTTAAATCCAAGCACCAGCTCCGCATCTTCTTCGTTTCCGATACATACATCCACATACTGCATCAGATTGGTCATTACCTTCTGTGCTTTTTCAGAACTCCAGAGCTTTTTTCGGAAATTCAAATCCACAGATACCTTTACACCATGCTTTTTAGCTGCAATCAGTGCTTTCTCTGTAAGCTCAGCTGCGCTGTCGGACACAGCAGGGGTAATACCTGTAAAATGGAACCAGTCAGCCCCTTCAAATATGGCATCAAAGTCATAATCCTCCTCAGTAGCCGTAGAGATAGAGGAATGTGCTCTGTCATATACTACCTTGGAGGGTCTCATGGAAGAGCCTGTCTCCAGGAAATAAATACCCAGTCTCTCACCACATCTGGCAATATGCTTTGTGCCCACATTATATTTTCTCAGTGCGGCAACTGCGCATTCACCGATTTCATTATCGGGAACAGCGGTTACAAACTCTGCATCATGACCGTAATTTGCCAGTGAAACCGCTACATTGGCTTCGCCGCCGCCGTAGTTCACATCAAATTCATCTGCCTGAATAAACTTCTCATTATTAGGTGTGGACAATCTCAACATGATTTCGCCCATGGTAATCACTTTTGCCATGTTTATATTCCTTTCCGTTTACAATATCTCTCTGCTAATCTCTTACTTCTGCACCAGATGAACTGCAAAACCTGCAATTTCTTCCTGCAGATAAATAGCCTTTAATGCACCTTTGGCATCACGCTTTGCGGATTCCTCATCAAAGGTAACTCCCAGCACACTGCCCAGATAATTCACTGCTCTGTCTATATAATTGGTACGGATGGCAATGTGACCGCTTTGGCCGCGCCCCGGACTATTCAACACTTCTACAGCCTCACCTGCAAATACGGAACTGTTACCGCTTTTTACCGGCATACCAAAGATAAAACCGAAACGGTTTGCAGCCTGCATGGCCTGTGTCTCATTAGCAGCATTGATACCTACATGTGCCAGTTCAAATCCCAGCATGGTCTGCACTGCCTCTCTGGTAAGCTGCTCAATCCTGTCCCACTCACCTGCGTTAATCAAATCGCCGGGCACCATCCAGGAGCCGCCGCATGCAATGATTCTGTCAAAATCCAGATAGGAGTTCAGATTCTTGGCACTGATGCCTCCCGTAGGCATGAATTTCATATTCACATAGGGCGCTGCCATGGCTTTAATCTTGGCAAGTCCTCCTGACTGTTCCGCTGGGAAAAACTTTACCACATCCAGCCCTAATTCAATGGCCTGTTCAATATCACTGGGGCTTGAAGTACCGGGTGTAATGGGCACTCCCTTTTCCAGGCAATACTTCACTGTTCTGGGATTCAGTCCCGGACTTACAATAAACTGTGCTCCCGCATCTACCGCAGCATCCACCTGCTGTGCATTCAGCACCGTACCGGCACCTACACACATCTGAGGGAAATGCTCCTTCATCGCCTTAATGGCACCTGCTGCCGCATCCGTACGGAAAGTCACCTCTGCACAAGGCAGTCCTCCTGCACATAATGCTTTTGCCAAAGGAATTGCATCCTCCACTCTGTCAATCTTTACCACGGGTACTATACCGATTTTTCTGATTTGCTCTAATACAGGATTCATACTTCCTCTCATTTCTGCAACGATTTCGTCGCCAAATAAACAGTTACATTTCGATGAAATTATACCATAGCCTCTTCCCGGCTTCCAATTGTATTTTTTGCTGTTTTACGGGTAAAAAATGCTAACAATGCCAGGATTACCGCAATGGCAATGCTAAAACAGCTCACCAGAATGCCCTCCGTTGCTCCCACCGGATAATATTCCATTTCGATATCATAATCTCCTGCCTCCAGTTCAAATGCCATAAGAGCATTTCCAAAGCTGTCCGGCGTGATTTCTTCACCGTTTACCTTCACCTTAAAACTATCTTCATTAGGAAGTGACAAGATTAATTTGCCCGGCTCATCCAGATGTATGGTTCCCGATAAACTCTCGTTATCATATACCACATTTTCCATATGACGGGATGAAAGCAATTCAAGGGCCTGATCCAGTACCTGTCCGTCCATACGGAAAAACTCTACTGATATCTCGGGTGATTTATCCGTATCATCACCATTGGTCAGGCTTATGCTTTCTCCTGCTGCCAGTTCTCCCAGATACAATATCCTGTCCACCTTTAAATCCGTGAAGGTATGGCCGTTCATACTGTCGCCTTTGACATCAATCTTTTTAGTTCCGGAAGCGGTTACCAATCCGTAGTACACACCGTCCTGTGATGCTGTAAATTCTATGGTTTCCTTCTTACTTTGCTTGTCCACGGAGGTAAACAGTTTACCTGATATTCCCAGCCTCTGCACCATTTTATTCTGCAATCTGATACCGTCGGTAGTGGTTCCTCCGTTCATGTCCCAGCCGGAAGGTGCCACATAACCGAAGGGAAGTGTCTTTTCTGCCCTGTACAGATATACATCACCTTTTTTCTCTAACAGGGTATACAGGGAATTGCCATAGGAGTCCTTTTCCCCCAACATATACTTTACATTCAGCATAGCTGAAGTAAGAGCCGTAGCTCCGTCAAATCCATAATAAACCTTGCTGTGTCTCATACCCAGACGCTTGTACATATCCATTACATTAGAATTCAGTGTGGACGAAAATACGGACGCAGTAGGATAGCCTGCCAGAGTGCCGTCATTCTTGGTCTTTCTGGTAAATTTCTCCATTCTGTAGAAATCATTATCCATAACCTGTGTCAACTGATACAGGTCACTGTAATCATCCAGCGGTCCCAAATAATTCTCTCTTATGGTAGAACCCACCTTCGTGTTTACCATATTGGCTCCCAACTCCACAATCACAAGTCCTACTGCCATAATGCCCAGAATACAATGTTTCCATTCCTCCGTATGGGTACGATACAAATACAGCAGTACGGCATACAGCGTGGTAAAGAGCAATGTAAGCAAAATCACACCTGTAGCAAAGTCCTCATGCTCCACAAACTTCTCACAAAACAAAAGGAAAAAGGCTCCTGCCAAAAAACTTCTTAAAATATGTCCCGGCTCCATGTCCTTCACATAACGCAGTGCCTCAAAACACATCACCAGAATCAGAAAAATATAAATAAAAGACTGTCTGGCAGGAAGAGAATCCGGATAATTCAATCCGTGCCAGATAAAATTAAGCATATTGGTACTAAAGCCAACCAACATCGCAGAAGCCAGCGCTGCCATACCAAAACGCTTCTTCATGGGTATCTTTGCATTGGTTATATAAAGGGGAATCAATACAAAAACCGCACTTCCGCAGTAAATATTGGGCCAGTGGTCCAGACCTCTTTCCGTAGTCACGCATACACAATGTCTGGCCAGCATGTCAAGTACGGAAAAGTAGGATTCCAAGGTCTTGGGAAAATCCATATTACCAAAGTCTGTCTGTAAAATATAACAAACCTCCGGCACCAGAAGTACTCCTGCTGTTCCTCCTGCCAGAAGGGAAAAAAGCACAAACTGCCCCAATGCCTTCCAGTTCATCTTTTCTGTCATAAAAAGGAACAAAAAATACAGCACCACAAAGATGCAGACCATAATGGAAATATAGTAATTGGTAAAGATACAAAGCGACAGCATGATATAGTAAAGCCATGGCTTATTATTCCTTACCATTCTCTCCAGTCCCAGTAAAATCAGAGGTAGCAATATCACGCAGTCTATCCACATAATATTCCAGTCATAGGCCATCATATAGCCTGAAATCGCATAAAAAGCAGAGCATATAAGGGCCATTACCCTATGATCATTTACAATAGCCTCCCCTTTGTCACTGTAATGCTTCTGCATATATATGTACGCAGTCAGGCCGCATAAGCCCATCTTAATCACAGTCAGATAGGTCATAAACTCCACTAAATGATCCACCGGAAACAGAAACGCCAGCCAGTGTACGGGACTGGCCAGATAATACACATATAACGCCAGAAAACTGGAACCGATACCGATATTATAAGTAAAAGTCAGGCTTTCCCCTTCTTTCACCATCCTGACAAATTCCTTAAAAAACGGAACATACTGATGGTACATATCCGATACCACAAAACTTCTGCCACCGAAGGGATATATCTCCTGTACAATAAACAAAAAGATCATCATACCTACAGGAAGTAAAAATGCCAGAACCGGCATTACACGGGGCATGGTCACCATTTTACCCACTGATGCTTTTATCTTTTTAAACATATTAATTATCCTCTTTCCCAAACATTACACCCTTATTTTACTTTATCCCGAGCAGATTGTTAAGTGATACTTTAGCACCTTCCATCCAACGGTCTCCCGCCAGCTTCGTAAAGGACTGAATGGTCTCCTTTAGCATTTTCTTCGTATCTTCATCCATATCTTTATATGCCTCAAATACCTTTTTTACGGTTCCCATTCCGTTTGCGGCAAATTCCACGAAATCATCAGTTTCCGAAGCACTGATAATATCAAAGAGTGTGTCCACAAATCTCTTGGCCCTGTCCTCTTCCAGGCTCATCATCCAGTCTGCCAGCGTATGTTCCATCTGCTGCAGACTGTCATAGACCTGGGGTACGGGCACCAATGCCCCGTCCACCACCTGCCAGCTGAACAAATCATGCTGCAAAATGCCGAAATTATTACTTTCTACTACTTTATAGCGGGCATCCCATTCAAATATCATACCCACTACAGAGGAGTGGGGCAGAATCTTTACCACTCTGTCCACAATTCTTTCATAACCGCACTTTTCCAATACTTCTTTTTTGAAACCGGGGCCATCCAGGTTATAAATTTTAATAATCCTGTCCTGAATGTCCGCGCGACAGTTCATGGCACCGTATACAGCCAGATTCCCTCCCTTGGAATGTCCGGCCAGATAAAGAGGACAACGGACACGGTCCCCTATCATATTCAGGTACTTTACAGCATATGCCTGACTGGGAATAGGGGATTGATACACCATGTTAAAATCCTCTTTCCAGCCCACGATATTCTCATCGGTTCCCCGGAATATTACCATCACGGTACCGTCCTCCAGGGAACAGGTAAATGCCGAAAACTGGGCCTCCCATTCCTTTTCAACTATATCAATATAGCTGTTTAACTTCATGGTATTAAAACGTTTGCTCTGTAACACTGCACTCCACAGCACACGGTTCTGCTTTTCGAACCGCTCATCTGCAAAAAGCACCTTTTCATCTCCTGTGCGGGCAATATCAAGTAATCCCACGGAAGCACTGTCTTCCCTAGCATCCGGCACCATTCCGGCAAATTTCAGATAGGCAAGCTGGCATATGATCATGAAATCCACTTCTGATACAGGCTTCTGCGCAAACGGAACATTTCCAAATTCTTTTAGATATTCTAACATTGTTCCTTTCATATGAAATATTACTTCCTTTCGTAAACGGAATACTTTTCTTCCCTGTTTCTTTTTATGATAAAACACTTTACTTCCCCTTATATATTTAACACTCTTTACTATATTTTTCCACTAAAAATCACCAAAGAATAAATAATTAATATTTTTTATATTTTTATAATATATATACGTTATTGTCTATTATTCAGTTTTGTGTTATTTTTATACATAAGTAAATTTAACTAATTTTATGGAAGTATTTGGAGGAAACAAAATGATTCGTCTGGTTGCTGATTCTACCTGTGATTTGTCACCGGAATTGAAAGAAGAATTTTCGATAACTACCATTCCCCTGTGCATTGTCATGGACGACAATAGCTATTTTGACGGCGAGGAAGTTACCCCTGATGAAATATACGAATGGGCAGATGCTAACCGCACCACGCCTAAAACTGCTGCCGCATCCTACGAAAAGGCATTGGAAGTCCTAAAACCCTTTATGGATGCGGGTGATGATATACTCTTTTTAGGTATCTCCCAGCATATGAGCACCACCTGCAATGTGATACGGCTTCTGGCCGACGATATGAATTATGAGCGGTTGTATGTGGTGGATTCCATGAATCTGTCCACCGGAATCGGTCTACAGTTAATCCACGCAGCTCAAATGATTCAGGACGGATATAACGTCCATGAAATCATTGCTTCTCTGGAAGAACGCCGTGGCAAGGTCCGTTCCAGTTTTGTGGTGGACAGTCTGACTTATCTGGCAAGGGGCGGCCGCTGCAGCGGTGCAACAGCCCTGCTTGGCAACACACTAAGGCTGAAACCTCAGATTATCGTGGAAAACGGTGAAATGAAGGTGGGTAAAAAATACCGCGGCAAAGCCTCTTCCGCCATTTCAAAATATGCTTATGATTTGGAAGCTAATCTGCTCACCGCAGATCCTGCCTGCGTTTTTATCACACACTCCGGCTGTGACGCCGAAATCATTGACGCAGTTTACACATTTTTGCAGGGCCTGAACTATTTCGGACATATATACATAACCCGTGCCGGCGGTGTCATCTCAAGCCATTGCGGTCCCGGCACTCTGGGCGTACTGTTTTACAGCAAATAAAAAGACTGTGTTTCATCTGAAATCCTCCCTTGGGTTCGTTGAAACACAGTCTTAATTTTTGAAAATTAATTAAACCGGGCAGTATCTGCTTACAGGTCAAGTCCTTTGGACTCTTCGCAGCCCAGTACTATATTCATACACTGAATCGCCGCTCCGGAAGCACCTTTACCCAGATTATCAAATTGGGCTGATACCACGATACGCTCTTCATTTCCTGTTACATATATCTTCAGACCATCCCATCCGGACAATCCGTTACCTGCCAGAAAACCGCTTCCTGCCGTCTCATCATCTGCCTTTGCCACCTGAACGAACTGCTGTCCTTTGTAATACTCTTCATAATAATTCCGCAGAGATTCCGGTGTCTCCCTATTTGCCAACATATCTGCATACAAAGGTACGGATACGACCATACCGCTGTAGTAATCATCTATAATGGGAGAAAAGAGAGGCGTTCTCTCAATTCCTGTTATGGCCTTCATTTCTTTCAAATGCTTATGCTGCTGGGTCAATGCATATTCCCTACCGGAAGAAAGCTGAGCCGGCCTGTCTTCAGCCTCATAAGCCGCAATGGTCTTTTTACCTGCTCCGCTATAGCCGGATAATGCAAAACTACTCACAGGATAATCCTTAGGGAGAATGCCTCCTGCTACCAGAGGATACACCAAGGATATAAAGCCCGTGGCATAACAACCGGGCACTGCGATTCTCTTACCCTTTTTAATAGCCTCACGATGTGCACCGGAAAGCTCTGCAAAACCGTAAGCCCATCCGCTCTGCGTACGGTGTGCGGTAGAAGCATCAATGATAACCACGTTTTCATTTTCCACTAATGAAACAGACTCCCTGGCAGCCTCGTCAGGCAGACAGAGAAACGTAATGTCCGATGCATTTATCATCTTTTTACGCTCTTCCGGGTCCTTACGAAGTTCCGGATTAATGTACAGTATTTCTATATCATTACGTTTCTGAAAGCGTTCATAAATCCGAAGTCCCGTAGTTCCTTCACTTCCGTCGATAAACACCTTGGTTTTCATAAAAATTATTCTCCTTTTCGTTCTTCCATATCAATATACGGACGCTCTTCCATCACACTCTTGTAAGCAGGACGGATAATCTTATCCATATTGATTAATTCTTCTATACGATGTGCACTCCATCCTACGATTCTGGCAATCGCAAATATAGGAGTATACAATTCCAGAGGTATCTCCAGCATACTGTAAACAAAACCGCTGTAGAAGTCCACATTGGCGCTGACACCCTTGTAAATACGGGACTTTTCCGCTATTACCTCCGGCGCAATCCTTTCGATCATGGAATACAGGGCAAAATCCTTTTCTCTGCCTTTTTCTGTAGCCAGTTGCTTTACAAAACCTTTAAATACCTGAGCTCTGGGGTCGGACAGGGAGTAAACCGCATGTCCCATACCGTAAATAAGTCCCTTTTTATCAAAAGCTTCTTTATTCAGTATCTTCTTCAGATATGCGCGAACTTCCTCTTCATCATCCCAATGCTTTACATTCTTTCGAATATCACGCATCATCTCTGCCACTTTGATATTAGCACCGCCGTGTTTGGGACCCTTCAGGGATGACAGTGCCGCAGCCATTACGGAATAGGTATCAGAGCCGGAAGATGTTACCACACGGGTGGTAAAAGTGGAATTGTTACCGCCGCCGTGTTCCATATGAAGTACCAATGCTATATCCAGCACTCTGGCCTCAAGCTCCGTGTATTTTTTGTCCGGTCTGAGCATCATCAGAAGATTTTCTGCTGTAGAAAGATTCTTTTGAGGTCTGTGTATGTACATACTTTCATCGTTTACATAATGATTATATGCATGATAAGCATATACGGACAACATAGGAAATACACCGATTAATCCCAGGCACTGACGCAAAACGTTTTCAACTGAAGTATCCATGCAGTTCTTATCATAGGATGCAAGTGTCAGTACGCTGCGCACCAATGAATTCATGATGTCGTTGCTGGGTGCCTTCATAATAACATCCCTTGTAAAGTTTCTGGGCAATGTCATGCGCTTACCCAGCACCTCACGAAACTCCGTCAGTTTCTCTTCCGTGGGAAGTTCCCCCAACAATAACAGATATGCTATCTCTTCAAAGCCGAAGCGCTTACCCTTAAAACCATTCACCAGTTCAATACAATCATATCCCCGATACCACAGTCTTCCGTCACAGGGCACCTTCTGACCGTTTTCCATCTTAAACGATTCAATACGTGAAATATTGGTAAGACCGGCCACAACACCGTTACCGTTCTTATCTCTCAGTCCTCTAAGCACACCGTGCGCATCAAAGAGTTCAAGGTCAATCCTATCATTCACACGACATTTGTCTGCAAGTTGATTCAGGTAGATTTCGTTATTTGTCATCTATTTCCTCCTTATAAACACATTCTTCCCCGTCGAATTTCTTACACTCCATTGTATTCTATTCGACACATGGTTGTCAAACTGCAATTCTGCGGCCAATCTGCTATACACCGGTTAAATCTTTTACTACTTCCGATGCAATAAGTAATCCTGCTGCCCCCGGCACAAACACCATGGAACCGGGCACAGACTTACCGGTCTCTTCATCAATCAGTCCCGATTTATGGGGCAATTCCTTCGAATATACCACCTTACAGGCGGTAATCCCCCGCTTTTTCAACTCACGCCTCATTACCTTGGCAAGGGGACAAACAGAAGTCCTGTAAATATCCTCTACCCGCAACATAGCCGGATTCATTTTGTTCCCCGTCCCCATGCAGCTGATTACAGACACTCCTGCTTCCTCAGCCTGCATAATCAATTGTATCTTGGCTGTAACCGTATCCACGGCATCAACCACATAATCATATCCGGTAAAATCAAACTTTCCGCTGTTTTCAGGCAGATAAAAGCATTGATGTGTCTCAACGGTACATGCAGGATTAATATTTGCTATCCGTTCCTTCATAAGCTCCGTTTTAGGACGTCCCATATTACTGAGTGTGGCTATTATCTGTCTGTTCAGATTAGAGGGACTGACCACATCCCTGTCCACCAGCACCAGTTTACCCACACCGGACCTGGCAAGAGCCTCTGCCACATAGCCGCCCACTCCGCCGATACCGAATATTGCCACACAGGAGTTTACTAACTTATCCACAGCTTCTGCGCCAATTAAATTTTCCGTTCTGCTGAACGCCTTCTTCATCTCTGTCTCCTGCTCCGTCTAATACTACGGATACTATTTCCGCATTACCACTTTACTATACCATATTATCCTCTCCGTCACAACATAAACCATTGATTTTAGCAGGTAATCCCCTTGTATAAAATCCCTAAATCCCGTATAATATGAATGGTGGGTTTTTATGCCCTGAAAGGAGATCTTATGCCTGCTGCATATACACATTTAACCTTTGGTCTGGCCGTTGAAAAAACATTTGCCGGCACTCCGATTGCACAGATTATTAAACAACATCGAGAGTTATATCTGATCGGTCTCCATGGTCCCGATATTCTCTTTTATTATAAGGCACTTGGACAAAATCCGGTTAATAAACAGGGCAATTCCATGCACTTTGTTTCCGCCCTTCCTTTTTTTGTTAAAAGCAGGGATGTGGTAAATAATGCATCTGATACAGACGCCGCTCTGGCATATATTTACGGTTTCATCTGTCATCTGGCTCTGGATTACGCCTGTCACAGTTATGTGGAGCACTGTATTCAGGTATCCGGCATGGGACACACAGAGATAGAGACCTATTTGGACAGAAGCTATTTGTTGAAGGACGGCCGCAATCCCCTGAAACACAATGTAGCAAGTCACATTGCTGCCACTGATTACGCCGGCAGGATCATTGCACCCTTTTTCACGGACGTAACTCCCCTGCAGCTTACCCAATCATTAAAAGGCATGCGCATGTACAACGGCCTTTTCCTTCCCTCTAATCCGTTAAAGGAAGGTATCGTACGACTGGGCATGAAGATTTTGGGCAAATATGACAGCCTAAGCGGTCTGATTATGAGGCATTCATCCAATGCTGCCACAGACAGGATGGTCAACAAACTGCAGAGTCTGTTGGAAGAAGCCGTTCCGGTGGCTGCCGATATGATTACCCAATACGACTTATATCGTCAATTCCAAGGCGAATTAGATGCACGTTTTGATAAACACTTTAGCTTTTACGAAGAGCTGATGGCGCAATATACGGAGGAAGACTCTTATGAAAAAACTAACCAGACAGGAGCTTAACTGGGTACTTTATGATGTGGGTAATTCTGCCTTTGTCATGCTCATAAGTACCATTGTTCCTATTTATTTCAATCATCTTGCTGAAAGCGCCGGTATATCATCTACCGATTATCTGGCTTATTGGGGCTATGCCGCATCCATTGTCACCCTGATAGTTGTATTATGCGGCCCTTTCCTGGGCGGACTTTCGGATCTGAAAGATATGAAGAAAAAACTTTTTGCAGTCACACTGCTGATTGGTACCATCGGATGTGCATGTCTGGGCATCCCCGGCAGCTGGATTGGGTTCCTTCTTCTGTTCATCCTATCCAAAGCAGGATATTCCCTGAGTGTTATTTTCTACGATTCCATGCTTACGGATATCACCGACGACAGCCGTATGGACCATGTATCTTCAAGCGGTTATGCCTGGGGTTATATCGGCAGTTGTATTCCTTTTATAGCAAGTTTAGTCATCGTACTGTGTTATGATTCCATAGGAATCAGTTTTTCCACCGCTATGGTTCTTGCATTCCTATTGACAGCCGTATGGTGGTTTGCCATGGCCATGCCACTGTACCGTTCCTACAAGCAGTCCCATTACGCTGAGCGCGGCAAACACCTGGTTCTCTCAGGATTCCGCAATATCGGCCGAACCCTAAAGGATATGAAGAACAAGAGATATATATTACTTTTTGTTATCAGTTTCTTCTTCTACATAGACGGTGTGTATACTATTATTGACATGGCTACCGCTTACGGTGAAGCCGTGGGGCTGGATACCACAGGCCTTTTGCTGGCACTATTGGTGACGCAGATTGTAGCCTTTCCTTTTGCCCTGTTGTTTGGACGTCTGGCTCAAAAGTACCGTACCGAAGACTTAATCACCGTATGCATCATTGCTTATCTGGGCATTGCGGTTTTTGCAATCTTTTTGGACCAGCAGTGGGAGTTCTGGCTTCTTGCCGTTTGCGTAGGTATGTTCCAAGGCGGTATACAGGCCCTGTCCCGTTCCTACTTTACCAAGATTATTCCCGCAGAAAAAAGCGGCGAATATTTTGGTATTCTGGATATTTGCGGCAAAGGAGCCGCATTTGTGGGCACTACCATAGTGAGTGTGGTTACCCAATTAACCAGAAGCGCCAGTAAAGGTGTCAGCACCATATCCGTATTGATGTTACTCGGTTTGATTCTTTTCCGGTTATCGGTTTCTGAATATCATAAAAGCCGTGCTGAAGAATAATCTTCAGTACGGCTTTTTTACAATAGTTTATATTCAAAATCCTCCTCACCATCCGTGAGAATAACACATTCCCTGTTTTTGACTGCCTTTACAAAATCATGAATATCTTTCAGTCTCCGGTCAAAAAGCATTCCTCCGCCAAACATATTTACTCCATGTATATCCGAACCTGCAGTCATGGTAAAATCATGTTCTTTTGCATATGCAAGTGCAAGCGTATTGTATGCAGGGTCATTATGAGACATACTGTGCGAATTGGAATGGGTAGCATTAATTACTTCTACGCCATGCACATAATCAGGATATAATCTCACTTGGGGAATATACCATTCCTCCCTAAAGGGATGCGCGTGAATCACCAATCCCCCCACGTCGTCAATCAAACCAAACTGCTCTTCTACACTTGCGTCCTTTATTTCGGGATGTTGAAGCATCCAGTTCTTATCGGGCCCGTATATTAAAAACTCTGTCCCCTGATATCCTGCTTCCCATCCGTAAAACACGTCAAGGCCAATCTCCTGTCCTGCTCTCAGCGCATTCTCATATCCCTTGCAAAAAGCCTCTACAAAATCCTCCCAGGGCAAGTCCCTGTCTATCCGGGTATTGCCGCCCCAGTTATGATCTGTTACGATAATCCCTGTATATCCGGCCTCCTTTGCTGCGTAAGCCATATCATATCCGCTTCCGGTAGCACACGCACTGCTTTCCCGGGTATGCAGATGGGTCTCGTATTTATAGAGTACATCCTGCTTTGTCATGAATGCCGCCACTCCTTTATCTGCTGCCTAATCATTACTGTCTGTTATAGTAATCCAGTCCCGCACTGGGGTGGAAATAAGTCCTGATATGCCCATCCTTGGATACCACTACAAATTCATTGGTACGCTCCAGATAATACACATCATCTCCGTCTTCTGCCTCCAGCTTATGCAATACATCCGGGTCTGCAGTGACTGCTGCCGCTGCTTTTTCATACTCCTTAGCAGAATCAAAACCCATTTCAATACCATGTTTTTCATAATGGGACTCCAGCAGACTATCATTGCGGAAGTATAATTCCGGTGCAGATGCGAGGCTGTCCTCAGCCGTACTCTCTTCTTCTGCAACTGACACATCCGATTCCTGCGTAGCTGCTGATTCCTCTTCTTCTGATGAAAGACTCTCCGATTGCTCACCGAGTTCTGCAATTTCAGAAGAAAAGCTGTTTCCCGACTCCTGATATCCGGTATCAGTCGCAACTGTTTCCACGCCATCAGCAAGGTCACCATTTACCTGCGCATCATCCACACTATTCTTTACTGCACTGTATATAACCAGACCAATAATCAAAAGTGCCAATACCAGCTTTAATATCTGCATAGCCTTACCGGACTTTTTCCCTCCGGGCTTTGTTACCGCTTCAACCCGGTTATTCTGTATATTTCCCTGGGGCTTTACATTCTGCGATGCTCCATTTTGTGCTGCTTTTTTTGCGGCCGCCTTTTGCCTTTTCTGTTTCTTGTTGCTGTTTCTGCACTCTTTACAACGTTTGGGAATACTTAAATTCTTGCTGTTATAAAAATCTATTTCTGACTGTGTCAGCTCAAATTCCTTCCCACATTGCTTGCATGTACATTTCATCCTGTGTTACCTCCGATTTCCGTATCTGTCTGCCACCATTATATCCACGCACCCCGTCACTGTCAATATCCGCGGCTACCATGTAAATCTGTAGTCCTCACAGCTGCCCTAAGCTTTAACACCGCAGAAGGTGCTACAGACAATTCATCCACACCTATCCGCAAAAAATATTCCGTAAGGGAAATATCCGCAGCCAATTCACCGCATATTCCTACCCAGATACCTTTATTGTGCCCGTTTTGCACTACCATCTCTATCAGCCTGAAAACTGCTTTATGATGGGCATCATAAAAATCATCCAGCTTGTCATTCTGCCTGTCTATAGCCAGAGTATACTGAGTCAGATCATTGGTGCCGATACAGAAGAAGTCTATCATCTCAGCCAATTCATCACTTATTAATGCCGCAGCCGGAGTCTCTATCATAATACCCTGCTCAGGTATCCTGTAGGGAATGTTCATGTCCTGCAGTTCTTTTTCTGCCTTAATTATGCAGTCTTTGACAGCAGTGATTTCTTCACAGGAGATAATCATGGGATACATTACGGCTATATTGCCGTATACCGCAGCACGCAGGATTGCTTTTATCTGGGGCATAAAAAACTCCGGTTTCTTCAGGCATATCCGGATGGCCCTGTATCCCATGGCAGGATTTTCTTCCTTACCCTGTATCATATAATCCGCCTGCTTGTCCGCGCCGATATCCAATGTACGGATGATTACCTTTTTGTCCTTCATCTGCCGGGCAATCTGTTTATAAACATGAAACTGTTCTTCCTCCGAAGGTGCAGTATCCCGTCCCATGAATAGAAACTCACTGCGGAACAATCCGATTCCCCCCGCATCATTTTCCAGCACTGCCGGAATGTCCTCCACGCTTCCGATATTAGCAAATATATTTATCCTTGTACCATCCGTTGTAATATTATCTTTACCTATAAGCTCCTGCAAATGAGCCCTGCTTTCACGTTGCTTTTGTATCGCAATCTCTGTTGCCCGCATGGTCTCCTCATCAGGCTCTGTAATCAGCCTGTTGTTAACGGAATCTACAATGGCCATCATGCCATCCTGTAATTCATCTGTCTGCACCGCAACATCCGTGAGCGCCGGTATATTCATCATTCCGGCCAGAATGGCGGCATGGGAATTAACCGAGCCCCTTTTAGTTACAATACCCAGCAGTTTAGTCTTATCCAGCTGCATAGTTTCCCCGGGACTCAATTCCTCAGCCAGCACTACCGCCGGCTCATTCCACTCATAGGATGTCTCTTTCCCTTGAAGGCACCGGATAACACGTCCTGAGACATCTATGATATCTGCGGCTCTGGCCTGCATATAAGCATCTTCCATCTCTTCAAAAAGTCCGGCAAACTTCCTGCCTGTCTCTTGTACTGCATACTCTGCCTTGACATTTTCCCTACGGATCATCTCCCGGACAGACTCCAGATAGTCCTCGTCCTGTAACAGCATGCCATGGACCTCAAATATATCAGCCCCCTGCCTGCCTACTTCATCCAACGCCTTCCGGTGTAAAATCTGCAGTTGTTCCCCGGCATATTGCAAAGCCTTTTCCAGGCGTTCCATTTCAGCAGATACATTCTCTGCCACCACCCGATCCACCGGCCCCTCCTTTTTCTTTAATATCTTTATGGGGCCCATTGCTGTTCCTTCATAAACAGACTTTCCTTTGAAACACTGCATATTCTCTCTCCGTTTCTACAGATTTTGTTCAAAAAAAGCCTTTATACCTTCATAGGCCTTTTCTTCATCTGCTCCCTCTATTTCTACTTCAATCCTTTGTCCCTGCTTAATACCAAGGGCCATCAGTGCCATAAGCTTTGTAGCTTCTACGCTTTTATTCTCAGTCTTTATCGATATCCTGCTGTCATACTTCATGGCTTCCTTTACCAGCATACCCGCCGGTCTGGCATGCACTCCTACAGAATCCTTTATTTCGTAAACAAATACTTTCATATCCCCCCCTGTTATTCTGTCATGTCTACTTCAAGAAAAGGCTCCCCCGCACTGATTTTACCGCTGCGGAGCATACGCACCTTATACTTCTTATCTGTTTCCGTACACAATATGGGAGAAATCATGGAAGTTGCATGCTGTTTCAGATACTCCAAATCCAGTTCGAGAAGAGGCGTGCCCTTCTTTACCCTGCTCCCTGCTTCCGTCCGCACGTTAAAACCATTCCCTTCCAGTTTCACCGTATCTATTCCTATGTGAATAAGCAGGCTCACACCTGTATCCGTCTCAAATCCGATGGCATGCCCTGTTTCAGCCACAAACACCACCTTGCCGTCTTCAGGCGCACAAACCAAAGGTTCCTCCGGCATGATTACCGCTCCTTCTCCAAGCATTCCTTCTGCAAAAGCGGGGTCCGGCGCAGTATCCAGTTCTCCTGCAGTACCGGTAACAGGCGCGGCAATTATCACAGTTTTACGGAGCATCATTTCACTTCCCTCACCCCTATCATACTGTACTTTTCTCTCTTCATCAATGATTGTTTCCAAGGTTTCACTAAATATATCCGGTGCATCCTTTAAATAGTCCTCCAGAGCAGACTTGATGACGGTAACATTGGGGCCGTAAATGATTTGGACGTTATTCCCCTTATGCAATACTCCCGAAGCCCCGGTGCCCTTCAGAAGCGGTACATTCACACGTTCTCCCTCCCTTACCCTGCATCGCAGCCTGGTAGCACAGCAATCCACCTCCATAATATTGTGTTTACCGCCCAAACCGTTGGTAATGGACTCACTTAATGCATATCCTTCATCAGAAAGTTTCTGTTTTTCCTTTCTGGCATTCACATCAGCCCTGGTATAAAGTCTGGTTTCTTCCTCATCATCTTCTCTTCCCGGCGTTTTCAAATCCAGTTTCTTTATTAAGAACCTGAAAATGAAATAATACAGTCCAAAGTAAATAATACCCACCGGAATCACACGGATCCAGTCCGTCTTTTCATTTCCCTGCAACACACCAAACAAAATGAAATCCAGCAAACCACCGGAGAAAGTCAGACCAACGGCAACATTCAGCATATGCGCTATCATATAAGCACTGCCCGCCAGAATCACCTGTACCACAAATAAAACCGGTGCCACGAACAGAAAAGAAAACTCTATAGGCTCCGTAATCCCTGTGGCTATACAGGTAAGGGCCGCAGATAAAAGGAGACCGCCTGCCGCTTTCTTTTTTTCCGGCTTGGCACAATGATACATGGCCAGTGCTGCTCCGGGCAAACCGAATATCATAAAAATAAATTCACCGGAGAAAAATCTGGTGGCATCCGCACTAAAATGAACCACATTGGAAGCATCTGCTAATTGGGCAAAAAATATATTCTGTCCGCCCTGTACCAGTTTATCAGCCACTTCCATACTACCGCCCACTGCCGTATGCCAGAAGGGCATATAAAATACATGATGAAGTCCGAAAGGAATCAGAGAACGTTTGATTAAACCGAAAATCAAGGTTCCTCCGTAACCCGAACCTGTCACCAGACCTCCCAGTGCAAAAATAGCATTCTGTACAGGGGGCCACAGATAAAACATTAGAATGCCCACCAACATATACACCAATGTGGATATAATCGGCACAAATCTGGTGCCGCCGAAGAAGGAAAGCGCCCGTGGCAATTGTATCCGATAAAAACGGTTATGCAGCGCCGCTACTCCCAACCCTACAATCACACCGCCAAATACACCCATCTGCAGGGACAAAATACCGCTTGTGGACGCTATAGTTCCCTCCAATACATCAGCTGCAATCCCTCCCTCTGCCGTAATCTGTCCTGTAAGGGTGAGCATTGCATTTATGGCAGCATGCATCACATAGTATGCTATCACAGAAGAAAGTGCCGCCACTTCCTTCTCCTTTTTAGCCATACCGATAGCCACACCTACTGCAAAAAGCAAGGGCAGATTATCAAAGACAATTCCGCCCACCTTAGCCATTACTATCAGCAAACCATGAAGAACGGTTCCTTCGCCAAGTACCCGGCCCAATCCGTAGGTTTCAATTGTTGTTGCATTTGTAAAAGAACTTCCTACGCCAAGCAGCAGCCCTGCCACCGGCAATATAGCAATGGGTAACATAAAACTTCGTCCTACCCGTTGTAAAATACCAAACACTTTATCTTTCATCTTCTTTTACCACTCCTTTATTTCTATTGTGGCAAAAAAAGTACGTCATATACATTCTCACAAAGTTTTTTCGTTCATGCTGCTCATCCCTGCGGAGCGTTTTGGACTTCATGAATATTTATTAAAACGCAAAAAATAACCATGCAATTACTACATGGTTATTTTTAACTTATAGAATTATATTTACAAATATCCCTTTAGCACATCCGTCTTTTTCTTAATAACACCTACTGCATCCTTCACCTCTTCTGCCATTACCTTGCTGTTTTGTGCCAGTCCGCCCATCTGCTCCGCACTGGCAGTTACTTCCTGGGTAAGAGCGGACAACTGAATAATATTATCCACAATCTTATTGTTGGAAACAGTAAGCTCAGATATCCTGGCATCAATATTCTCCACATTGATAATTAATTGTACTATATTACCGTCCAATTGTTCAAAACTGGATGCTGCAGTATGAATCATAGTCCGCTGTTTTTCCGTAGCTGAAACAGAACTGTTCACAGACTTCATAACATCTGAAGCATTACCACCCAGCTGATTAATAATCTTGGTAATCTCACCAATAGATGCCTTGGTCTGTTCAGCCAATTGCCTGATCTGATCCGCAACTACTGCAAAACCACGTCCCGCTTCACCGGCTCTTGCACTTTCTATGGATGCATTTAATGCCAGCAGATTGGTCTGATTGGATATCTCCAGGATAATATTTACAATATCAGACACCTTACTTACATTTTCATTTAATCTGCTCATGGCCTCTGCCACAATCCGATTGGTATTTGCAAGTACTTCAGACTGCTCTGTCAGCTCACTCATGGTCACTACATTAGCTTTAATGCTGTCATTGGACTCCTGGGCCACCAGAACCATCTTTTTGGAGAGAGCCTCAGTATCCTCAATAGCAGACTGTATACTCTGGGTCATGGTGTTCTGTTCTTCAATATTCTCTGCAGTCATACCTGTTGCTTCAGTAATCTCTGACATACTGACTGCTACAGTATCGGTAATAGCTACCAACTGCTCTATCAGCTCTGTACTCTTATCCGTTTCATTTGCTACTGTTTTCGAAATGTCCATGATACCGTCCAGCATCTTCTGCTGCTTGGTATTTTGTGCCTCCACAGCCCCTAACGCATGGTCACTGAACTGCTTTACCATGGAACTGATTTTATATAAGACAACAAAAGTGGTAATCACAAACAAGAGCTGTAACTGGTCATCCACTCTTGCTGTTTCGGGAGCGATAACCATACGTCCGTAAACAATAACTGCTGCTACAATACTATAAATAATAGTAAATATCTTAAATGTACGTGGTATGTAATAGGGAATCTGTAATGCCAGCACCGCAATCATGGCAAAAAAGATAAAATCGGCATCTGTTTTTAAGCCTATTATCAACACCACAACAACCGTTTCTATCAGCACCGCATAACACAGCGTCCTATCTTCCTTATGACGGACGTACAGGATAAAATTTGCAATTGCAAACAATACAATCAATACCGTATTAAAAAAAACATACCCGTAGGTAATATCCTGCGTAGACTGCACGGTTACCTTTAACCACAGATAGAAAAGAAATAACGCCAAAAGAACATTAGATACCGGAATATAAAACCGGTTCATCCTTTTATTACGTTCCCTTACATCATTATACAGGAAATTACCCTTTACTTGCTCCTTCATGACCCCTCCACATACTCAACACTATACATTTAATGTATATCAATACTTTATAATTTTTGAATATATGCTTCAATAACTTTTACGTTGGTGCTTAGATTCTCCATGGTTGCTGCTATCTCCTGCAAGGCTGCCGCCTGCTGGCTTACGGAATCCGCCGTTTCTCTGGACTTACCGCTTACATCATTTACCTGCTTGTCCACACCACTTAGCATGGTACTGATTTCTTTTGCAGAGTGGGTGGTATCATTGGACATACGCTCTATTTCTTTCGCAACCACTGCAAATCCCTTACCTGCTACGCCGGCACGTGCCGCTTCAATGGACGCATTCAGACCCAACATCTTGGAGGAATTACTCAGCTTATTAATTACGCCCAAAATACTGTTCATCTTAGCCGTTTCATCAAGCAGCCTGGTCATCAAACCATAAATCTCCTGATTATTCTCGGATACAGTCTGAATTTCCGCAGTAATGTTGCCTACTGCATCAGACACCTGACTGATTTCATCTGCCAAAGTAGAAATAGCATCCTTTACGCTATTAATCTTCTCAATACTCTTGGCAATCATCAGACACCCCACTACTTTCCTATCCTCCCATATGGGAATTGCATAGGACATAAAAGGCACACCATATACATGTGCCGGAACCGGTCTGCGTGTTCTCTCCATAGACTGCATCACCATCCCCGGTGTACTGCCGGGCGGAAAAGGCTCTCCTATATGACAATCTACAGGGATTTCCTTACAAGGCTGATTATAAATAAAGGTTTCCGTATTCGTAACTGCCACAGACACCGGTTCATCAATAAAAAGCGGAATATAGGGAGCTATATTAACAAAATCCTGCAAAATACGTTTCTGTGTCGATATGTCCATCCTTTTCCTCCTTTATACTATACACACAACATAGCTTTAATAGCAGGTTCTAACTGAACGCTCCAAAAACCAAAATCATGTCCGCCTTCACCTTCTACATATGTATGTGCAACACCTTGTTCTTTTAAGAATGCATCAAATGCTCTGCTTTCCTGTAACATAAAATCAGATGTGCCACATGCAAGATGGATAATGGGCATATCAACACCATTTGCAACCATTTTTCTCACAAGTACTCTGGGATCATTATCACTGGTCAGGTATTCGTCACTGGGGCCAAACATCAAATCATAGTATTCCTGATTAGCAATACCATGCGAAGGAGCAGCCTGACGACTGGCCACAGCATCCATTATCAAGGCAGAAGACATTCCAAAAAATCCACCAAAGGTCTCATGGAAAAACAGTCCCGTATGAATCGCACCAAAACCGCCCATTGAACTGCCGCCAATAAAAGTATTTTCTCTCTTATCTGTCAATTTGAACTGCTCCCTGGCATTCATCAGGATTTCCTGGCCCACATATGTACCGTATTTTCTGCCAGTAGCGGCGCCATCCAGATAGAAGCTGTTCTCGCCATTAGGCAAAATCACACACAGGTTATATTTATCCGCCAATTCCACAATACTGGTTTTTTCCAGATAATCATCACTCATCTCGCACAATCCGTGCAACAGAATCAAAACCTTAAGCCCACTTGCATCAATAGCTTCGCCTTCCTTTATTCCATCAAATGCAGAAGGAAAAACTATCTGGTACTCTGCCCTTCTGTGCAAACACCCTGAAAAGAAATTTACTTTTTTAACTGCCATGTCAAACCTCCATGTAACTTAATCTTTTGTATGCATACCTTCTACTTCATACATGCATATCTAAACCTTGTACCGCCTCTTTCACCGTACATATTTCATGGACAAATTATATCATATTATTTTGCATTTTCCAATGTTTTTTCAGAATATTCCGCCCCTTTTCAATTATTTATATAAACAGATTATTCTATACAAAAATACCGCCTACAGTTCCCTGTAAGCGGCATTTTAAACGGATATTCAATACCAAACATCCTGCATAACTTTTCTCCTTTACCTGCTTTATATATTCCACACCGTCTTAATAATACATATCAAACCCGGCATCCAGTGTTTTAGCGTATGTTGCTCCTGCACTTTCCAATGCCGGTAAAATGTAATCCTTATTGTAACGGACCACCGAAATCCTGTCATACACCCTCATGCCCATATGGTTAAGTCCTCTTTCCAATTGCGTCAGACATTCCAATGAACCGCGTCCGGTTCCTCCCGCACATGCCATAAGTACACATCGTTTATCCGCCAGAAAATGGTTTCTTGTCGCATCGCATCTGCGCAATCTGTCAAAGAAAGCCTTGAAACACTCCGTCATATCGGACCAGTAAACTGCACTTATCCACACGATTCCGTCCGCATCCGCAATTACCTTATAAATATCTTCAAAATCATCCTGAATAAGGCAGGTACCGTTCTTATTGCAAGTTCCCCATCCGTTACCACATGCCTTGCAGTGTTCCAACACTTTCTTATTCAAGTGAATTTCTTCCACATCAGCCCCTGCACCAATCAATCCCTTTACAAATTGATTTTTGGCAGTAGCCGTCAAACCGTCTGCATTTGGACTTGACCATATAACCGCAACTTTTTTCATGGTTAATATCTCCTTTCATATTAAAAAGGACCCAAACCCTCAAGGTTCAGGCCTTTGCTGTTCCTATTTATTTTCATACTACTCAAACAGACTTTTCAATGTACTGAATGCACCCAATGCAGCAAACGCATAAATCATTAAAAGGCTCTTTAAATATGTACCTTTTTCAATGATACCCTCTTTAACAAAATCGGGGACAACAGAAAAAGCATCTCCTAAAGTAAGATCATACTCTGCGTAGCTCTCTTTAATCAAAATAGCCCAATCAAGGCGGTCTGCCATGTAAGGCGTGATGATGATAAGTATAAGGCAGATAATGATGCCCTTTTTACTAAGCTCTCCACCCAAAAGTTCATAACCTTTTAATGTACAAATAGCCAGAATCAACCCTGAAACAGATGCTACAAATCCCAAGCGACTCAGCAGAATAATAACAGCCGCACCTATGACAGCGCCAAAAAGAGCACCCACAACACCTGCAGCTACATTTTCGCGTTTCTGTATAATCGGAGCTGCTTGAGTCTGAAACTGTTGCTGCTGCGGAGCCTGCTGTGTCTCCTGCGACACTTCCTTTCCGCAAAATTCACAAGCTGTTATTCCGTAAGGAATCGGATTACCACAATGTTCACAAACCATATTCTTATCTCCCCCGTTTTTCTTTAATAATATCCTAATTGTAGAAAATTGTCAAATTTCTCCTAAATACAGGTGGCTGCCATAATCCTGATACAAAAAGCGCCGGGTAATGAACACTCCTGTCCATAGTTAAATTCTTATAACAAAATTTTTTCTCCCGAAAAATCATAATCAGGGAAATGCCTTCTCCGATAGTATTTTCGCCATTCCATCTGCAACTATATCAAGAAGCAGCCCTTTCATCAAACCCATATAAAATGGCTATTGCTTTGAGAGTAAACATACCGTCTCCACATGCTCAGTAAAAGGGAATAGATCCACGCCCACTGCCTTTTTTACTTCATATCCCTTCTTGGTCAGATATTTTAAATCCCTTACCAAAGTATCCGGATTGCAGGATATATACACCACCTTTTCCGGCTTGACTGCCGCTACGGAATTGAGAAAAGCTTCATCACTGCCGCTGCGGGGTGGGTCCATGATAATCACATCCGCCTTGCCTCTTTGCGACGCCATATCCACCAAAAATTTACCGGCATCATTATTATAGAACCGGATATTAGTGATGCCGTTTTGCTTGGCATTGGCAATGGCGTCCCTCACTGCGTCCTTATTAAGTTCCACACCTATGACCTGTCCCGCCTTGTCGGATGCAATCATTCCGATGGTTCCGGTGCCGCAGTAGGCATCTATTACGGTTTCACTGCCATTCAGAGCAGCGAATTCCATTGCCTTGGCATATAATTTCTCCGTCTGGACGGGATTGACCTGATAAAAGGACTTAGGGGATATCCTGAAGCTTTTTCCGCACAGTACATCCTCAATGTACCCCTTTCCGTAAATCACCTGTTCCTTCTCACCCAGTACCATACTGGTACCTCTATTATTTACATTAATCACAATGGTAGTGATTTCGGGATGAAGCTTACGCAGAGCCTTCACAAAATTATTTTTAGAAGGCATTATGGGGGACGCAAGCACCAATACCACCATTACCTGCCCTGTTACATGGCCCGTACGCACCAAAACATGACGCAAAAGTCCATATCCTGTATCTTCATTGTAAGGCCTGATTTTAAAGGATTTTAAAAGACCCCTAACGGACACAATGATTCTGTCCGCATTTTCGTTTTCAATAAGACAATTGTCCACCGGCACGATACGGTGGGACTTTTCTTCGTAAATTCCGGAAATAGGATTGTGCTTTCTGTCCTCACCGAATACCGCATGTACCTTATTACGATAGTGGTAGGGTTCCTCCATACCGATAATGGGTTCAACCTTGCAAAAAGGGCGCATCATCATGCTGAGATGCTTCTCCTTTTCCAGTAACTGCACATTGTAATCCTGATTAATCCATTTACAGCCGCCACACTTTTTCACATGGGGGCATTGCACTTTTACATTACTCATCTTTATTCTCCTGCCCAATATTCATACTCAATAAAAGAGACCGGTTGCCCAGTCTCTTAATATGCAAATATGCGATCCTAATCCTCCAGACTGTGGCTTAATGTAATAGCCAATGCGTCCTCCGAATAGGGACTCTTTACAAAGAAATTCGTGGTTTCCACCTTGCGGTACAATCCATCATCTCCCAGCTGTCTGGTAATGGCACGTACGTACTTCTGTCCGTCCGCTATTGCACGCAGCTGGTTCTCGGCACTGAAAACACGAGCAAACAACTCCCTGTCATCGGGATGCATGCTGGGCACGGCATTTTCAATCAATTCATGGAATACGCCGCTGGAAGCACAGGTATGGGTGGTAAAATTATCATAGGCCATCATATAATAGCTGTCCCTGCTCAGATTCACCATAATGATCAGGGGATAACACATCATTATCGCATCCAACAAGAGATTCAATGCACCGTAAGTATCCTGCAACTGCTCAAAATAATCACCTGATTCTTCTGCATCACATTCCCTGCATATATTTACAAAATCTGCTTCCGGCATGGGTTTTGCGAACAAATAACCCTGTATCATCTTACAATCACAGGTCTTTAAGAAATTAAGCTGCTCCGCTGTTTCAACACCTTCCGCAACCGTAGTCCACTTCAAACGGTGTGCAAACATGAAAATACTTTCCAATACGATACGTTCCTTTTCATCTTCACAGTTACCGCTGAAAAGGGAACGGTCAATCTTAAGTATATCCACGGAAATATCTTTTACAAAACTAAGTGAGGACAGACCGCTTCCGAAATCATCAATAGCAACACAAAAACCTGCCGCACGAACTTTTCGAATCAAATCTATCACACTGACAGTCTTCTCTTCAAGCATGGATTCTGTAATTTCTACAATAAGCAACTTACGGGGCACCCCATAATTGTCCGCAATCTGACTCAGTTTGTCCACAAAGTCCTCTTCCTGTACATGCCTTCTGGAATAATTAATAGAAATAGGAACAGGTGTCAAACCCTCCGCTTTCTGCCTATTTAAAAATTCACAGACGCGCTCTGTCATGTACCAGTCCAGTTGCAATATTGCCGAGGTTTCTTCCAAAAGCGGAATAAATGCACCGGGCATTACTAAAGTACCATCAGGTCTAAACCAGCGTACCAATGCTTCCGCACCTTTCAGCTTCTTGCTCAAGGTGTCATACTGCGGCTGATAATATACTTGCATTTCTTTGTTTTTTAATGCTTCCAGTACTTCCTGTTCTGTTATTTTACTCATGCTATCACCTGCTATCCATCGACCCACGTAATATCCGGTTCGTCATTTGTACATAATCAGCATCAATTGTACATTTTTCTTAATTCTATCACAATGTTTCGTATTTGTATATACAATTTTTGCAATCTCTATCGTAAATCTGTAAAAAAAGAGACCAGCGCGTCTGCTGATCTCTCGTCGGAGTGGCGGGATTCGAACTCGCGACCTCCGCCTCCCTAAGACGGCGCTCTAACCAAACTGAGCCACACCCCGTGAACAAATAGTATATTAGCATATGCATTTCTAAAAAGCAATAGTTTTTTTTATTTTTTTTGTTTTTGTAACAATATACACATTTGTCCACTTAAAAGGGACTTTCTATAGTCATTTTAGCCATGATTTTCTGTAGCAGGAACCGGTACATCTTCTTCCTTTTCCACATCCGAATCATTTATTTCCGGTAATTCTTCATTTATTTCTTCACATTCTTCATCCTTTGCCGGCGGAGTCTCCCTTCGTCTTACAGCATTACGCTTATTCACATCATCACGCAGTAAGGCATAACAGGTAGAAAGCAGAGGAATAAAGAACAACATACCTGCGACACCAAATAGACTGCCGCCCACACTGACAGCCATCAGTATCCAGATAGCAGGTAATCCCACTGAATTGCCTACTACTTTGGGATAAATCAGATTCCCCTCCAACTGCTGGATAATCAAAAACATAATCACAAACCATAATGCCTGCATGGGATCATCAATCAAAATCAGGAATGCCCCCACGCCGCAACCGATAAAAGCTCCCACTACAGGAATCAATGCCGTAAATGCAATTAATACACCGATAAGAAGTGCATAAGGCATGCCAAGCACAGACATCGCCGCAAAGAACAATACCCCCAGTACAATTGCCTCCAAACATTGTCCGGTAACAAAATTGGTAAAATTCTTATTCAACATTCGGAACACATACAATATGCGTTCTGCCACAGTTTCGGATGCATAGGCTTCTATCACACGTGTTCCCTGGTCTGCCAGCCTCTCTTTCTGAGTAAGAATGTATAATGCAAAAATAAAAGAAATCACACCATTTATAATACCGCCGATAATACTGGAAGCCACACCTATGGTGGATGTCATAATGCTCCCCACACCATTCTTCAGAAACGCAAAAACTGCTGCCAGAATATTTTCCCAGTTAAACTCTTTGATATCTATACGGGCAAGCTCCTGTTGCAGTTGGGGATATTGTCTGGAAAAATCCAAAAGCTCTTCCCACATATTATTGATGAATACCGGAATCTTTTTACCCAATTCTGCAAAAGTAACTGTTAATTGGGGCACCACCACAAGCACCACTGCCGTAAGAATTAAGGCCAGAAAAAGCAATGCTAAAATCATACTTATTGGTCTTTTTAACGTGTCAGCGGATTTCCCCTGCCACTTTTTCAGCATACGCTTCTCTATTCCGTTCATTGGAATATTAATAATAAAAGCAATTACGCCGCCGATGGCAAAGGGTTTTATAATACTGAATGCAAGTCCGATTCCTTTAAAAACATATTTACTGTAAATAAGTACAAGGACCAGAAACGCACCAAAAATCATGAGATTTCTGATTTGACTTATTCTGTCTTTTTTATCCTTCATCATCCTACTCCTTTTTTCTTCCCTATAAATTCTCTATAGCTTCTATTAATGTTTGTACATCCTCAGCTTTTGTAGCCCAGCTGGTGCAAAAACGGACCGCACTATGACATTCATCCACCCTTCTCTCGTAAGAAAAACCAAACCTTTCCCCAAGATATGCTATCTGCTCATCATGAAGCACGGGAAATAACTGATTGGTATGATTTTCCACTAAAAAGGCAATGCCTTTGCGCTTAAAAGCGCCTCTGAGTTCTTCTGCCAGTTCAATTGCATGTCCTGCAATCCTGAAATACAAATCATCTGTAAACAAAGTGTCAAACTGTAGTCCCAGGAGCCTTCCCTTGGCCAACATTCCGCCACGCTGCTTCATATAATACCTGAAATCCTTTTGAAGTGCCGGATTGCTAATCACTATGGCTTCTCCGAACAACGCGCCCACCTTGGTGCCGCCAATATAAAAAACATCACAATTCCGGGCTATATCAACCATAGTCAGGTCATTATCGGGTGCCTTAAGTCCGTATCCCAGTCTGGCACCGTCCATAAACAAATACAGTCCGCACTGACTACACACCTTATAAAGAGCTTCCAGTTCCATCCTGGTGTAAATAGTCCCTAATTCCGTAGGATTAGAGATATACACCATTCCCGGCTGTACAATATGCTCCCTGTTTGAATCATTCATATGATTATAATAATATTCTTTCACCTGAGCCGCAGTAAGTTTGCCGTCCTCGCAGGGAAGTCCCAGTACCTTGTGCCCCGTAGCCTCTATTGCACCTGTTTCATGTACATTGATATGCCCGGTATCGGCGCAAATTACTCCCTGATAACTGCGAAGCAACGCTCCGATAACTGTCAGATTGGATTGGGTTCCACCTACCATGAAATGAACCTCTGCCTTATCTGCTTCACATAAGCTTCGGATTTTGTCTGCCGCAATTTTACAATAATCGTCTGCTCCATACCCGGGAGTCTGCTCCATATTGGTCTGCATCAGGCGTTCCAAAATCAACGGATGTGCTCCTTCCAGGTAGTCACTTTGAAAAAGTATCATTTATCCTTTTCCTCCAATAAACGCACCAGATATTCCCACACCTTAGCAGTGGAGGAAATACTGAGTTTCTCTTCTGTAGTATGCACATTGTACATATCAGGTCCCATGGATACACAATCCAAATCCTGAATCTTACTTCCCAAAATACCGCATTCCAGACCTGCATGAATCGCTTCCACGCGGGGCATGCTTCCATACATTTCCTGATAAACACGCACCATTTTGTCGCGCAGAGGGGAATCTGTACGATATTTCCAACCGGGATATTCTCCGGTCACTACCATGCTGCCTCCAGCAAGAACACAGATTGCCTCCAGCTTCCGCAACAGCGCTTCTTTAGCACTTTCTACGCTGCTCCTTACAGAGAACTTACCATGCAGACAGTTCTCTTCCATGCACAGAATACCCATATTCAATGAAGTTTCCACCAAGCCGGGAATATCCGCACTCATGGCCTGCACGCCGGCAGGCATACCATGGACAAAAGCTGCTGCTCTGCGGGTATCTTCCACTGTTACTGCCTCAAAGCATCCTGACTCCCGTACACAGACCGTAACAGCAAATTCCGGGTCTTTAACTCCCATTTCCTCTCTTAATGCCACTGCCATGTGCTGTATGTCAGCCTGCACTGCATCGACATTCTCTTCAGGAACTACCAGTACCATCTCCGTCTGTCTGGGAATGGCATTGTCAGCCAGTCCACCATTTACAAACATCAGTGCCGGCTCGTACTTACCTGCAAGGGCATAGAGCATTCTTCCTGCCATGGCATTGGAATTGCCATGTTCTTTATGGATTTCGCAACCTGAGTGCCCTCCCTGTAAGCCATGCAAAAGCACATGGAGCTTTATTCCTTCTATTTTCTCTCTTTTTACTTCTATTTTACAGTCTGCCGTAGCACCACCTGCACAGCTGGTCCAGAATATCCCTTCCTCTTCCGAATCCAGGTTAATCATTCTGCTTCCTTTAAGCATGGATAAGTCTATCACACCTGCTCCTAACAGCCCGATTTCTTCATCCACGGTAATCACCACTTCCAAAGCAGGGTGCTTTAAATCATCTGCGTCTAATATAGCAAGGGCATACGCTATGGCAATACCGTCATCTCCGCCCAGAGAAGTCTCTTTGGCATATACATAGTCTCCGTCTATTGAAAGTTCAAGCCCTTCTATAGTCATATCCTTGGTACTGTCCGGTGTCTGCACCGCCACCATGTCCATGTGTCCCTGTAATATCAGGGCCGGCTCTGTTTCATATCCCGGCGTAGCCGCTTTCATGATAATCACATTGCCTGCCTCATCCTGTATATGTTCCAGTCCCCTCTCCCTGGCAAAATCAGTCAGATATGCACTAATTTTTTTCGTATTGCCTGAACCATGGGGAATCCTGCTGATTTCTTCAAAATAGTAAAATACCTTTGCAGGCTGTAAATCTCCTAATATCCTCATCTGATAGATCCTTTCTGCTTACATTTCCTATCCATCATACCTTATTTTTATATACTTGTCTATATAGCCCCCAACCACTTGAGAGCATTCCGTATGCCTTCGTCGTTCACATCTGTGGTTATAAAATCAGCCGTCTTTAATACCTCCGCAGAGGATTTTGCCATTGCAACCGCCCTGCCTGCACGTTTAAGCATAGACAAGTCATTGTTACTGTCTCCGATTGCCACTGTATCATCCATGGAAAATTGCATAATACCTGCCATACGCTCCATACCGGATGCCTTGGAAAATCCCTTGGGCGTCACTTCGTAATACCCTTTTTCTCTATCTATAAAGTCAAGGCGGTCTCCGAACTCCTCCATGAAACCTTCCCGATTCTTTTTATCTCCCATATAAGAATAAAATTTATCAAAATATCCGGCTGCATTGTCCCATGCATAGCACCGATATCCGTCCCTTAACCATTTTTCGGAAAACCTGCGAAACTCTACGGAAAAAGTTTCCTCCGGATAGGGACAAAATGTACGGGATGCCCCTTCTAAGACCGCATCAATCTGATAACGACGCAGTCCTTCTATAATATTTTCAGCCTCGGATACAGTGAAAGTCTTGTGGAAAAGAATTTCTCCGCGATACTCAATCATTGTACCACAGCCAAAGAGATAGCCATCCATCCCGGCCATCTTCCGCAAGTCTTCACTTACCATATTTGCGGCCCTGCCCGTGTTAATCATACATATATGCCCGTTTTCTTTTGCTTCCCTAATTGCCTCCCTTGCGCTATGAGGCATTTGTTCTGATTCATCTATTAATGTACCATCAATATCAAAAAAAATAACCATGTTTCAAAAAATGCCCGGCATAATCCTGCCGGGCACATCTCCTGAATTCTTTATTAAGCCAGTTTGCTCTTTGCAAGTTCTGCAAGGGTCTTAAAACCGTCTGCATCATTTACAGCCATCTCAGCAAGCATCTTTCTGTTCATTTCAATACCTGCCAACTTTAAGCCGTACATAAACTTGCTGTAAGAAAGACCATTCAGTCTTGCTGCTGCATTGATACGAGCGATCCACAGCTGTCTGAACTGACGCTTTCTCTCTTTTCTGCCTGCATAAGAGCTGGTTAATGCTCTCATTACGGACTGCTTTGCAATTCTATACTGCTTGCTTCTGGCACCTCTGTAACCTTTTGCAAGCTTTAAAACTCTGTTATGTTTCTTTCTGGCATTTAAGCCACCTTTAATTCTTGCCATTGTCTACTTTCCTCCTAACCTAATTATAAATAAGGTAAAATCTTCTTCATATTCTTTACATTGGTTGCATCTGTCATTGCAGCTTTTCTAAGATTACGTTTTCTCTTAGTAGATTTCTTGGTCAAGATATGGCTCTTGTAAGCTTTGCTTCTCTTTAATTTACCTGTTCCTGTCACTTTAAAACGCTTAGCTGCCGCTCTGCTTGTCTTCATTTTGGGCATAACGAATTCCTCCTAAATTTCATTAATCTATTCTAACTGTGTGCATTATCGCTTCTCAGTTAAAAACATTGTCATACTTCTGCCCTCAACCTTAGGGGCTTTTTCAACTACAGCTACATCCTTAAGACTCTCAGCAAAATCATCCAGAATGTGCTTACTGTTATTCATGTGTGCCATCTCACGGCCACGGAAACGTAAGGTAATCTTTACCTTATCTCCCTTAGTTAAAAACTTTCTGGCTGCATTAATCTTGGTGTTCAAGTCATTGGTATCAATGTTGGGAGAAAGACGAATCTCCTTTACTTCAATAACCTTCTGCTTTTTCTTTGCCTCTTTCTCTTTTCTGAGCTGTTCATACTTGAACTTACCGTAATCAACAATTCTGCATACGGGAGGCTTTGCGGTAGGTGCAACCTTTACTAAATCCAGTTCTGCTTCTTCTGCAAGTTTTAAAGCCTCCTTAGTAGGCATAACTCCAAGCTGTTCACCGTTTTCACCGATTACACGCACTTCTTTGTCTTTAATCTGTTCGTTAATGATATAATCGCTAATGGTTTTACCCTCCATAAAAAAAGTGGATAGCATAACTATCCACTGAAATCACAATCAACACGCATCGGAACAATATCCCGATGTAGAAAATCTGAACACTTACGAACCTGATTGTTGTAAGGTGAGAGTGGATACTCTGCTTGCTACAATTATTAACGTGCTTACACACAAAACATATACTATCACACAGTTCTTTATGTGTCAACACTTTCTTTAAAGATTATGTATAATCCGCGGTAAATACCGGATCATTGGGTAACTGAACCGGAATCTTGCCTTCCTCAATCAATTCCAACACCGCTTTCACCACTTCCGGATCAAACTGCGTACCGCTGCAACGATGTAACTCATTTATAATCACATCCATATCCAGACGGGGTCTGTAACATCTGTCGCTGCTCATGGCGTCAAAGGAATCTGCCACTCCGATAATCCGGGCAAACAAAGGAATATCCTCTCCCTTTATTCCTCTGGTATATCCGCTGCCGTCATACCACTCATGATGGTACATGGCTCCGCTTTGGATATCTTTTACGGCTGTAAAATCACGCAACATATCTGCACCGATATCTACATGGTGCTTCATCTCCTCACGCTCATCCCCGGTAAGCTTTCCTTTCTTTTGCAGTATAGAATTGGATATACCCACTTTTCCGATATCGTGCACACTTCCTACCATGAAAATATGCTCCTGTTCCTGCTCGGTAAGTCCCATCTTACGGGCAATTTCCTGGGAATAGATAGCCACTCTTACGGAATGACCTCTGGTGTACGGGTCCTTTGCATCAATGATATTTGCAAAAGTAGTGAAGCTCTGGGTAATGATATCCTGGGCAATCTTCTGTCTGGCTCTCATTTCCCTGTTTCTGATGTAAACAACCAACAGGGTAATGTCTACAATTACCAGAATGAATAATCCAATAACCGAACACCAGAACTGCCAGAAGTCTGTAATATACACCGGCTTATAGAAGGTAACGGAGCATTCCTCCACATTATCCAGCTTATTTGCATGCAATACAAAACCAAATGGTTGATAGTTGTGGGGATCCACATTTTTATTATAATCCAGACACTCCAGTGTCATCACATCATCTTCGTAAGTAACTGTTCCGTTCCAGTAACTGTCCACCTTACAATTCTTAATAAACTTAATCTCTACCTTCCAGTCAGACAATACCTCATCCGTGTTGTTATAAATTACACCGTCATACTGCATACCGTGTACAAAACCGTGGGAAACCTCACTCCATTCTTTGGCACGGGACAGCGTTATGTCATATTTGGTGGAAAAATCCCCCATCTTATATGTATAACCATGTGTCTTTACGTAATTAACATATCCCAGACAACTAAACAGCATTACAAGGGAAATTCCCAAAAAAACTACATGAAAAAAAATAATTCCTCTGTACTTCTTCAACACGTTCAGCTCCTTCCCATCTGCCAGCACTCCATTGCATCAACAGGCCCCGGATTCTGCTTTCTACAATACAGGTCCATACATGTTGTACCATGTATGGACCTGCACATATCTGACTACTTCTCAGTAAATGTTGCACATGCGGTTTCTCTGCAGTCACATGCGTTACAACCTCTGATATCCACGTGTTCGGCTACACACTTATAATTTTTGTTGTACATACATTTCTCGGCTTCACAATCAATGCTGATCATTTTACTGGGATGAGAAATGGAACTGGTTACTTTATCACTTTTTCTCTGAACGAAACTTTCACAACAGGTTTCATCCATTTTGCAGGCGTGCTTACCGCCTACCATAATATCTCCCTTACAGCACAAACTGTTTTCATTATAAGTGCAATTCTTTGCTCCACATTTTAACTCTGCCATAGCAAACCTCCTTCTGCATTAAATGATTTCATGCATTTTCAGTGTGCCCAGTGGTTCGCAAAATTATAACACTTGGAATTAATACACTATTTTGGAAATATTATACTATTTTTCAGACAAATTTTCAACTTCTTTACGAATTTCTTTTGTCCTTATTTCTTTGGAAATCTGGTCTATGAACTCATCCAGCGTCTTCTGTCCTTCATCTCCCGCAAATCTGCTTCTTACGGATACCAGACCGTCCTCTTCTTCCTTCTGTCCCACAACCAGCATGTAAGGAACTTTATGCAGTCTGGCTTCACGGATTTTAAAGCCGATTTTTTCGGAACGGTTATCCATGGTTGCCAGAATACCGTTATCCTTTAACTGTGCTTCCACCTGCTTTGCATAATCGGAATATTTCTCGGAAATAGGTAGTACACGTACTTGCTCAGGACAAAGCCATGTAGGAAACTTACCTTCGTACTTCTCAATGAGCCATGCCAGGGTTCTCTCATAACATCCCATGGATGTTCTGTGAATAATGTAAGGACGTACCTTATCACCGTTCTGGTCAATATAGTACATATCAAACTGTTCTGCCAAAACTGCATCCCACTGGATGGTAATCATGGTGTCTTCCTTACCATATACATTTTTAGCCTGAATATCTACCTTGGGTCCATAGAAAGCAGCCTCGCCTTCGCCTTCATAGAACGGTATTTCCAGTTCATTTAACACATTACGGATGTTCTGCTGGGTCTCTTCCCATACTTCTTCGCTTCCCACATACTTTTCTTTATTGTTTGGATCCCATTTGGAAAGACGATAGGTTACATCATCACCCACACCCAGTGTATCCAGGCAATACTTAGCCAATGCCAGACAGCCCTTGAACTCCTCAACCATCTGATCGGGACGCACCACCAGATGTCCTTCGGAAATGGTAAACTGCCGCACTCTGGTAAGACCGTGCATTTCACCGGAGTCCTCATTACGGAATAATGTAGAGGTCTCGCCGTAGCGGATAGGCAAATCACGATAAGACTTCTGACTTGCCTTATATACATAGTACTGGAAAGGACAGGTCATGGGCCGAAGTGCAAACACTTCTTTATCCTTTTCTTCGTCACCAAGCACAAACATACCCTCTTTGTAATGATCCCAGTGACCGGAAATCCTGTACAAATCACTCTTTGCCATCAAAGGAGTCTTCGTACGTACATATCCGCGCTTTTCCTCTTCATCTTCAATCCATCTTTGCATGGTCTGAATCATCTTGGCACCCTTAGGCATCAGAAGAGGCAGACCCTGACCAATCACATCCACTGTGGTAAACAGTTCCATCTCACGCCCCAAACGGTTATGGTCACGGGTTTTGATATTTTCAAGATATGCCAAATACTCTTCAAGCTCTTCTTTTTTATTAAATGCAGTACCGTAAATACGCTGCAACATCGCATTTTCAGACTTACCTCTCCAGTAAGCACCGGAAGATGAAATAAGCTTAAATGCTTTAATTCCCTTGGTACTCATCAGATGAGGGCCTGCACACAAATCCACGAAGTCGCCCTGACTGTAAAAGGAAATCACAGCATCCTCGGGAAGATCACGGATCAATTCCACCTTATAAGGCTCACCCTTCTCTTCCATGAATTTAATGGCTTCTTCTCTGGGCATGGTAAATTTCTCAAGCTTGGCTCCGGCCTTAATGATTTTTTTCATCTCAGCTTCAATGGCATCCAAATCTTCTCTGGAAAAAGGTGCATGGTCAAAGTCATAATAGAAACCGTTCTCAATGCTTGGACCGATGGTTACCTTTGCATCGGGGAACAGTCTCTGAACAGCTTCTGCCATAACATGGGAAGTGGTATGGCGCAGTGTTGCCAGACCTTCCTTATCATTTGCTGTCAAAATACTTAATTCACAGTCATAATCAATCTCTTCTCTTAAGTCAACCACTTTGCCGTTTACACTGCCGCAGCAGGCTACACGTGCCAGACCTTCACTGATGTCCAAAGCAATCTCATATACACTTTTTTTCTCTGCATATTCCTTTACAGAACCGTCTTTTAACGTAATCTTCATACTCTTCTCCTCCTTAAACCAATTCTTATAAAGTAAAAAAAGTCCCTTGCAATAATAACTATTGCAAGGGACGTAATAAACGCGGTTCCACCCTTGTTGCAACCATGACTTAAGTCATACGCTGCCACTTCATTTGCTCGTAACGGGAGCTGCCGGGCTGTATTAAAGCCACTCAGAGCCGGTCTTCATACAAGTTCTAAACAAACCACTTTCAGCTCGTGTCACCACGGCGGTTCTCTCTGGGAATATCTCCTGCACTACTCTTCTCTTCAACGTTTTATTGCATGAACTTTTATTAAACAATAATATAACTCTAATCTTATCAAAAGTAAAGCATTATTTTAACTCTGTTTACGCTCTACCACGGATTTGTGCATCCATTTGCCCTTAAAATACCTGCCCACACATACTGCTGCGGTAGTCACCCAGGTAGCACCTGTGGTAATCCAGATACCCCAATATCCTAAAAAAGGAATCTTGGTCAGCACTTCTGAATAAATCACTCTGCAGGCCACTTCCGTGATACCGTTTAACATAGCAAACCCTGTATCACCGCAACCGTTAAGCACTGCCCGGGGTACATAAATCATTCCCAGTCCGAAATAACAGAGACTGTTGATGCGTAAAGCTTTTGCCGCGATAGCGATTACCTCCGGCTCCTTTACAAAAATCCCGACGATCTGTTCACCGAAAATATATGCAACGGGAACCAGCGTCAGGCTGAAAACCAACGCAATCAGAGTAGCCTGCCGGAAACCTTTCTTTACACGGTCCACCTTGCCTGCGCCCATATTCTGTCCACTGTAAGTAGTCAGTGCCATTCCCAAGGAACCATAGGGTTGCTGTACAATCTGTTCAATTCTGCCTATAATCGTATAAGCTGCCATAACAGTTCCGCCAAAGGAGTTTACCACTCCCTGTAATACCATACAGGACACGGCAATCATGGAATTCTGTAAAGCAATGGGTACGCCCAGTTTAAAAGAATTCACAATAATCTGGGGATTGGGTCTTAACTGCTCCCTGGTCAGTCTGAAATATTCTATCTTGCGATATGCGTATATAATACAACATATGGCCGATACTGCCTGTGCAATAATGGTTGCCAGTGCCACACCGAATACTCCCAGACCCAACACCAATACAAAGGCCAGATCCAGCACCACATTAATAATGCTGGACAGAATCAAAAAGTACAAAGGCGTCCTGGAATCTCCCAATGCCCTAAGCAATGCCGCCACTCCGTTATAGCTAGCAATAAAAATAATGCCTGCACAGGTAGTTCGCATGTAAATAATGGAATTGCCTATGAGATGGTCCGGTGTTCCAAGCAGCCTCAATATGGCCGGCGTAAATAATATACCGATAAAACTTACCGTAATAGCTGCTCCTGCCAGTACATAAATGGAGTTTGCTATGGTATTACGCACGTTCTTTTCATCACCGGCTCCAAAAAACTGAGCCACGATAATTCCGATACCGATTGCCAGACCCGAACTTAAGGAAAAGAACAAAAAGTTCATGGAGCCACAGGTTCCCACGGATGCCAACGCATCTGCCCCCTCAAAGTTACCTACTACAATGGAATCCACCATGTTGTACAATTGCTGGAACAGATTCCCCAGCAATAAAGGCAATGCAAACTTAATAATATGTCCCACGGGACTTCCCACAGTCATATCTGTTACATTTTTGTTATTCATCTTTCATACTTCCTCGTTTCATCCTTACACAGTAAGGTTCATAACCACCGTCTGCAGGTCTGCAACGGATACCCGAAGGTCAAGGGACGCACTCATCCCTTCACATTCAAGTACATAATCTCCCTTAAATCCTTCTACTTCCATGCATCCGTTTTCATCCGTATGCACTTCAACATCCGTCCACCATTCACCCTTAAATAATTCTTTTAACCTCCTATATACGGGTTTTACCTGATTATCCTTAGTTATCACTCCACTGGGTGCATTTAACCACATACCGTCCGCAAAATCCCATCCGGTTACAGCTTCCACATAGGGATGCTCAAACAGGATTCGGTACATTTCTTCCCACTCCCGCGTCTGACGTTCTTCTCCCTCAGGGGTAGAAGGCCATACTTCCGGCTGAAAATCATTTAAATCCACAATATGTGCAGGAAGTAAATCTCCTGACACAAAAGTATTCTCTGTAAAATGGATGGGCTTTTTAAATCTCTCGTAACGCTCTAACACCTTATTAAGCTTCTCTTTTCCCCAGAAGCCCTGATGCTGATGGGACTGGATACCGATTACATCAATGGGTGCTCCGGCCTGTAATGCACCGTCAATCAGGATTTCATATGCCACGGAGGTATTAAAATCATTTAAAAGCAGTACTGAATCCGGATTCGCTGATTTTGCCTCATCAAATACCTTCTTGATCAGATTTACTCTGCCGTGCTCCAGACATATTCTGGTAATGGCATTATCATATCTGTCATAATCGGGCATAATTACTACTTCATTGATAACATCCCAAATATCAATGGTGCCCTTGAATTGGGTGACATCTCTTTCTATTCTCTTTAACTGTTTATCCAAAATAGTAGTATTATCATACTCCATCAGCCAGTTTGCACAAGCAGTGTGCCAGCACAAAGGATGACCTTTTACTTCAATGTTACGCTCCTTCATATACTTTGCGGCTGCCATTCTGCTTTCCCACTTAGGCTGACCTTCTACCGGCTCATAACCGCCCCAGTAAAAAGGAAGTGTACCGTAATTAAACAAATCCGTCCACAAAGCAAGTCTTTCTTCCAGCACTTTCTTTCTCTCGGGATCCTGGGTGGCAAAGTAGTCATTGATATCAAATGCTCCGCAACCAAACAGGAACGCATGTCTGGTCTGCTTTAATCTAAATGTGGTATTAGCCAGGGGATTACCTGCTCCATCTGTAACCCGGATACTCTTTTTTGCCCTGCGATGTGCCAATTTCTCGTAATTACCCATTATGTATACCTCTCTCTCTTCTAATCAGTTTAACTACCTTTACAGTCTGAATTATAATCTTATTTGTCTTGCTGTTCTCATAATTCATTGCCTTATACTGGTCATATTTTGTCATTTTTCAACTAAACACCCATTCTCTTTTCTTGACATCAACCTATATATAGTGTACGCTACATTGTAAGGAAGTAACTATATTGTCTGTAACTGTTGAGAGGTGAATTTTTATGACAAAAAATGAGCATTTCGAGAAACTGCAGTTATACACGGGAATAAACTATATTGCAGCTCCCAATTATCCGGAAGACTTTCCCCTTCACTGGCATCAGTACGTGGAAATCATTGCTCTGCCGAATGATGCCGTTATTACGGAACCACCCGTGGTCAGAATCAACCACACACCCTTTTCCCTTACTCCCGGTGATATTCTTTTTACCTGGACGGGAGAATTACATGAGATTGTCAGCAACAAGGACAGGCAACTGATAGCCATTCAGTTTCCCGGTGCTACCATCAATGAATTGCAGGAATTTGTTCCTTATCTGAACAGCTTCCGTTCCATCCATCATATTAATCATTTTGAATTGCCCGAGCTTTCCAAAAATATGATGGAGCATTTAATAAAGCTCCGAGAATTTTCTTCCTCTACTCTTATATTTAAAAATGTAGAGATGCGCATCTGTCTGTATCAGATGTTTATTCAACTGGGCTTATATGTAAAACAGCTGAACCGTCAGTCCGTTTCCGGCGGCATGTCCAATTGTTCATATCAGACCATTGATAAAATGAATCAGGCTTGTATCCACATTAATGAAAATTGTGACAGGCCCTTAAGCCTGGACTCCATTGCCAACCTGTTCGGATTTAGTATCTACTATTTTTCAAGAGTATTTAAACTGGCTACAGGATATAATTTCACGGAGTACCTGACAATTCAACGTGTCAAAAAAGCGCAGACTCTTTTGGCCGAATCCGACCTGAATATTACAGAAATCGCGTTTCAGTCAGGCTTTAAAAGTATTTCTTCCTTTAACCGGGCGTTCCGCCAAATCAGAGGCTGCTCTCCCAGTGATTACAGGAAGTACCTTACTACGGAATAAAGCCCCGAAATAAAAGTCCCGTAATGCGACCTGCAATGTCATTACGTTAGCGCCTTTGTCTTGTCCCGTACCTTGCAGCACAGTCTTGGGCCCCGGAAAACGAATCGCCAAATGTGGTGTTTCTCAGAAGGCAGCCTTTCCAAGGGGATTTGTGTCTTTTCAGGCAAGAACACCTGCCACGGCTTTGTCCGCAGGGGATGTACATGGATCATTGTGGTAAGCAAATGCGGAATTACTAAATGTGCGGCTTTGGAATTTATGATTAGTCCCTGTTTTTATGAGCTGGGACAAAAATAAGCGCCCTGTTCGCAACCGAACGGAATCTAGAGTTAAACCTCTATCTTCCGTCTACTGCGAACAGGGCACTTTTTTTGTTCAAGACCATAAAAACAGGAACCCGATTCCAAAGCCCCGCACATTAAGAAATTCTCGCATTTGCTTCCAAAACAATGATCCATGTACATCCCCTGCGGACAAAGCCGTGGCAGGTGTTCTTGCCTGAAAAGACACAAATCCCCTTGGAAAGGCTGCCTTCCGAGAAACACCACATTTGGCGATTCGTTTTC